>DOTV01000093.1:718-3676 GCA_003520925.1 Bacteroidales bacterium | reverse complement strand
GTTGTTTGTTTTGTAATGCCCCCTTACCCCTTAAGGGGGTTTATAAAGTCCACGGTGGGAAATCAACCCCCCAAGGGGGGCTTAAAAAGAAATGCGGATTTAGAGTCCCTTCTGGGGGATTTAGGGGTAAAAAAATGGAAATAAAAATTTGAATTCTGATCATGAATAACCATGAGATTGCTGAAAAGATTTTTATGGCAGGAGTCAGAAGCGTTCTGCCTGAAAAGCTCATAACAGGTATTATGAAGCTCGAAGGAAATCTGCTAATTGTCGGCGAAAACAAAATTCCGCTTGACAATATTAAGAATATCTATGTAATAGGTGCAGGAAAGGCAAGTGCTGCAATGGGTCATTATGTTGAAACCATACTAGGTTCGAGGATAACAGGCGGACATATTGTCGTCAAACACGGATATTCATGCAAGCTGAAAAGAATTGAAGTCAGCGAAGCAGGTCACCCTGTTCCGGATGCCGGGGGATTAAGGGCAGCTGAAGATATTGTAGCCATTTCGTCCAGGGCAACTGAAAATGACCTTGTGATCTGCCTTATTTCCGGAGGTGCCTCTGCATTGCTTGCCGATCTGCCGCCCGGGATACTTCCCGAGGAGCTGTATATTATGAATAATCTTCTGATCAGATGCGGTGCTTCAATACATGAAATTAACTGTATCAGAAAACATCTTTCCCGGATAAAGGGGGGACAGCTCGTCAGGATAATAAGGCCGGCCGCTCTTGTGACAATAATTCTTTCGGATGTGATAGGTAATCCTCTTGATGTAATCGGTTCAGGTCCGACGGTGCCCGATTCGTCAACTTTCGGTGATGCACTTAAAGTTATCGAAAAATACAACCTGTCATCTGACATAACCTCCGGCTTGCTGAATTACCTTAAAGACGGGATGAATGGACTTCATCCTGAAACACCTAAACCTGGAGATCCTCTTTTTGAAGGTGCACTTAATATTCTTGCCGGAACAAACCTGACAGCATTAAAAGCTTCCAAAGACAAGGCAATCAGTCTTGGATATAAAACTTTTATAATTGATGCTGAGTTAAATGATGATATTGAGAGTGTGTGTGAATCTGTTTTTAATATGGCGGTTTCCTTTAAGAATAATAAGGATATTCAGAAGCCAGCCTGTCTGTTGTACGGCGGTGAGGCTACTGTAAAAGTAACCGGAAACGGGTACGGAGGAAGGAACCAGCACCTGGCACTTTCAACTGCATTAAGACTCAGAAATATCCCCGGGATTACTCTGCTTTCGGCAGGAACTGACGGAACAGACGGACCAACGGATGCTGCAGGGGCTGTAGTGGATTCGGATACTGTTGGTAAGGCAGTTTTATTAAATGAAGATCCCGTAAATTATCTTGCGGAGTTCAATTCCTATGTCTTTTTTAAACGTTTTGGAGGCCACATAATTACGGGCCCAACCTATACCAATGTAATGGACCTGGTAGTTGTACTAATCGAATAAACTGTCGGCCGTTTTTATTATATTTGTTTTTATCACATCATCCATACTCTCTTTAAACCAATTTTCGAAGATGAAAGCCCTTGTACTTGAGGAATATAAAAAACTTGTTTACAAAGATGTTATGGATCCGGAAATCAGGCCCGACGAAGTTCTTGTAAGAATTAAAGCCTGCGGGATATGCGGATCAGATGTCCATGGTTTTGACGGCAGTACAGGAAGGAGAATTCCGCCTGTTATTATGGGTCATGAGGCTTCAGGAACTATTGAAACAACAGGACAGGCTGTAAAAAAATGGCACAAAGGAGACAGGGTTACCTTCGACTCGACAGTTTACCCTCTGGACGACTGGTTTACGCTTGAAGGCAGGTATAACCTCAGTGATAACAGGGAAGTGCTTGGAGTTTCGCCGGGTGAATACAGAAGGAATGGAGCCTTTGCTGAATTCCTCTCAGTTCCGCAGCATATCCTTTACAGGATCCCCGATTCAGTTACTTTCGAACAAGCTGCAATGGTTGAGGCTGCTGCTGTCGCTCTTCATTCAATTAATGTCGCTCAAATGAAAGCTGGCGATAGTTGTGTTGTAACCGGTGCAGGCATGATTGGAACCTTTTTGATAAAGCTGCTGAGAATCGCGGGAGCTGGAATAATCATAGCGATTGACATTGATTCCGGCAAACTTGCCTCTGCGAAGGAGGCTGGAGCAGATAAGGTTTTTAATGCATCAGAAAAAAATATAGAAGAAAAAATAAAAGCACTGACAAATTCCCGCGGTTCTGATATCTCGTTTGAAGCTGCAGGTAAAAATGAAACGGTAAATACCGCCATAGCTGCTGCACGAAAGGGGGGAACAGTTGTTCTGATTGGGAATACTTCAAAAACGATTGAACTGCCTCTACAGAAGATTGTCACAGGAGAATTAAAAATACTTGGAAGCTGTGCCATAAGGGGTGAATATGAAATTATTCTTAAATTATTGGAAGACAAGAGACTGAACGTTGATGACCAGATCTCTGCCATTGCTCCTCTCTCAGAAGGTGCTGACTGGTTCAGGAAACTATACAATAAAGAGGGTAACCTGAGAAAAGTGATTTTGATCCCATAATTGATTCTGATGGTGTCTGAAAGGATTTATAATATATCAATTGCAGGATGCGGCAAAGTTGCTCATCTTCATGCAAAAGCGATTAAGAATATAAAAAATGCCAGGCTTGCAGGGGTTTGGAGCAGAAGTCAGGATACCGCAAAAAGTTTTGCATCAATTTACAAAACAAAGGCATATTCGGAGATTGCTCCCATGGTGCTTGAAAATGAGACTGACCTGGTAATTGTCTGCACCCCGCACCCTTTTCACAAACAACCAGCAGTGGAGGCTGCCTCGGCCGGGGCAAATGTGCTTGTTGAAAAGCCGCTTGCTGCTGATCTTCGCGATTGCGAGGCGATCATAAATGCCTGCAGAAAAAGATTTGTAAAGCTGGGAGTC
>DOTV01000093.1:0-326 GCA_003520925.1 Bacteroidales bacterium | reverse complement strand
CAGATGAATGGAGGGGAACCTGGAAAATGGAAGGTGGAGGGGTTCTTGTTAATCAGGCGCCTCATCAGCTCGATCTTATGCTCTGGTTCATGGGTGACGTAGATGAAGTTTACGGGGTCTGGAAAAACCTTAATCATCCGTTTATAGAGGTCGATGATACGGCAGTTGCAATTGTAAAATTCAAAAGCGGTGCAATAGGTAACATACTTGTCAGCAACTCCCAAAAGCCCGGCATTTACGGAAAAGTCCATATACACGGTGAAAACGGAGCTTCCGTTGGTGTCCAGACAGATGGCGGAGCAATGTTCATTGCAGGGATGACAGGT
>DOTV01000071.1 GCA_003520925.1 Bacteroidales bacterium | reverse complement strand
ACATACCCAGGTAAATGAGATATTCAGAAATAAAGCCATTGAATGGCGGCAGGCCGCATATAGCAAGCGATCCGATCAGGAACAGGACCGATGTGTATGGCATTCTTTTCATCAGACCACCAAGCTGTTCAATATTTCTTGTATGAGTGGCCTGGTAAACAGAACCTGCATTGAAAAAAAGCAGTGACTTAAAAAGTGAATGGTTTAGTACATGAAGTAATCCTCCGCTGAAACCAAGAAGGCTTAATGCATGATTCCCGGTTGAAAGCCCGATTACTCCCAAGCCGATACCTATACCAATGATACCAATATTCTCGATACTGTGGTAAGCAAGCAGACGTTTCAGATCGTGCTGAACAATAGCCATCATAACCCCAAGAATACCGGAGATAAGGGAAACAACAAGTATCAGAATTCCAATCTGAAGCAGATCGTACTGTACCGAGAGAAGAACCCTTAAAATTCCGTAAATACCCATTTTTATCATCACCCCCGACATTATGCCAGATACATGGGATGGAGCTGCAGGATGGGCCTGTGGAAGCCATGTATGAAGAGGAATAAAGCCAGCCTTTATGCCAAATCCGATAAAAAACAGTGTGAACAGGAATAAATTAGAGTGATTTGAAAAATAGAGGCGAAGAGCATCAAAACCCATTTTCCCGGTCTCCCTTCCGACTATCAGGAATGCGATCATAAGAAAAAACATGCCTGCATGCATCTGAATAAGGTAACTGATACCTGTTTTCATAATAATGGTGTCCTCTGCATCGAATATCACAAGCAGAAAAGATGAAAGGGCCATTATTTCCCAGACTATCAGGAACGATAAACCATCGCGGGTCATCACTACCATCAACATCGAGAAATAAAGCCACAGGTAAGAAAAGAAATGGATTGAAAAGCGAAGTGAGTTTTTGCTTGGGTAATATGGCTTTAAGTATCCTCGGGCATAAATGAACCCTACAAATGCGGTAATATTGACAACAATAATGAAGTATGCAGAAAGCCTGTCGATTGTTAGGACAAAAGATTTTAGAATTAAAGGCACCTGGTATATTATCCTTATCTCCGGGGTGCTTCCGGACAGGACCTCAATGCTCCAAATCGAACTAAGGATTAGGCATGTCGTGAGTACTGCAAGAGAAAAATAATACTTGGAAGATTTCGGTACAGTAAAAACAACTAAAGAGAGTAATAAGATTATAATAAATCCGAGGGCGCCCATCAATCTGGTTAAATAGATCTGACTTTGTGCGCAAAAGTATAAAAATATTCCGCTTATTATCATCAAACAAAAATTTCACTTTTCTTATGTTAAAACCTTCCTGTTGTCAGGCAGATAAAAAAATTGCAGGATCTGTTGATTTGTTGTAAATTATGCCCTTCCAAACGGGAAATCACATTTTGTGATTCTTCTACGATTGATAATTGACATTTCCATGTTATGGTTACAACTAACGAAATCCTTATCGAAAAGGTCTTTGAAGAGATGTTAAAATACAAACCTTCATTGCAAAAGATGCTGGTCTCAGAAGAAGAAGATGAGACTATTGATCCCCGAGTGAAGGGAGATCTGATCATTAAGAATTTTCCATGGCCTATAGGTATTGAACTGCGAAGGTTATTTTCTGCCACTATGCGCCAGCCTGACAGGCTGCGTCTCGATCAGATCTTTAAAACCATTGAGAGGACAATGCAGTTCATAAGTTTTATAATGATTTGCCAGATATGGAAAGAAAAGAAAGAAGGTAAGCTTGAGATACCACTGAACCTGTCAAAAGAGTTCCAGGGGAGAATTGTTCTTTTAAGTTTAGGAAATTATACCTGGCTTATAAGGACTTTAGGTAATCTTATAAATGAGAACAAGGGTTTGTGGTTTCTGTCGGAGATGGGTGAAAATTTTGGCAGTAAGTTTTTTACAGCTCTCGATTTCTGGGTACCGGAAAGAAATGAAGTTGGCCATTACCAGATAAATCTGAAACAGGAAGAGATTGAAAGACGATGTGTTGAATATGAGGAAAAACTTACATATATCCTTCAGCAGATTGCATTCCTTTGCAAATATAAATTAGTCTCAGTCAGGGAGATAAAAGTTAATCATCCAAAAAACCAACCGGCAAAATTTGACCACATCGTCGATATCCTTAACAGTTCAGATTCTGATTTCATAGCCAAAGAATTTGAAGAAGAAAGATACTCCGAAAGTCATTCTATATTGCTGATGAAATCCCTGAAAAATATGGAAGATTATTTAAACCTGTCCCCTCTGGTTATTGATACACATACTGAAGTAATTGACAATAAGGGAAAATTCGATATCAAGAAAGATATTTTCATGTACACCAAGTTTCGTGATGATCATCTTATGTATATTGGAACAGAAGTAACTGAAAAATGTGATCTCAGAAGTCTGCATAACTACAACAACCTTCTCAGTCAGTTTAAAGATATGATTGCAACTATTTCTGGCTAAGACATTTGGTCCTGGATCTTGTTATAAAGTCCTCGTTCCTGCGGCCTGGTTACCCAGTTGTTAAGCACAAAGAACCCAGCATCAAATATCATGAACCGAACACCAAGCAACAGTTAAAGTAAGTATTTAATACTTCATTAAAAATAAGTAATAAGAGAATATGAATTCCCCTTTCAAATTCCTTGACAGC
>DOTV01000134.1:7887-28825 GCA_003520925.1 Bacteroidales bacterium | reverse complement strand
GCAATGTATTTAATCATTCGATAATGAGAACATCGGACAATACGGAACTTTGCAGGGTAAGGATTTGCTGGTACAAAAATCAAATGCAACAAATTAAAAAATCAGGAACATGAACCGGAAAAGTTCTTTCAGAGAATATAACATCTTATTTTTCGCCGGGTTATTTTGTATGGCTGTAATATCATGTACCACCACAAAAAAAGCCGTCGTCGACTTAAAGGATCTTTCCTATCTGTACAATCCCACAAAAAGCTCTATTAAGCCCCGTTTCAGCGTATTTAATGAAACAGATGCTTCATCAGTTCTGTCGGTGAAATTCTTTTCGACCGACCTTTTCTTTTCTGAGGCAAATCCGCAGGGTATTCCAATGGCACAGATCCTGATTACAGTTAAATTATTTAATACAACCAACGGAAGAATTCTGTCAGATACTGCTTTCATGGATGCCAATATAGTAAAGGAACCATCGAAGCAGGAGTATGTTTATAAGCTGCCTCTTAAAGTCGACCCCGGTTCAGCCTACATTGCTGAAGTTAAGCTTCTTGACAAGCTGCGATCGGAGGTCATACAGTCATTTGTTACTTTCGACACCCGTTCGTACAATAACAGATACAATTTCAAAGCAAGGGGGCACATATTTAAGAACGAACTGTTTAACACGGTAGTCAAATCCAGCGAATTTGTCAATATACTATATCCTGCAAGGCCAATTGACAGCCTTTTTATCTCATACTATAAACCGCTGAACGTTGTTCCTGATCCTCCCTCGATTCTGCTGCCTGAAAAAATAATAGATTATGAACCTGATACAATAATTGCTCTCCCCTATTCCGATACACTGCCGCTTACACTTCCAAAAGAGGGCGTTTATTTTTGCACGCCCAAACGAGACTCTGAAGAAGGATACACATTATTCAATTTCGGTGAGACATTTCCCGGAATGACCGACCCATTGACTATGATCAGGCCGCTGGCATACCTTGCCTCCGGCGACGAACTGAATGCAATGCTTTCCTCAGAAAAGCCCAAGGTTGCACTCGACGAATTCTGGATAAACTGCGGCGGGAATATCGATAAATCAAGAGAGCTTATACGTATTTATTATACAAGGATACTTTATGCAAATTATTATTTCACATCTTTCAAGGAGGGCTGGAGAACCGAGAGAGGTATGATCTATACAATTTACGGCCCCCCTGATAAAGTTTACAAGAATTCAGAGGAGGAAAGCTGGGGATACCGAAGGCCCGTACTAAAATCTTCATGGGGAGGAAGGTTCCATCTTAAGGAAAATTACCTTTTCTTCAATTTCAGAACAAGGCAAAACAAATTCTCCGATAATGATTTCTACCTCAGCAGGAATGAAACCCTGGTCTCCTACTGGGATAAAGCGATATCCAGCTGGCGAAAGGGGATAGTGTTCCGTCTTGATAATCCTGAAGATTTATAATTATTGCAGTGAAAGAATCAGATTGTATTTATGGCCTTAGGGCAGTAATCGAAGCCATCCGGGCAGGCAAGAAAATCGACCGTCTGCTTATTAAACAGGGTTTGCAGGGTGCCTTGTATCATGAATTGATGATTGAGGTGCGGAATCATGACATTGCTTACCAGATAGTGCCCCTGGAAAGGATTGAACTAGTTACCCGTAAAAATCACCAGGGTGTTTTAGCGTGGCTCTCACTTATTGAATTTCAGTCGATTACAAATCTTCTTCCAATGATATTTGAGAAGGGTGAAGATCCTCTTATAATTGCACTCGACGGTGTTTCGGATGTAAGGAACTTCGGGGCAATTGTAAGAAGCGCCGAATGCCTTGGGGCTCATGCAATAATTATCCCCGAAAAAGGTTCGGCAAGGATCACTGCCGATGCGATCAAAACATCCGCAGGAGCACTGCATTCATTCCCTGTTTGCCGTGAAAGAAGTATTGTAAGATCAATAGAGTATCTGAAGCAGTCCGGACTGAAAGTTATTACTGCCGGTGAAAAGTCAGGTTCTCAAATCTCCGATGCCGGTATGAAGGGCCCGGTCGTACTTATTATGGGTTCGGAAGATAAAGGCATAAGCCGCGAACTGATCGCATTATCCGATCAGCAGGTAATGATTGCGATGAAAGGAGAAATAGGATCTCTCAACGTCTCTGTTGCTGCCGGAATTCTTCTGTATGAAATTACAAGACAGCGGGCACTTTGATCATTCGATAATATTCATAATCCGTTGATCGAGCATTGCCTGGTCAGCAGTAAATGAAGCCAGCCCTGCAAGAGTCAGCAGTGTATCGGGGGCAATTTTACCATCAGATATTTTCTTCTGCCACTTTGAGAAGACCGGAATTTTCCCATCCCCGGATATTATTGCTTTTTCCTCTTTTGATAGTGAAGGGAACATGTCTTCACATCCCTCTTCCTGGGCAATGCGAACAAGCTCCTGACCGGTGGCTGGCATCTTCTGATTAAGTCTCTGTGCCAGGCTGAGAACTTTGTCATCCACCTCCCAGAATTTTTCGATCCCTGCATCCTTTGCGGACGGGTAAATACTGACATCATAGTTTTCATGGGTCCTTATCGAAAACTTTCCAGTTAATGATTTTCGTCCGGCAGCTGCTACTTTAGGTGGCATCGTGAACACATCTGTTCCTGCAAGCAATTCAAGCTGGTTATAATGACGCAGGCTCGCAGCAATTAACTTTGTCGGCCATTGATTTTTTGCAGAAAATGCAGTGACCCAGTTCTGGGAGGAGATTACTGCCATCTCACCTGCACCTGATCCGTCTCCAAGCTTGTTGTCCATCATAAAAGCTCCTACTCTGCCGAGAAAAACATTGACATAGTCAGGCTGGGCCGTTCTGGTAACAATCACATTCTGCCTGGCGCTGAATTCAAGAGTGAAATTAACCCTAACCCCTGCTTCCCTTAATCGTTTTGCACCAATGAGGCCTTCAGCTGTATAGGGGACTTTTACAATAAACTGATCGGGACAGATTTCATGATACCTTTTGCCATAGAATTCGATACCCTTTATATCATGAGCCAGATCAGTATGAAGTTCCACACTTACAAGTCCGCCAAATTTTGAAGCAAGCCTTAATCCATGCCTCGCATTAAGCATAAAAGCAATCTCCTTTACTTTTGTTTCAAGAGGGAGGTCATGAACGATATGCCTGGCTTCAGAAACAAAGATGTCATAGATCCCTTTCTGTATCTCATTGTTAAGCAAAGTGTTATTCGTCGTCAGAGCGCTCATCTCAGCCGACCAGTTTGCTTCAGCTTCCTCAATATCTCCTGTGTCAAGCCAGAGCTCAGTTCCGGTATCTTTCAGCGCCTGCCAGAAAGGGTCCTTTTTACCATTGACATGCTTCTCGCTCAGATTTGCCCAGAGAAAATCGCTTATTCGTGTGTTAAGGTCAGCCATTATAATAATTTTTTGTTATTAAACAGTTAAGGCTCAAATTTGTTTCCACCATTCCGTTTGATCCGATGCAAAATTATAATAATTCTTAATCCGCAGTGACGATTATTATTAGCTTTATAATATTAAATAAAAACAGTAAATCATGAGAAATCTCTTAGCTTCTTTATTGATATTATGGGTTTTACCTTCCGCCGGACAATCAAATTATGATAAGTATTTCACCGACAAAGTCCTCCGGTTTGATTATATGCTTGCGGGAAACAGTCAGAAAACACTTGTATATCCCGTGGCAATGAAGGAGGAACCGTTGTTTGGCGGATCACATGAAAATCTGACTGATCCTTTTAATTATGGCAACTTTAAATATGAAGTTTTTGATGCTGCTGAAAACAGGTTGATATATTCACGTGGATTTTGCACGCTTTTTCAGGAATGGCAAACTACTGCAGAAGCTAAAAATATTGAACGGAGTTTCTACGAAGTGGCAACAATGCCTTTTCCGAAAAACAGGGTCCGTTTTGTTCTGAGTCTGAGGGAACGGAACGGGAGTTTTTCAAAGCTATACGAAACAGTTATTGATCCCGGTGATTACTATATTAATAAAGAGAAGCATGTCAATGCTGCCGTTACTAGAATATATGGCCCGGGTGACCCCCGCAAATGTGTCGATCTTGCATTTATAGCTGAAGGCTATACAAAGGATGAAATGGGTAAATTCAGGGATGATGTCAGAAAAATGGCAGATGTCCTTTTCTCGGAAAACCCATTTAACGGTTACAGCGACAACATTAACATCTGGGCGGTTGAAGCTGTTTCATCCGATTCAGGTACAGATATTCCCGGCGAGAGGATATACAACAACACAGTTCTTAATTCAAGCTTCTATACTTTCGGAACTGACCGGTATCTTACCACGCAGGACATAAAATCAGTTAACGATTATGCTGCCCTGGTTCCTCACGATAATATAATTGTCCTCATTAACAGCACGAAATACGGAGGAGGAGGAGTTTATAATTATTACAGCGGAACAACAGCAGGACATCAGCTGTCACCAAAGGTATTCATCCATGAATTCGGTCATGGATTTGCGGGCCTGGCTGATGAATACTACTCCTCCGATGTTGCCTATGACGAGTTTTATCCTCTGAATGTCGAACCATGGGAACCCAATATAACAACCATGATAAATTTTGATTTAAAATGGAAAAACCTGGTTGCAAAGGAGACACCCATGCCTACCTCGCCTGATGATAAATTCAGGAATTCTACAGGATTGTTCGAAGGTGGAGGTTATTCGGCAAAAGGGATCTTCAGACCTGAAATGGATTGCAGAATGAAAAGCAACGGTTCAAAAGGTTACTGCACCGTTTGCCGAGAAGCCGTCAGGAAGATGATCGAATTCTACATAAATTAACCCTGTCCCCGCCCCCCTTCCCCTTAAATTTTAGGGGAAGGGATGGGGTTAGGGTTACTTCGTTTTACGGTCGATAAGGTAATACAATACAAGTGCAAGACCGCCGAAAATAAAGATCATCGAAAAATATCCGGCTTCTTCAGAAGGGAAAAGAGCCGCTGATTCTAAAATGGCCCCGACGATTATTCCTAAGCCGATTCCCATCAGGAGCATCCCGATCTTAAGGGCGAATTTACCCCAGTTTACCAATGACCTGCCCTCTTTACCCGTATTGAAAAGAGAGGCATCCGCACCTTTTTCTATAAGTGCCATTCGTTCCTTGTTTCGCGTTGTGTAATGAACGTACATAATTCCGAACACTGTTGCGAAGAATGCAATAAAAGCAATTAATGTTTCCATGACTTTTCTAATTTGGTTTAACTCAATTTATCCTTTAGACACATAAACCGAACTGGCGGTTACACAATATTGATATTAAGTGAAAAATATATTCCTAAAGTATAAACCCGCTTTATGTAACCATTTCATAACTTTATGCGTCAAACGGACAGAATGAATCCAAAGGACGACTTATATTATATCGGTCAGGTGCTTGAAGGGAAGACGAATGCCTTTTCTTATCTTGTTGAAGAACATAAAGATAAGGCATTTAATCTTGCTTTCAGGATATGCGGAAACCGTGAGGAAGCTGAAGAGGTCGCTCAGGATGCTTTCTTAAAGGCTTACAGATCACTGAAAGATTTCAGGAAGAAAAGCAGTTTTGCCACCTGGCTTTACCGGATTGTTTACAATACTGCTGTCTCACTTGTCAGAACCAGGAAGAACAGAGTACTTTCAGTTGAAGAATTCCCGGCAGATGCCGTTGATTTCCTTGGTTTCAGCACCACTGAGGAAGAGGCTGCAGATGATTACAGGAATTCTTTGATTAATTTTGCTCTTCAGAAGATACCTGAAGAAGAGAGAGGACTTGTGACTCTTTATTACTATAACGAAATTGATACTGAAGAACTTTCAAAGATTACCGGCATAAGCAAATCGAATATTAAGGTAAGGCTTTTCAGGGCCAGACAAAAGATGATTGAGATTATAAAAAAAGCTGAAACAAAAAATGTCTTTTACAATGAATAACCAGGAGATTAATGATGACTCTCTGCTGAGAAAATTCCTCAATCCTGGAAAGATTGAGAAAGCCCCTGATGGATTTACATCAAAAACCATGACCAGGATCCATATCGAAACCCAGACAGCAAAGGAGAAACAAGGCTTTCTTGTCAAAAACAGGGTGCCGGTAATATCAGCTGTGATTACTGCCGGACTGATACTGGCTGCCGCTTTGATTACTGCCGGTGATACTGGATCAGTTGGCTCCGCAATCTGGAAATACTTCCAGGATCTGAAATTCACGCTGCCGGTCATTGATAATAAATATTTCAATGATTTGAACCTGCCTGAGTGGGTTTCATTTGCACTGATAGGAATATTGCTGCTTGGACTTTTTGACAGGGCTCTTTTTGGAATATTTCACAGGTGGAAAGCCCCTAAATCCCCTAAAGGGGACTTAAAATTATTATAAACCCCCTTCAGGGGGAAGGGGGCAATATATTCAGGGGGATTGGGGGCAAAACATCAGAGGGATAGGGGATAGAACTTCGATGGTCAGACTTTAAGGACCTGTGAATTCAATCCTTTTGCATTGAGCGATCTGCTCATCGCCTGAAGTACTTCCCTGATTCCAAGTTTGATATCACAGCTTCCCTTCAGATGTACAATGAGGGCACACTGTTCGGCCTGAACCGAATCGTGTCCGCAGATCTCAACGAGCGATTTAATAACATGATCAAATGTGTTGATCTCATCATTGTAAAGTATAAGCGAGTAAATTTCATCCCCGCTGCTCAACCTGTCGCTTTTACGTAATATTTTTTCCTTCATGGCTATTTCTCAAAAAGTTGCTTTGCCGTCTCTACCGCAATTTCCCTGCTTCCCAGATATGCAGTGACTTTTGCATCCCGGTAACCGTTTCGTTTAAGAAGACCGGCATATTCATTAGCACTGTCAAAAGTAATAAATTTTCCAATCAGATAAACAAATGTACCATCCTCAGATTTAATTATCTCAAGACCACGGTTGCCTGCCATCTTCCTGTAAGCCTCTGAGGAATCTTCACTTAATTGTTTTACTGACCGGGTCACCTCAACCCTGAAAACCAGTGTCGAAGTCTCTGCCTCTCCGGTTTTCGGTGGTCGGACAGTTTCCATCAGTGGTTTCTGGCCCCACTCATTTTCCATCAGAGCAGCTCTTTCGAGCGATACTGCTTTCCCGTCAAGAATAGCGGTAACAAACGAATCTTTGAAACCCATCTGCCTTACAGAAACAACTGCCTGGCCGGCATCGGCTATCTTTCGGAACTGGCCTGCAAAGTATTTTGTTGATGTCGTGCCGGGAATCCTGAATCCTGCTACCGGTGATATCCCTCTAAAAAATGAAGGCTCCAGTTGCTTGCTGAAAACTCCGATCTGAATCCGGTAAATCAGTCCGGCAGGTATCTCAGGATCAATCAATACCTTCTGATCCCTTAAACGCACGGGATCTGTTTCAACATTGAATAATGAAAATACCTCATTTCGCCTGTCCGGTTCAGGTAAGACCATTTGTGAAACATCTGTCTTCTTTTCAGGAGGTCTGACAACTTCATTGCCGAATTTTTCGTCAGCCATCCTCTGGTATTCAAAAGAGAGTGATTCCATTTCCGAAATTTTCAACTTTGCGGCTTGCTTCTGTGACGGAGCAAGTTTATCATATTCTTTCCTGTAATCAGCAATCAGGCTGTTGAGTGAGTCAGCTTTCACCTGGAATTTCATTGCATCCGACAGCATTTTGTCATATGCAACCGGCACCTCAATCTTCTGGGGAACCGGCTTTACCGGCGTCTGAACCTCAGTTTTTACTGCAACAGGTGGTCCGGGTTCATGCTTCTGAACCGGACCGGTATTACGTTCCTTGCACTCCCTTATATATTCTGAAACATTTAAATCCCTTGCCCTCTTTTTTCCGGCTTTCTCTTCAAAATTATTAAATGAATCAATCGCATCCGGGAATCTTCCTGCCATCTGCTGTGCTCTCCCCAGATAAAACCATGAATCATCCGGAATGCTTTTGATATCAAGAGACCCATTGAGCGCCTCCCTAAGGAATTCCGATGCCTTCTCCGGCTCCGTGTTCATTTTTACAAGACAAACACCTGAATAATACTTGTATAATGGATCCCTGGAATATGCCTGAAGAAGGATCTGAAATTCCCTGAAAGCCTTATCATATTCTCCATTTGAAAAAGCCTCTAATGCGGCCTGACGCGAAGGTTTCTGCTGAACCTCCTGAGCATTAAGATCAGTTAACGATAAAAAAAGAAAGGATATTAAAAAAGAAAACCCGATAAATCTATTTTTGTTTTTAATTTTCATCAAAGCTATTGTATCAGTAACTACTTCATTATCAATTTATTTCTTATGTTTTTCAACATATTTCGTTATGATATCTTTTTGATATCATTTTTATATCATAATGATATCGTTTTTCTGAATATCTGTGTTAATAACAATTCTTATGAAACAATCAGAAAACGGTTCAAACTTCGTAAATTTAACCCTAATTACAAAATTCGTACCATATGATACAACTAAAAGAGGGAATGAAAGCTCCGTCATTCGAAGGAATTGATCAGGACGGCAAAACAATAAGGCTAAACGATTTTTCGGGAAAGAAGGTGGTTTTATATTTTTATCCCAAGGACAATACTCCGGGATGCACTGCTGAAGCCTGCAGTCTGCGCGACAATTATGCTGATTTTCTGAAGAAAGGATATGCAGTTATTGGAGTCAGCATGGATAGTGAAAAATCCCACAAAGGCTTTGCTGCAAAATATTCGCTTCCGTTTCCCCTGATTGCTGATACCTCCAGGAAGATACTGAATGATTATGGAGTATACCGTGAAAAAATGATGTATGGTAAAAGTTTCCTGGGTATTGTAAGAACAACATTTATAATTGATGGTAACGGCATCATCGAAAAGATCATTTCAAAAGTCGACACTAAAAATCATTCAGAGCAGATATTTAAAATGTTTCAATAATAAAACCAATAATATGAGCAACGAAAGAAAAGAAATAAACAAGGAGAAACTTAAAGCACTGGAAGTTACACTCGGTAAAATTGAGAAGGATTTCGGGAAAGGCACCATAATGAAGATGGGTGATCATGCCATAGAAAATATCCAGGTCATATCAACCGGCTCTATAGGTCTTGATGCCGCTTTAGGGATCGGAGGATTCCCAAGAGGACGTGTAATTGAGATTTACGGCCCTGAAGCATCAGGAAAAACGACACTCGCAATTCATGCAATTGCTGAAGCTCAGAAAAACGGAGGAATAGCTGCAATAATCGACGCTGAACACACTTTTGACAGGAATTATGCTGAGAAACTCGGTGTAGATGTTGAGAATCTGCTTATTTCACAGCCTGATAACGGCGAACAGGCTCTTGAAATTACTGATAATCTAATCCGTTCCGGTGCTCTTGACATTGTGGTAATTGACTCGGTTGCCGCTCTTACACCGAAAGCTGAAATCGAGGGTGAAATGGGTGATCAGAAAATGGGACTGCAGGCTAGGTTGATGTCACAGGCTCTTCGTAAACTGACTGCAAACATAAGTAAAACAAATACTTCATGTGTATTTATAAACCAGCTGAGGGAAAAGATCGGCGTTATGTTTGGAAATCCTGAAACAACAACAGGTGGAAACGCCTTGAAATTCTATGCTTCAGTAAGGGTTGATATCCGGAAAACTAATCAGATCAAGGAAGGAGAGGAAATCATCGGAAGCCGGACAAGGGCTAAAATAGTTAAGAATAAGCTGGCACCACCCTTTAAGAAAGCCGATTTCGATATACTTTACGGAGAAGGAATTTCCCAGCTTGGTGAGATTGTTGATCTTGGTGTGGATCTGGAAATAATTAAGAAAAGCGGCTCCTGGTTCAGCTATGGGGACACAAAGCTCGGACAGGGAAGAGATGCAGTTAAACTTATAATCAAAGACAATCCTGAACTCCACGATGAATTAAAGGTTAAAATATTTGAAGCCCTCAAAAAATAGTCATTAATTTTATCTGAAAACCTTTATGAAAAGATCACTTTTTCTGCTGATGATCACGATCATCAGTATTTCTGTTGCTTGCAAACAGCAACCTCCAGTTCTTACAAAAGAACCGGTCGCTGAAATCGGTAATCAGCTTACGGCAGAGGAAAAATCAGGCGGGGTAATGACACCTGAAATTATGTGGAAATTCGGCCGGCTCGGATCATTTGCCCTGTCACCTGACGGATCATCCGTTTTATATACCGTAACAAAGATTGATCTTAAGAGTGAAGCAAGGAAAACCGACATTTTCAAAATACCGTCGGGAGGAGGAGATGCGGTGCAACTTACAACTGAAGGGGGTAGCTCTCCCCAATGGTTTGAGAATGGCACAAAGATCGCCTTTTCAAGAGGAAGCGATCTTATGACAATGAATGCAGACGGTTCCGAACAGAAAAAAGTAGAGGGTATCTCCGAATTTGAGATATTCAATATCTCTCCGGCGGGCAATAAGATATACTTTACAAAAAGAGTCAAGCTTGATCAGACAGCTAATGAAAAGTACAATTTTCCAAATGCAAAGGTCAGAATAATAGATGACCTTATGTACAGACACTGGAACACATGGAGTGATTTTTCATACAGCCATATTTTTGTCGCATCCTTCAACGGATCGGCAGTATCAGGGGAAAAAGATATTATGAAGGATCAGAAATATGAATCCCCCACCGCCCCCTATTTTGATGAACGTGAAATCTCATGGAGCCCTGACGGCAAGTATATTGCCTATACCTCAAAAAGACTCAGAGGAATTGAGGATGCAAGAAGCACAAACTCTGACATTTATTTGCATGAAGTTACTTCAGGCAGGGAAGTGAACATTACAGAGGGCAACAAGGGATATGACAGATATCCTGTTTTCTCTCCGGATGGTTCAAAAATAGCACTTCAGAGCATGGAAAGGAATGGTTACGAAGCGGATCTGGATCGATTGGTAATTTACAATTTAAAAGATAACACCAGAAGCTTACTTTCACAGGGATGGCAGTTCGATGTTGAGAATCTTACATGGGCCGACGACCAGAACATTTTTTTCACCTGTTCTTACCTTGGGACTGCCCAGATTTTCAGGGTCAGTTTGTCGGTCAGAAACATTGAAAAAGTGACTGAAGGGGTTCATAATATGGGGCCGATTAGTCTTCAGTCGGGAGTTCTGATCTCAGGAATTACGTCAATGTCGATGGCTCCTGAGTTATCAAAAGTGAACCCCGATTCTGGGGAGGTCAGTCAGATAACCTTTATTAACAAGCCGATCTATGAATCGATACGGATGGGAAAAGTCGCGGAAAAATACATAAAAACAAAAGACAACAAGGATCTCCAGATGTGGATCGTATATCCGCCCGATTTTGACCCAAAGAAAAAATACCCGGCCCTCCTGTTTTGTAACGGGGGACCACAGTCAACCCTCGATCAGTTCTGGTCGTACCGCTGGAACTTTCAGATGATGGCCGCCAAAGGTTATATTGTAATTGCTCCTAACAGGAGGGGAAACGCAGGTTTCGGACAGGTCTGGAAGGAGGAGATTTCGGGTGATTACGGAGGTTCGAATATGCAGGACTATCTCGACGCCACCGATGCGATGGCAAAAGAACCTTATGTTGATGCAGACAGGCTTGGTGCAGTAGGTGCAAGCTATGGAGGGTTCTCGGTATTTTATCTTGCAGGCATTCATGGCGGACGGTTTAAAGCTTTCATATCACATTGCGGGATGTTCAACTTTACAAGCTGGTATGGCTCCACAGAGGAGCTTTGGTTCCCGAACAAGGATATTGAAGGACCTTACTGGAATAATCCCAAAAGCTACAGTTTTTCACCGCATTTAAGAGTTGACAGTTGGGACACTCCTATCCTTATTATAACTGGAGCAAATGATTTCCGCATACCATATACCCAAAGTATGGAAGCGTTCCAGGCTGCCCAGCTGCATAACATTCCGAGCAGGATGCTCTTTTTTGAGGATGAGACTCATTTCGTTCAGAGGCCACAGAATTCAGTGATCTGGCAGAGGGAGTTCTTCATCTGGCTGGATACATATTTAAAGTAATACTTCATCTCCAATCCGAATGCCATGTACTCACCCCTTTTTATCCCCCTCTCTACTTCGTAAAGAGGGGGAATACCTGGGAATAAATACATTTGCTCCCCCTCTTTGCAAAGCAGAGAGGGGGCAGGGGGGGTGAGTTCATGCAAGAAGCTCCATTACCTGCTCCACTTTAGTATTCATTGGCAGCTCCCCATCAATCCAATGGATCTTTATTCCTCTGCGTTCCATGCCCCGGAACCAGGTCATCTGCCGTTTTGCAAACTGGTGGATAGCGGTCTCAAGTGAGGTGTACATCTCTTCATATGAGATCCTTCCGGTGATATAATGGGTTATATATTTGTATTCCAGCCCGTAATAGACTAAAATATCAGGGTCGATGCCCTCCGCAAGCAGATGCTTTACTTCATCAACCATTCCTTCTTCAAGCCGTGATTTTAGTCTTTCGCTTATCCTTTCACGTCTAATATCCCTGCCGAAAAGCACTCCGGTTACAAGAGGCTTTACTTCCGGAATATCAGTAAAGATCTGCTTTCCTGTTTCAATAAAGTGCTCTATTTCAATGGCACGTATTGCTCTTTTCTTTGTATCGGTATCTGTTCTGTTATGAAGTTTCTTATATGATGAAAGGATCTTAGTCAGCTCTTCGAGGGATCTGGTTTCAAGGGAGGCCCTGAACTCCGGGTCAGGAGGGACCTCTGTCATTTTGTAACCCGAGACCACTGAGTCAATGTACAAACCTGAACCTCCGCAAACAACAGGAAACACATTCCTCGATCTGAGATCAGCAAGCACCTTTATAAAATCCTGCTGATATTCAAAAACACTATACTTGTATCCCGGATCAGCAATATCGACAAGATGATACGGTATTTTCCGTCCTTCCACAACATAATCATTATAATCCTTACCGGTACCAAGATTCATGTGCCTGTAAACCTGACGCGAATCGGCACTTATTACTTCCCCGTTCAGCTTCAGAGCCAACGCTGCAGCCAGTGAAGTTTTTCCCGATGCAGTCGGACCTGTTACAACAAGCAAATCATACTTTGAAGAGTTCTTTGCATCCATCAATCCAATGATATCAGAAGGAACAACAAATTACAATAAATTTATTATAATTTTGCGGCACTAAACCCTGCACTTAATGGATTTTAATTTTCTTGTTCGCTCGGTCAGAGGCATAATACATGACCCTGTGAAAGAATGGGATTTAATTCAGGCTGAAAATAAGAGTTCTTTATACTTCAGCATGAATTTATTGTTTCCTCTCCTGGTACTGGCATCTATATCGGCATTCCTGGGATCGCTGCTATTTACAAACACAGTGCTTAAAGGCTCTTACTCAATACTTTCGGGCGTTAAATTTTTTATACTGCTCTGTCTTGCAATATACGGAACCACTCTTATCTTCAAAGAGTTAACCACTTCTCTTGGAATAAGGAAGGATTTTGCCAGTTCTTTTAAAATTATCGTCTGTTCTGCTGTACCTTTTCTTCTTTGCCAGATTGTAACCCGTTTGTTTGAATCATTTATTTTTATAAATATCCTTTCTTTTTACGGGATATATATTCTCTGGGCTGGAATTGAAAGGTTAACAAGCCCTCCCGAGAGGAAAAAAATGCTACTGACTGTTTCAGCATTTATTGCGTTTATTGCCCTGCTTGCAGTTTCAAACTGGATTTTAACTCTGGTATTTGACAAAATATATTTCTCAGTTTTTGCCTGAATATTCAAGATGAGGAGATCCGGCTCAGATATTACTATCAGAAATAAAAAGGCCTCACACGATTATGAGTTCCTCGAAAAGTACATAGCCGGAATAAAGCTTACCGGGACTGAGATTAAATCAATAAGGGCAGGAAAAGCAACACTCACAGATTCGTTCTGCACTTTCAGGGACGGTGAACTCTTTATCAAGGGGATGCATATTGCGGAATACTGGTGGGGGAATCTTAATAACCACGATCCTTTGAGGGAACGTAAGCTTTTGTTGAAAGGCAGGGAGCTCAGAAAGATTGAGCGAAAAGTGAAAGAAGCTGGCCTTACGATAATCGTTATAAAAGTATTTATTAACGAAAAAGGGTTGGCAAAAGCCGAGATCGCTGTTTCAAAAGGTAAGAAGGAGTATGACAAGCGCGAAACGTTGAAAAGGAAAGATTCTGAAAGGGAACTTGACCGTTTCAGAAAAAAATAGCTAAAAGTTAGGACTGAGGAGATACCTCGAGTAGAACTGCACAATGTAATCGACTGCTTCGTCCGAAGTGTCAACAAGAGTGAACAGGTTAAGATCCTCAGGGGAGATGTTATGCTCTTCACCAAGCATCTCATCATTGATCCACTTCAGCAACCCTCCCCAGTACTTTTTCCCCACCAGGATAATCGGGAATTTCCCGATCTTTCGGGTCTGAATAAGAGTAATTGCCTCAAACAGCTCATCGAAAGTGCCAAACCCGCCGGGCAGGACAATAAATCCCTGGGCGTATTTCATGAACATTACCTTCCTGACGAAAAAATGATCGAAAGTGATTAGTTTATCGGAATCAATAAAGGGGTTGGGGCGTTGCTCAAAAGGCAGGTCAATATTTATTCCTACCGACTTGCCGCTACCCCTTTTCGCTCCCTTATTGGCTGCTTCCATTATTCCCGGACCTCCTCCGGTTATTACCCCGTATCCTTTCTGTGTCAGTTTATAAGCTATATCCTCAGCGAGCCGGTAGTACTTGTCGTTATAATGAGTTCTGGCTGAACCGAAAATAGAGACACACGGGCCTATTCTTGCAAGTTTTTCAAATCCTTCAACGAGTTCGGAAATGATTTTAAATACTCTCCAGGAATCGGTTGTATGAATTTCGTGCCAGTTTTTCTGTTCAAATGCTTCCTTAATAAGATCTGCCGGTTTATCAGCCTTCATACCATAAATTTTAGTGTGTCAAATATATATAAATTCTATACCTTAAGCTCAGGTTCAAGAAATATTCCCGTATAGCTGTCGCGGCATTTCAGAAGTTTCTCAGGTGTGCCCGAGAATACAACATTGCCCCCTTCTTTTCCCCCGCCCTTCCCAAGATCAACTATGTAATCCGCCATCTTGATTACATCCATATTATGTTCTATAACAATAACGGTATTCCCCCTTTCGACAAGCTTGTCGAGCACTTCAAGAAGCACCCTGACATCCTCGAAATGCAATCCTGTTGTCGGTTCATCGAGAATATAAAGTGTTTTTCCTGTATCACGACGGGAGAGTTCTGCTGCCAGTTTAATGCGCTGAGCTTCACCTCCGGAAAGCGTTGTTGATTGCTGCCCAAGCTTTATATATCCAAGCCCGACATCCTTGAGGGTCTTGATCTTATTGTAAATCGAAGGGACATTTGCAAAAAAATCGACAGCAATATTTACTGTCATGTCAAGCACATCACTGATCGACTGACCTTTATACTTTACTTCAAGTGTCTCCCTATTGTATCTTTTTCCATTGCACTCAGTGCAATGAATATATACATCAGGAAGGAAGTTCATCTCGATTGTTCTGACTCCTGCTCCCTCGCATCCCTCGCATCTTCCTCCTTTGACGTTAAATGAGAACCTACCTGCACCAAATCCGCGTATCTTTGCTTCAGTAGTCTGTTCGAACAGTTTCCTGATATCTGTAAAGACACCTGTATATGTTGCAGGATTTGACCGCGGTGTTTTTCCAATCGGAGCCTGACTGACTTCAATTACCTTGTCGAGGTTTTCGATACCTGAAATATCCTTGTATGGTAGGGCTGTTTTTCCCGAGTTATGAAATTTCTGAGCCAGAGCAGGATGAAGTGTCTGGTTTATCAATGATGATTTTCCGCTTCCCGAAACTCCCGTAACGCAAATAAAAGTTCCAAGGGGAAGCACAACATCAACATTATTCAGATTATGTCCCGACGCCCCTGTCATAACAAGAAATTTGCCATTCCCTTTCCGTCGTGTTTGAGGAATATCAAATTTTTTTCTGCTGTTCAGATAACAGGATGTGAGTGTATTAAATGACTTGATCTCATCGGGAGTTCCCCAGGCAACTACTTCTCCTCCGTGACGTCCGGCACCCGGACCCATATCTATAATATAATCAGATGATAAAATCATCTCCTTGTCGTGTTCGACCACAATGACCGAGTTGCCTGAATCCCTCAGCTGCTTGAGTGCTGAAATCAATCTCCTGTTATCTCTCTGGTGCAACCCTATGCTTGGTTCATCAAGAATGTACAGCACATTGACAAGCCTCGATCCGATTTGAGTTGCGAGTCGTATCCTCTGGCTTTCCCCTCCTGAAAGTGTTCTGGCTCCCCTGCTCAAGGAAAGGTAATCAAGTCCCACTTCAACAAGGAACCCTAGTCTGGCCCTGATCTCCTTTAAAATTTCTGCACCGATCAGCTTCTGTTTATTTGTCATTCTTTCCCCGATGCTCTCAAGGAATGACAAAAGCTCTTTGATATCCATTGCGGCCAGCTCCCCGATATTCCTGTCGGCAATCCTGAAGAAGAGCGATTCTTTTTTTAGCCGTGTCCCGTTGCATTCCGGGCAGACATCATATTGCACGTACTGATCCCTTATTCGGGTTCCGCTCTTTACTCCGTTTATCGTCTCAATATTACCGACAAAATTGACCACACCCTCAAATGTCAGGAAATAGTTCGAAGTCATTCCGAGGGGAGTGTTTGAAAGCTTAAGGACCTCATCGGATCCGTAAAGGACCTTGTTAAGTGCTTCTTCAGGAATATCCTTTATCGGTGTATCGAGGGTAAACCCGTTCTTCTCGGCAATTGCTTCAATCTGCCAGAATATCCAAACGTTCTTGTACTTCCCGAGAGGTTCAATTCCTCCTTTCCTTATGCTGAGCTCAGTATCCGGAATAAGTTTCTTAATATCTATTGATGAGATCTCTCCCAGACCGTTGCAATGAGGACATGCACCCTGCGGGGAGTTGAAAGAAAATGTATGAGGAGCTGGTTCATTATATGAGATTCCGGTCACCGGGCACATCAGGTGGCGGCTGAAATATCTTGGTTCAGAGCTTTCCGCTTCAAGAACCATCATCACACCATCGCCCTGGTCAAGAGCAATGAGCACTGAATCGCGAAGCCTTTTATCAGTGATATCCCCTACCCTGAACTTATCTATTACAAGCTCAATATTATGAGTTTTGTAACGGTCGAGCTTGAGTCCATGAACAATCTCCCTAATTTCGCCATTGATCCTGACATGAATGAATCCTTTCCGGCGCAGCTGTTCAAACAGTTCTTTGTAATGTCCTTTTCGTCCTTTAACTACAGGTGATAGAAAGTAGACTTTTCTGTCGGCAAAACGCGACTTTACAAGTTCCAGTATCTGATCATCCGTATACCTGACCATTTTCTCTCCTGAGGCCCAGGAATAAGCTTCACCTGCCCGTGCATATAGTAGTCTTAAAAAATCATAAATTTCGGTTATTGTTCCGACAGTCGATCTTGGATTTTTGTTTGTCGATTTCTGCTCAATTGAGATAACAGGGCTCAATCCTGTAATCTTGTCAACGTCAGGACGCTCCATCCCGCCAAGGAACTGACGCGCATAAGCCGAAAGAGTCTCCATATAGCGTCTCTGACCCTCCGCATAAATAGTGTCGAAGGCAAGGGATGATTTTCCGCTTCCGCTTAATCCGGTTATTACAACAAGCTTATTACGCGGAATTGTAACATCAATATTCCTTAAATTATGTACCCTGGCCCCAAAAACATTTATTTCATCCTTAATCACCTCAGTTCCCTTTATCTTTTCAGTTAGAAGTTTCAATATTTTCGAGGGAGCGCATTCCTTCCGAAGGGATCTTAATAAGATATTCCTTAGTTGGTTTTGGGGTGAAATATGGTTTCCTCAGCCAGGGGTTCAGAAACTTGAGCATCTTATAGTTTGTCCCGTAGCTTTTTGCAAATGCCGAAAAATCAGAAATTGCCGTATCGACCTTGACTTCGTAGTAATCCAATTCAGGATACAGGTCATCCTTGTCAAGATTGAATCCATAGATTTGCGGGTCGGATATAACGAGCTTATATGCCACTGCCCTGAAAATATACCTGGCTGTCTCTTCCGCAAGGAGAAGATCATAATAATTATTCTCCTTTTGAATGCTTATCTGCTCATCAATGGCTGCCCTGCCTCCGTTATATGAAGCTGCTGCGAGTGTCCAGTTGCCATATTTCTCATAGGATTTCCTGAAAAAGCTGCATGCGAACTGAGTTGATTTCTCTATGTGGTAGCGTTCGTCCACAACATTGTTGATCTCCATCCCGGCTTCCTTTCCTGTTTCAGGCATTATCTGCCAGAAACCTGTTGCCCCTGCCGGGGAAATCATATTACTGTATTCGCTTTCGGCAGCCACCAGATATTTGAAATCATCAGGGATATCATTGGCTTTAAGTATCTTTTCAATTACTGGCAAATACCTGTTTGCCCTCTTGATTATCATTATTGTTGAGGAGTGCCTGTAAGCACTTGTCAGAATTTCCCGATCAAGGCTTTCACGTGTATCAAAGTTGTTCAACGGCATTCTCTCGCCGGCGAAACTGACATTTTCAGGTAACTTGTACGGCTTATTATACAAAGCTGAATCCCCCGGTGATCCGGCTTCAAATGTCCTGGTAAAACTTCTAAAACTCTCATTGATAATAAATACCGAAATAGCAAGACAGACCAGGACAAGTCCGAAAGCAAGGGATTTTATGTTTGATTTTATCATTATTAGATATCGGGTTAAAATAAAATGCAAAGGTAATGTTTTTACATTTTAAAATAAACCGGCGACATCCTTAAATGAGGTGATAATTTCAAAAGAATAATCAGTTGAACAGTGAAATAAGGGAGAGATCAGAATTTATAGGATAATCCTGAGAATACTCCGAATGAATATGGATGCGATCCAAACGACTGAATATTATTGAAAGGATTTATAAAATATCTGAAAGTAGGCTCGAGATTCAGGGAGATCTTTTCAGATATATTGTATTCCATTCCCATTCCCAGTGAACTGCTTACCATAAAAGGATTTAATCCTGCCGTCTTACCTACATTGTATTTATTTCCATCGATAACGGTATGCACTGAATTGCTTACAAGAAGGTTATAGGATAATCCGCCGATAAGGTTAAAATCGATGCTTTTATCAATAAGTTTATATCTGAGGATAACAGGCAACTCGAGATAACTGAAACTCTGGAAAAGCGAGTTATTTACATAGGAAAGTTTGGCCTTCAGAGGGTCGAATACATCATTTGTATATTTGGTCATGACACGGTCACCTGACATGTCGATGAGAAAAACATCCGGATTCTCTGTATATATTTTACCGCTCGATGTCATGACTTCAAAGTTATGATCACCTTTTGAAAGGTCGAATGGTCTGAATCCTGCAAAGGAGAAGATATCATCCACCTGGTTCCCGATGGAAGAGTAGTATAAACCCGACTGGATGCTGAGTTTCTTGCTTATTTTGTATGAAAAACCAACACCTCCTGAATATGATAACTTTGGCTGTTCCGATGATGCAATCTGGTTTGAGATCTCACTGTTGTTCAGTTCCGGCCTCATGTAATAGGTTGGTGAAGCCATTGCAGTCAATGACCACTTGTCTGTTTTCTTCTCTTGTTCCTCAATTCCATAATCATAAAGATCCTTATAAATTGTCTTCTCGTTCCCGGAGATAAATGAAGTATTCTTAAGTGTCTGAATGTTTGCAGGTGCCATCATATCGCTGCGGAGATTCATATAATCCGGTTCAGTAATCATATCCGGGTCAGACTGGACAGGATTACTCTGGGAGGCCGGTTTAGCTGAAGCAGGCAGGTTTTGAACCAGATTATTCCGGATAGCTGTGGTTTGACGTTTAGCGGCAGTTGGCCTTCTTGTAAGTACCGGATCAGCAGAACTGCCCTGAGACCCTGCCGGCGCCTGATCGAGCGCAAGGAATTGAGTATCCGAAGGTTCAGATAATTGTTCACTCCACTTGTAAGCAAGGAAGCTGATCGAGAGCAATACGGCAATCAGTGCAGCGCTTCTCAGGAAAATCACAGGCCGTTGTCTTTTCCTTATAACAGGCAGGATGGCGTTCCACGCCTCAGCCGGAGGAAGAACTTCATAATCTTTAAGTCCGTTCCTGAAAAGGAGATCAATATTTGCCCCTTTTTCAACCATTTACCACGCTCTTTTTTAGACCTGTATATAAATTAACTTTCTTCTGAAGGATGATCCTTGCCCTTGATAGATTTGATTTGGAAGTTCCTTCCGAGATATTCACCATCTGACTTATCTCTTTGTGAGAATAACCTTCAATAGCGAAAAGGTTGAAGACCATCCTGTACTTTGGAGGCAGCTCCCTGATAATGTCAAGCAGATCAACTGCTTCCAGCCCGGAATAATCTTCGGTTTCAGGAGCTGAATCAGGCTCCGGAATATCGTCAATATCATCCACCCTGTAAAGATTATGCTTGCTGCGGAATTTCTCAAGTGCCGTATTTACAACTATCCTGTGCATCCATCCTTCAAAAGAACCTTCATGTTTGTAATGGATGAGGTTTTCATAAATCTTGATAAATCCCTCCTGGAGGATGTCACTTGCCTCATCGTCATTACCTGAATACTGAAGACAAACGGCATATAATCTTGCGGCATGTCTTCGGTACAGAAGTTCCTGATCTCTTCTGTTGCCGGCCAGACAACCTTTAATAATATTTTTAATTTCAGGCAAGGAACAGTTCCTTTAGAGAATATAAAAATAAATAAAAATTGTCTGAATAACAGCAATTCTATAAAGATTGATGCAAAAAAATTAAAAAAGGTTGCGTCTAACCGATAATAAACAGG
>DOTV01000134.1:0-7524 GCA_003520925.1 Bacteroidales bacterium | reverse complement strand
GCTGCTTCCATAATCGCTTCCGACATTGTAGGATGAGGATGGACAGATTTTATTATTTCGTGAGCAGTAGTTTCAAGTTTTCTGGCTACAATAATCTCTGAGATCATTTCGGTGACATTTGCACCGATCATATGAGCTCCAAGCAGTTCACCGTAAGCCGAATCAAAAATAAGTTTTACGAAACCATCCCTTGAGCCAGATGCGCTGGCTTTTCCTGAAGCGGTAAACGGGAATTTGCCAACCTTTATGTCATGTCCGGCTGCGCGGGCGGCAGCTTCTGTCAGACCGCAAGAGGCAATTTCGGGTGTAGTATAAATACATGAAGGGATATTGTTATAATCGACCGGATCGGGATTGAGTCCGGCAATCTTTTCAACACATGTAATACCCTCAGCTGAAGCCACATGTGCAAGGGCAGGGCCGTGAACTATATCGCCTATTGCATAAATTCCCGCTACATTAGTACTGTAGAAATCATCCACAACTATTTTCCCCTTTTCAGTTTTCACGCCGGCTGTCTCCAGTCCGATACCCTGAATATTCGTTTCAATACCCACTGCTGAAAAAACGATGTCAGCTTCCACTTCCTCATAACCTTTCGGGGTCCTGATTCTGACCTTACACTTATCACCGGCAGTATCTGCAGATTCAACCGCTGAGTCTGTAAGTACTCTCATCTTCATTTTCTTAAAGGATCTCTCAAGCTGTTTTGAAACTTCCTCATCCTCATTAGGCACTATCCTCGGAAGAAACTCCACCAGGGTTACGCTGGTACCAAGAGACTGGTAAAAACAGGCAAATTCGCTTCCTATTGCACCCGATCCTACAACAATCATCGATTCAGGCTGCCTGTCAAGAGTCATAGCCTCCCTATAGCCAATAATCCTTTTCCCGTCCTGCTTAAGACCCGGCAGTTCTTTGGATCTTGCTCCCGTTGCCAGGATTATACTACCTGCTGTGAATCTCTTTTTCTGACCATCACTGCCGGTAACCTCTACACTTTGGTTAGTTCCGATTTCAGCAAATCCGGATATCAGGTCAATATTGTTTTTCCTGAAAAGGAATTGGACTCCCTTGCTCATACCCTCTGCTACCTGACGGCTGCGGGAGATCAATGCCTTAAAGTCGGGCTTGACCTCCCCTTCTATTATTATGCCATATTCAGTTGCATGATTTATGTAATCAAGAACCTGCGAGCTTTTAAGGAGCGATTTGGTAGGTATGCATCCCCAGTTCAAACATATACCGCCGATCTCGGCCTTTTCGACGACAGCTACCTTCATTTTAAGCTGTGATGCCCTTATGGCAGCAACATAACCGCCGGGTCCGCTTCCGATAATTATAAGGTCGTAATCCATATCATGATAGTTTTGTTTAGTTACTGAATTCTTATCATCTGTGTCTTACTTTCACTTTACTGAAAATATGATCTATACCTTTTACAACTGACCAGATTATTACAAGGGTGAAAATGATTGTCGCTCCGACAGGTATCCCGGCAAAGTAAGAAATCAAATATCCTGCTGCTGTTCCAAGAAATGCAGCTGCAATGGACAACAGTACTATTCTGGAATAAACTTTTGTGAAAATCATCGCTATATTTGGCGGAATTGTCAGTAGGGAGATCACAAGCACTACCCCTGCCATCCTGATATTCAGCACTATGGTGAGTGCAATAAGTGAAGTTGTAAGGTATTTGAACAGGTTCACAAATGGTGAATAGGTCCGGGCAAACTGCTCATCGAAAGAAATATAGAGTATTGTTCTGTAAAACAATGTAAAATATACGATAAGGACCACCGACAAAATGCCAAGGGCAATAATATCCCCAAAGGTAACTGTAAGTATACTTCCAAAAAGGTAGCTCATCAGATTCGGAGTATAACCCGGGGTAAGGTATATGAATATTATCCCTATTGCCATTCCAAAAGCCCAGAGCATTCCAATGGCTGAATCCTCCCTTATCTTTTGTCTTACTGAAAGGTATTCAATACCGAGTGCTGAAAGGATGCTGAATATTGCAGCACCCACAACGGGGTTTATCCCTGCAAAATATCCGATTCCGATTCCCCCGAATGATGCGTGGGTTATTCCTCCGCTGAGAAAAACCATCCTTTTCGAAACAATATAAGTGCCTGCAAGGCCTGCAGTTATACTTGCAAAGAGAGCCCCGAGAAGACCTTTTACTATAAATTCATATTGAAAAATACTTCCTTCCACTCCTCAATGTTTTTTCAGAACTGTATGCGGCACCTCTCCGTGAGTTATAAGCTGGATCGGACAGCCGTATGAAGTGAGTTCTTCATTTGTTATTTCCGATGAAGGATGATAATGCAGGTGTCTGTTCACACATGCGAATGATTTGATATGGGCTGAAATAGTCCCGACATCATGTGAAACCATCATTATTGCCATCCTCCGGTTCAATCCCTTTAACTTCTCATAGAAATCATTCTCAAAGTTCGCATCAACAAAATTCCCGGGTTCGTCAAGAAGCAGGAGTTTCGGATCACCAATGACCGCCCTTCCAAGGAACACCCTCTGGAGCTGGCCTCCTGAAAGCTCACTTAAAGGGGAATCTGAAAGTTCCGAAATCCCCAGTTCTTCAATAACCTGGGTTGCTCTCTTTTTGTCTTGGAAAGACATCCCGGAGATCACTCCCTTCTGCATCATAAGTCCCGATAAAACTACGTCTTTTACAGTCACCGGAAAATTATTATCGCCTGTGGATATCTGCGGAAGATATCCTATTTTGGTTTTTCCGAGAAGCTGCTGATTGAAAATCAGTTCTCCTTTAAAAGGTTTTACCAGGCCAAGAATAACTTTTAACAGGGTTGTTTTACCTCCTCCGTTGGGACCGATAACACCAATGAAATCATTATTACATATTTTCAGATCAACATCATGGAGAGCTATATTATCTCCATATGCAACTGATAATGAAAACATTTCGAGAAGACAATCTGACATTTCACAGGTCATTAAAAATTTTCTGCAAAGCTCTCCTTCAGCGTTTCAATAATCCCGGTCGTCGATGAGTACCAGTCATCCGATAACGGGTCAATCACAACGACTCTGCTTCCTGTCTCGCCGGCAATAGCTCTTGCATTTCTTGTATCGTATTCCCTCTGAACCATAATTATTTTTAACTTATCAGCTTTAGCCACATCAATAAGTTCCTTAAGTCTTGAAGGAGACGGCTCCTTGCCATCGTTCTCCACAGCTATCTCTTCCAGTCCGTAATCCCTTGCCAGGTAAGCAAGATTCGGATGGTAGATCATGAAGGCTTTTTTACCTCCTGATGCTGTAAGTTCTCTGGCAAGTGAATCGACTTTGAGGATTTTCCCGGCAAGGATATTAAAATTGTCAGTATACTGATCCCTGTTCAGAGGATCAAGATCAATAATAAAATCTCTGACTGCCGAAGCCATTTTCATTGCACATACAGGTGATACCCAGTAATGTGGGTCAGCGCCTTCCGAGTGATCACCATCATGATTATGCTCAGGAGCTATAGGCTCAATAGTATTTCCTAGAGACAGCTTTTTCATATTCCTGTTTATCTCATAGAACCGGTCAAGCCAGGTCATTTCAAATCCAAGATAACCGTTGCTGACATATCCAACTGACTTTCTGAGCTTATTTATCTGATCAGGATAAGGTTCATAAATATGAGGATTCGATCCTGGGGGAACCATTACATTCACTTCAAAATTATCCCCTGCAATTTCTTTCAGAAAATATTTAAAAGGTCCGATGCTCACCGAAATAATTTTATTACCGGTTTCATTATGCCTGCCACACGATATTACTAGAACAAGGATCAGGAAGCCGGCTATTCTTTTCATCGGGCAATATTTTCAGTCAGGATACAAAAATAACACATAAGAGTTGAAAAGGTTTATGTACCGGAAATAAATTAATATATGTATTTTTGGACATTACTTAAGTAAAACAGGTCTGTTATCAATAAATTCTTACTATGATGAAAATCAATTCCGGAATTCTCATTCTGGCAGTAACTGGTATGTTTATCTGTCCGTTGACTTCAATAAAAGGTCAATTACACGATCACAGCCAGATATCAAAAAATTCAGAGTCGCTTGCCAGACAACATCCTGATTTATGTTCTGTAAAATCACTTGTGAAAACCGCAGGCGGTAAGGATATCTGGGTGATCACAATCGGGACCGGGACGGCCGACAGCAAACCAGGCGTTGCAGTAGTGGGTGGTGTTGACGGAAAGTACCTGGCAGGAAGGGAACTGGCTTTGGGTTTTGCTGAAAAAATCCTCAGCAACTCATCCGAAAAGGAGATTCGTGAACTGCTCAGTAAGGTAACCTTCTATGTCTTTCCAGATGTAAGTCCGGATGCATCGGAGCAATTCTTCTCAGGCCTGAAATATGAAAGAAGCCTGAATACAAGAACCACAGATGATGACAGGGATTTTATGTATGATGAGGATCCTGGCGAAGACCTGAATAAAGATGGATTCATAACTCTTATTCGCATTAAGGACCCGGCAGGTAATTATCTCGAAAGTGATGAAGATAAAAGAGTAATGGCAACTGCAGATATTTCAAAGGGACAGACTGGTAATTATCTGGTTTACAGTGAGGGAACCGATAATGATAAGGATGGACGTTATAATGAAGATGGTGCGGGCGGAGTCAGCTTCAACAGAAACTTTACATATAATTACGAAGAATTCGGCATTAATTCAGGTCTCTATCCTGTTTCCGAAGCTGAGACGAGGGCAGTTGCTGATTTTCTGTATGACCATTTCAATATATTTATGGTAATTGCATTCGGCCCGCAGGATAATCTTGGTCAGCCCATGAAAGCATCAGATAGGACTGGTGCAGCTCAGGACCAGACTCAGAACCAGCCTCCGGAAGAGGGAATGATGAGAAGACAAAGGGGCAGGATTACCTCCATATTGAAGACCGATGAAGCTGTAAATAAGCTTGTTTCGGATAAATATCATGAAATCACAGGCTTCAAAGGTGCTCCCCAGGCAATTTCAGAACCGGGTAATTTTATGGAATGGGCCTATTATCACTATGGTAGGTATAGTTTCAGTACTCCTGGCTGGTGGTTAACAGTGGAAAAGGGGAAAAGCGCTGAAGCTGCATTCCTGAAATTTGCTGATAAGATCAATCTGAAAGATGTATTTGTTCCCTGGACCCCGATAATCCATCCCGACTTTCCCGGCAAAACTGTGGAGGTTGGAGGTATAAAACCATTTGAAGCATTGAATCCTCCGGCAGATACTTTGGGAGAACTTATTTCAGCACATTACAAGTTTATAACCTCAGTATCAGCGATGCATCCCGAACTTGAATTTCTTGATGTCAAGGTTGAAGATGCTGGTGAGAAAATATTCAGGTTAACACTGAAGATTCACAACAAAGGGTTGTTAGCGACAAATACCGAAGCTGGTGAACCCAATATCTGGACGAGAGTGATGAGGCTGTCTGTTGAACCTTCAGCAGGGCAGACAATTCTCAGCGGACTAAAAGTGCAGAGAGTTCAACGGCTTCAGGGGGATGAAAACGCTGAGTTCAGCTGGCTGATTTCAGGCAAGGGAAAAGTTGGCATATCAGCCGGATCATTAAATGTCGGACAAATAACCACTTCTATAGAATTAAAATAATGCTGGTTTCATAAATCTTTTACCATCTCCATATCAACTTTATTTCTAACAAATATCGCAATGAAAAAGTACACCAATTTCATATTTTTCCTGATCATTCTGAGCTTCTCAATTCCAACCCAATCGCAGAATGCTGAATTGTTTTTCAAAGCTGCGGGATCGCCGGCAAACCCAAAAGTTCAGGCTTCATGGAACAAATATTATACATACGACGGCATCACGGAGCTATGCAAAAAGCTGGCGAAAGAGTATCCCGACCTTGTTAAGATGGAATCTGCGGGAAAATCATACCAGGGAAGGGACATTATTGCTCTTACAATATCCGATAAAAAATCAGGGAATCCCGATTTTAAGCCAGGATTTTATATCGACGGGAACATACACTCAAATGAGATCCAGGGAACTGAGATGGCCCTGTATACTGCCTGGTATCTTTGTGAAATGTACGATGAAAACAAATTCATAAACCAGTTGCTAATGGATAAGACCTTTTATATCCTCCCTACTATTAATCCGGATGCCCGTCAGTATTTTATGGATGAACCGAATACAGCCAGTTCTCCCAGATCAGGTCTTGTACCGATGGATAATGACCGTGACGGACTATATGATGAGGATAAGCCAGATGATCTTAATAATGACGGGATCATAAGCATGATGCGCAGAAAAAGTGCTTATGGAACATACAACGCTGATCCTAAAGATCCACGGCGCTTGGTCAGGGCTCTTCCCGGTGAAAAGGGAGAGTATGAGATCCTGGGCCAGGAAGGTATTGATAATGATGGCGATGGACAGGTAAATGAGGATGGCATAGGCGGTTATGATCCAAACCGCGATTACGGGTTTAATTGGGAACCTGCTTATGTACAGCAGGGTGCAGGGAAATACCCTTTCTCCTACCCTGAAAACCGCGCGGTAAGGGACTTCGGGTACAGCCACAGGAACATCACAGGATCGCAGTCATTTCACAACTCCGGGGGACTGATCCTGAGGGGGCCGTCCATACAGGGCGGAGGAGCCGAAGCATACAGCAGGGCCGATGAAGCTGTAATCAATTCAATCGGACGTAAAGGCGAAAGGATCATCCCCGGATATAAATTCATTACCATTTGGAAGGATATGTACACCGTTTACGGTGGTGAACTCGACTGGTGGTATGGCGCAATGGGAAGCTACGTTTTTTCCAATGAGCTCTGGAATGATTACCTTATGTTTAATGACACCACCAACAGCGACACCTATGAATTTGATAAGCTCCTTCTCTTTGAAGACGCTTTTATCCCCTGGCAGGAGGTGGATCATCCTGTTTACGGCAAGGTCGGGATAGGAGGCTTCAACAAGAATTTCGGAAGGACACATCCTGGTTTTTTGCTTGAGAGCGATGCTCACCGTAACGCTGCTTTTTGCATCTATAACGCCTGGGCGACTCCAAAGCTTGAGGTCAGGGATATTAAAATCAAAAGCCTGGGAGGAGGACTTAAAGAGGTGACTGCAACAGTTGAGAACAAACAGCTTATGCCAACACATTCAGGTACAAACCTGAAGTACAGGATTGATCCTCCTGATTATATTTATCTCGATGGAGGAAAGGTTGTTGCAGGAATGATTGTTTTGGACAAAGACCTGGACCTCAGCCAGGAACAGAAGAAAGATCCTCAGAAACTCGAAGTCTCAAATATCGGGGGTTATTCGCACGTTGACCTTAAATGGATAGTAAAGGATGGCAGTAAATTTACAGTGAGGGTTGAGAGTGTCAAAGGAGGACGGACATCGGCACAATCGGAATAAAAAAAGACCGGCAACCCCCTGCCGGCCCCTTAATCTGAGGAATGAAAAAACTAGTATGTCTGAAGAGATATCTTGAAAAA
>DOTV01000219.1 GCA_003520925.1 Bacteroidales bacterium | reverse complement strand
TCATATTTTTTATTGAATTCATCAGATGCATCAGGTATAAGCATATTGTTGAGCCCTGAATACGGATCGGGATATACACCATTTGCCACAAGCCCCGTCAGAACCGTGGACGGAACCTTGACAGGGAACCAGTATGCTTTTGACTTATACTGAGAAGATGATAATTCCTCACCTGAAGCGGTGATAATGGCAGATGACTGCAACTCAAAATCAGTAAGCTTCATTTGCTTGACTGTACCTGACTGTGTATATGCCTGCAACGATAATAAAGAGAACAGAACAACAAGAAAATGTAATTTATTTTTCATATCGAATAATTAAAAATGAACATTGTGAATAGTTCGGTCCGTGAAAATAATCATTTAAAACTAATGAACATCAGCATTTTCGAAGCCGGCTGATTTTTCCTCAGCAGGAGGTTTATACCTTACTGAAACCAGGTTACCGGCCATCAGCATAAATATGGAAAACAATATTATCAGGGTAACCACTTCTTCATTTATTAAAGAAATTCTTGAGACCTCCGGAATGCTGAGAAACAGGAGAATCGTAATAAGACCCCGGGGGGAAAAAAATGCAAGCGGGATAAGCTTCATTTTTAAGACCTGGCGGAAGAAAAGAAGCCGAAGGAGAAATACACCTGCAATCACCGATACCCCTGTAATCAAATTATTCAAGTCAAACAAACCGTCAATCTTCGCATAAAAACCGAACATTATGAAAAAGAAGGAACGGACAAGGAATGTAAGTTCTGTCAGAATGACTTTGAATGATTTAATGTCACTCCTGAATTTCGTGAAATCAACATATTTCTTAATGGGCGAACTCTCAAGAAGCTGATTATTTGAGAGTACAAGACCAAAGATCAACACGAGGAGAAGTGCCGGGAGATGGGATAATTTTGCCAGTACGTAAACCATAATAACGGAGGTCATTATTATCACATAGTTGATATGATAAGTGGTCTTATGAAGAAGGATTGCAAGGATTGAAGTGGTAACCAAAGCAATAATAATTGTAATAATGCTCTTAACCCCCATGTCAAGAATACCAAGCCCAATTGATCCCTGGGTTATAAGAATGAAGTCAAAAATAATTATGCCAAAAATATCAGAGAATGAACTTTCATAAACAACAAATTCCTTCTGGTCAGGCTTAAGATGAGCTGCGGAAGTTATTGCAACTGAACTGCTGATTATTCCAAGAGGAATTGCATTCAGGAGTGAACTGCGTAAAGAAGATCCGAAGAATTCAGTCAGAATAAAGGCCATCGCTCCGGAAAACACTGCAAAAAGCACAAAAGCTGAGGTGACCGATTTGATTATCAGTAACTTTTTTCTCTTTTCGAGCCTGAGGTCAAGACTTGCTTCCATCACAATCATTATCAGTCCCAAGGTTCCGATAACAGGTAAAACAGGTTTAAGATCGGGGATTTCCAGATGCAGAGTCCTCACAAGAATCTGTAATCCGATACCCAGAATAATTAAAAAGATCACCGAGGGGATCTTCGAATATCTGCCTGAAATATCGAATAAATACGACAGGATAACGATGACGCACAGAGCCAGAATAATGTAATTTGTCATTATTTTCTATTTCAGCATTCGATTAGCTTTCGGTAAATCTTTTAATATCAGCTATTTTGCCTGCCACAACCAGAACATCCTTTTCACGCAGCGGAGAATATGGATCAAATGACATGTCGACCCTGAAATTCTTCCTGAGAATTGATGCCAGCAATCCCTCTTTGGGCGCGATCTTAACTGCTACAATCTTAAGACTGAACCTTTCTTGCAGACCTATTGTTTCAATTGCATGACCGGTATATTTTGACGGCACAGCTAACTCAGCAACAGCATAATCATCATTCAGCTCAGTCAGACGCAGTGTATTTTTAAGCTGAAGCATTGATGCTACATGAGTTGCAGAATCTTCGAGCGGAAGTACAACTTCGTCAATGCCAATCTGGTTAAGGATATTCTGATGGACCTGATTTATAGCTCTTCCGATGATCCTTTTAACCTTCATATTCTTCAGTATCGATGCAGTAAGTATCGAAGCACCGACATCTTCTCCGATGGCAACTATTACAGCATCAGTATCATTTAAAGGAAGAGTTTTGACTGCATCCGCACTTGTTGCATCCATTTTCATTACTGTAGTCACGCTGTTCTTCAGTTCATCCAGCCTCTCAAAATGGTTATCAATCCCTATCACCTCATGTCCCATACTTGTCAGGTTAGCGGCAAGCTTCGATCCGAAATATCCTAAACCGATAACAATGTATTTCATATGTCAGATTTTTTTCAGTTGATCGCAATTTCAATTTCCGGATATTGTGAATATCTCTTCCGGGAAGATAAAAAGAACCCTGTCAGAATGGTAAGCGGGCCCACCCTGCCAATAAACATAAGAAAAATATCAATCACCTTACCTGCAACAGTGAATGTTGAAGAATCGGCGAGACTGAGGCCGACGGTACCAAATGCTGAAAAACATTCAAATAAGAGATAAGCAGGATCTTTTCCCGGTTCAGCAACAAGCAGGCATAGAAAGCCAATCCCTGTTATGACAATGGAAAGAAATATTATTGTAAGCACCCGTGTAATTGTTCTGCTGCTTACTTCCCTGTTTCCGATTATTAGTCTTTCCCTGCCTCTTACTGTATTCCACATCGTCCTGAAAGCAAGAGCAAAAGTTGTGGTCTTTATTCCTCCGCCTGTGGAACCGGGAGATGCTCCTATCCACATTAGGAAGATCATCATAAAAACAGTCGGGTAGCCCCACAGTGATATGTCAGTCATGTTAAATCCTGCCGTTCTGGCGCTTATGCTTCCGAAGACTGAGATAATTATCTTACTGACATTGTCATTACCTTTAAGGCTGTTTCCCGATTCAAAAAGATAATAGAACAAAGCACCTGCAACAATAAGCAGAACAGTCATGAAAACAACAATATTTGACGATACGTTTCTCTTTTCAGATTTCACGGGTTTCAATCTGCCTTGTAGTTTCCTTATTACTGAAACAATGAAGTGCTTTAGATTTCCATACAATCCGACAAGGACCGGAAATCCGATCCCTCCCAGAATAATAAGCATTGCCACTGATACCTGCAGGGTGGTATTATTCATAATATCAGGTGAGTTAAGATTGCCTGACCTCGTAGAGAAGCCGGCATTGCAGAAGGCAGAAACAGAATGGAAAACAGAAAAAAGCAATTTATCGGGATAATCCGTTTCAAGACTTGCATATATGATAAGGGCACCTGTAATTTCGATCAGGAATGTCAGTAATAATATTTTCGTCAACAGCTTGAAAAGGTTGTTCATTGTCTCAGCCGAAAAGAGCTCCTTGAGCAACAGGTTATCCCGGAATGTAGATCCTGCTGTAAAAATATAACTGAAAAATCCGGTAAAAGTCATTATCCCCAATCCTCCGATCTGAATAAGACACAGTATTATTATTTTTCCGAGAGTTGTAAATGCGGTTGTGGTGTCGACAACCACAAGACCTGTTACGCAGACAGCGCTGACAGAGGTGAATAAGGAGTCGAGCCACGATAAATAACCTGTATGTGATCTTGGCATCATTAAGAGTCCTGTTCCGACAAATATTATCAGGAGGAAGCTTGCTGAAAAAATCAGGGCAGGCGGGATCTTGACAGAGCTGATCATCCTCAGCAATCCCGAAACTTCAGAGATTCCGATAAGAACGATTGCAGTGACCACTGGAATGTCGCCTGTAAAAATCACCCTGAGAAACTTTCCGAAGCTTATTATGCCGAAGTTTGAAAGGAAGACCCCCAGTGAGAAAACAAAAACAATTACCCTTACAAAACTGTTGGTTCTCTTTTCCTTTCTGATTCTCAATAATCCGGGGATGTATTTCGCGAAAAAAATCACCACGAACATGATCCTGAAAGCCGATTTCAATCCGACAAGGTTTTCCGGAGTACTTCCAAAGCCAAGATAGAATATTCCGCCGAGCAGAAAAAGTGAGAGCGTCACGGTAACAATGAACCGGCATAAGCTGCTGATCGAGTAAGAAAATGACCTGTACCAGTCACCAGCAACAAATATCCGTTTGAATATCCTTTCACGGATATTCAGGTTATTTTT
>DOTV01000097.1 GCA_003520925.1 Bacteroidales bacterium | reverse complement strand
TTCTTATTATTGTATCCAAACTTATCATATGAAAATCGATCTTTTCAATATTGCAAATTTCAAAGTTGACGGAGGAGCAATGTTCGGTGTTATACCAAAAGCTTTATGGTCGAGGGTCTACCCTTCCGATGAGAATAACCTCATCATCCTTACTTTAAGATCGTTTATTGTCGAAACCGGCGGACACATTGTCCTTGTCGACACCGGCTGGGGTGACAAGCAGGATGAAAAGTTCTTCAGACATACATATCTCCATGATGGTGAGGGTCTCATTGAAGGACTAAAAACAAGAGGATATGATCCGGGAGACATAACCGATGTGGTGCTCACTCATCTTCATGCTGACCACTGCGGCGGCGGAGTGGTCAGAAGCAAAACCGGAACCGGATATGAACTGACATTTCCAAATGCAATTTACCATGCCAGCCGTACTCAGTGGGAGTGGGCAATGAAAAATAATCCGAGGGAGGAAGATGCTTTTCCTGAAGAAAATATTTTTCCGATTATGCAGAGTGGCAGGCTCAGCCTTGCGGATAAAGAGTGTGAGCTGTTCCCCGATTTTCATGTCAGGATCTTTTTCGGTCATACCCCCGGGCTTATGCTTCCTGTTATTAAATACAGAGGCAAAACACTTGTCTATACAGGCGATCTGATACCGACGACAGCACATATCCCTTTAATCTGGAATATGAGCTATGATATTGAATCCTTGAAAACGATCGAAGAAAAGGAAAAGCTTCTAAGTGAAGCTTTAGAAAATGACTATATCCTTGTATTCCAGCATGATGAATCTGTTGAGTGCTGTAATCTCAAAATGACGGAGAAGGGAATCAGGGCGAAAGAGAAGTTCAGTTTTTCAGAGATCTCTGAAAAGACTTAAGAACTTACACAGAGGTCCACGTATTTTTGCCCCCCTTCCCCCCTAAAGGGGGGTTGGTTCTTATCTTTATTTAAGCCCCCTTTAGGGGGTTGGGGGCGGTTAACTCTGTGACTTCTCTGTGTTTCTCAGTGTAACTATTTGTTGAATTATTTTCTTATATTTGGTAGAGACTCTTAAAGTTTGTTGTTAATATAATAACAATGGCCATGGCTGAATTTTTTTACGAAAAACCGTTCCAGCTGGAAAAGGATCCGACAAATTACCGCCTTCTTACAAATGAGTTTGTCAGGATAGTTGAATCGGATGGAAGAAAGATATTGAAAGTCGATCCGGAAGGGCTTGAATTGCTGGCGAAAAAAGCAGTTTCGGATCTCTCTTTTTATCTCCGGACATCTCATCTTCAAAAGCTGAGGAGAATACTTGACGATCCGGAAGCAACAGACAATGATCGCTTTGTGGCATACATGATGCTCCGTAACACAGTGATCTCCTCAAAAGAGGATCTGCCATGGTGCCAGGATACAGGAACAGCAATAGTTATCGGGAAAAAGGGCGAAGATGTTTACACAGGTGTAAATGATGCAGAACACCTCTCAAAAGGAATTTATAAGACTTTTCAGGAGAAGAACCTCAGATACTCCCAGATAGTTCCTCTCAGCATGTTCGATGAAAAGAACACCGGTACTAATCTTCCCGCCCAGATCGATATTTATTCGACTGAAGGGAATAAATATGAATTCCTGTTCATAACAAAGGGAGGAGGATCGGCAAACAAGACCTTCCTTTACCAGCAGAGCAAGTCGCTTCTGAATGAAGAATCGCTCGTCAGGTTCGTAAAAGACAAGATAAAGGAACTGGGCACTTCTGCCTGTCCGCCATATCATCTTGCTCTTGTAATAGGAGGTACATCAGCTGAAGGCACACTTAAGGTTGTCAAAGAAGCCTCAGCAGGTAATCTGGATGAGCTTCCGACATCAGGAAGTGCAGGCGGCCGGGCATTCCGCGACATTGCGTGGGAACAGAGGATCGAAAAGATCTGTCATGAATATGGAGTTGGAGCCCAGTTCGGAGGCAAATATTTTGTTCATGATGTCAGGGTTATCCGACTGCCGCGACATGCAGCTTCATGCCCTGTTGGCCTCGGGGTAAGCTGCAGTGCAGACAGGAACATCAGGGCCCGCATTGATGAAACCGGGATTTACCTTGAAGAGCTCGAAAAGAATCCTGCACGTTTTATGCCTGAAAAGGCACCTGAGCTTGAAAAACCTGTTGAGATAGATCTTGACCGGTCCATGCCGGACGTGCTTGCAGAACTATCAAAATATCCGGTAAAAACACGCCTTAATCTGAATGGAACCCTGATAGTTGCACGTGATATTGCCCATGCACGGATCAAAAAGATGATTGACGAAGGAAAACCGATGCCTGAATACTTTAAAAACCATCCGGTCTATTATGCTGGTCCGGCAAAAACCCCTGAAGGGATGCCATCGGGAAGTTTTGGTCCGACAACTGCCGGAAGGATGGACACTTATGTTGATCTCTTCCAGAGCCTTGGAGGATCGTTGATAATGGTCGCAAAGGGAAACCGGAGCAGACAGGTCATTGAAGCCTGTAAGAAATATGGAGGATTTTACCTGGGTTCGATTGGGGGTCCAGCTGCCATCCTTGCCGCTGAAAATATAAAATCAGTCGAAATGGTTGATTTTGAGGATCTGGGAATGGAAGCGATCAGGAAGATAAAGGTTGTGAATATGCCGGCATTCATAATAACGGATGATAAGGGGAATGATTTCTTCGATGAGTACAATTCCAGGTAGGTTTACTTCAAGTTGCAAAGGATTGCTTCAACCTCCTTCGTCGGTTTCGCAATGACAGTAGACACTATCTAGCTTTAGGTCCTCAGTCCTTGAGAGCCTGACGCAGGAAGACGAAGCAATCCTATACCCAAACCACAAAATCTTAAAAATCCTTAAACCCTGCTTAGCGTATCGGATAATTTTTTATCTTGACAACCACATTTTTTTGACATGAAGAAATTTCTTATATGGTTCACACCCGGGCTGCTGGTGGGAATCCTTATCATTCTCGGAGCCGGCAGGGTGATTACAAAAACATCATCGAACGAATATTGCATGTCGTGCCACATTCATCCGATGGCAGATATGGAATGGAAGAAATCCGTCCACTATGAAACGCAATCGGGTTACAGGGTTGCATGCGTTGAATGTCACCTTCCTCCAAAAGGACATGGATATTTATGGGCAAAAGGGACGACGGGACTTCGGGATCTCTGGAGTTTTTACACAAAGGATTCTGCTTCATTTGACTGGGTTGAGCGTGGCAGGCTGGAGGTAGCACGCGGCCATGTCTATAACAGCAGTTGTTTAAAATGTCATGAAAACCTCTTTCCTGCCAAACTTACAAAAGCAGGCGAGGATGCACATCTTTATTACACCCAGCAAAAAGCAAGTCCAGATCTGCATTGTATAAACTGCCATCTAAATGCAGGTCATTATATAGCAGGTTATACCCATGGAAGCAATACAACTTTCGGAAGTGTGTCATCAGCACCTAAAGAGATATTCAATGCGCCAACTGCCGTGACAGAGTTTAAGACATTTACTGAAAAGATACCGAGGTCATCAGTTTCTTTCAATATGG
>DOTV01000223.1 GCA_003520925.1 Bacteroidales bacterium | reverse complement strand
GAAATCATATGGAGACTTCAGGATCAATAAATCCGACGATCTTGCACTCTTTCTTCTCGATAAAGCCCAGGTCGCAGTTGTCGGAGGTGATGCCTTTGGAGCACCGCAATGCATACGAATTTCATACGCAAACTCCGATGATCTCCTCGTTGAAGCGGTGAGGAGAATCAAAATTGCATTGGAATTACTGAAATAACCCCCGGTGTGCCCCCAACCCCCTGAAGGGGGGCTGGAAATTTAGTATTTATTAAATGAAACCGTTACTTCCGGTGGTTTTCGCTTCTTTTCCCGGTATTCACCAATAGGATATCCTAAAGTGATTAGCAGTTCAACTCTTTTTGATGAAGGGATTCCGAGGATAGTCCTGACTTGTTTCTCATCAAACCAGCCTATTATACAGGAACCAAGATCCTCAGCCTTTGCCTGGAGGCATATATTTTCCGATGCGATGCCTATGTCTATATGAGAATAGTCTTTTTTCTTTATGGTACCTCCGACCCTCGATGAAAAGTTTGGATTTTCCCTTACAATGACAAACAGGACCGGTGCCTGGCTTACAAATGAATTCATCCCAAGCAGTTTGGCTGAGGCAGCTTCAGCCATTTTACTTAGTAGAGAAGGATCGGTTACAACAACAAATTTCCAGGGCTGGGCATTACAAGCAGACGGGGCCATTCTGCCAGCCTCAATTATTCTTTCGAGCTTATCCTCCTCAACTGGTTTGTCGCTGTATTTTCTGTCGCTCTGTCGCTTGCGAATAAGCTCAAGAATCTCTTTCCCCCCGATCATCAATTAATAATTTTCAGATTTAATTTCGAAATAACTCATTGGGTGCAGACAGGCAGGACAGTTTTTCAGTGGCTTGGTACCGAAATGAACATAACCGCATTTCCTGCAGTACCAGAACACTTTTCCTTCGCGCTCAAAGACCCGGTCTTTCATTACATTTTCGAGTAGTTTTCTATACCTTTCTTCATGCACTTTTTCAGCCGAAGCAATAGCTTTGAATGCAGTTGAGATAGTTGTAAAACCTTCATCGGCAGCAACCTGGGCGAAAGCCGGGTAGAGGTCGCTCCACTCTTCATGTTCTCCTTCCGCAGCAGCACCGAGATTCTCTTTTGTCGTACCGGTTTTCCCGGCTGGGTAGGTAGCTGTTATTTCAACCATCCCCCCTTCGAGAAAGTTAAAAAACCTTTTTGCATGCTGCTGTTCCTGCATAGCGGTTTCAAGGAATATGGCAGAAATCTGTTCATACCCCTCTTCCTTTGCCACCTTGGCAGCAAATTCATACCTGTTTTTTGCCTGCGACTCACCTGCAAAAGCTTTAAGCAGATTCTGTTCAGTTTTGGTTCCTTTCAAACTTTTTTCCATATAAAGTGTTTTAAATTGAATATTATTGAAGAAAATATAATTAGTTATACTTCGGAATTTAAATTTAGCAAAAATATCTATCTTTAGTTTATAATTTAAATTCCGGGTGAAATTTTATTAACCTTAAATACAAAAGAAAATGGCAGTATTACTGGTAATTTTTGCGATCATTGTTCTTCTCGTCCTTTTTGCTGTCTCACTTTACAACAGACTTGTAAGGCTGAGAAACAACAGGGAACAGGCGTTTGCTGATGTTGATGTTCAGCTTAAGCAGAGGCATGATATGATTCCTCAGCTTGTTGAAGCTGTTAAGGGCTATATGGTTCATGAAAGAGGTGTTCTCACCGAAGTTACAGAAGCACGTGCCAATGCTATGAAAGCGACTACAATAAATGAGAAAATAGTTGCTGAAACAAGGCTTACATCTGCGCTTGACGGACTGAAAGTTTCAGTTGAAGCTTATCCCGATCTGAAAGCCAGCCAAAACTTCCTCGATCTTCAGAATGAAATCGCAGATATCGAGAACAAGATCGCTGCAGCCCGAAGATTCTTTAACTCGGCAACAAAGGAACTCAATGTTGCAACCGAATTGTTTCCTTCAAATCTTATAGCCACACTTTTCAACTTCAGGCGTGAACCTATGTTTGAGCTCGGAGAAAAACGTGCAGAGGTTGAGGAACCTCCTCAGATCAAGTTCCAGTAACATGAAGTACTTCGGACTGCAGAGCCAGATAAGAAAGAACAATACAAATTCAGTCTTGATCTTGTTTATGTTCCCGTTGGTCTTTTTTGGACTTACCTGGCTTTTCTTTTTTTTCATGTCGATGGGAGTGAAGGATGAGCAGTTTGAACTCATTAATGTTAACCGCTCCTTCATCTCAACAATACCATGGATAACTATTGGAGTCGTAATCTGGTTTGTAATTGCATATTTTTCCCATTCCAGGATCATTGACCTGGCTACAAATTCTAAACCTCTCGAAAGAAAGGATAACAAAAGAGTCTACAATCTGGTGGAGAACCTGTGTATCTCGACAGGGATGCAAATGCCAAAAGTCAATATTATTGAGGATGACTCCCTGAATGCATTCGCAAGCGGTATTAACTCAAAAACTTATTCGGTTTCTCTTTCAAGGGGTATTATAGACAAGCTTCAGGATGATGAACTTGAGGCTGTTATTGCCCACGAGCTAACACACATAAGAAACCGTGATGTCAGACTACTGATAATTTCGATTGTTTTCGTCGGAATATTCGGCTTCATAACTGAAATGCTCTTCCGATCGCTCAGATTTGGAAGCCTGGGCCGGGGTAAAAAACAGGGCGGGGCAATTCTTATTGCACTCGTCCTGGCA
>DOTV01000037.1 GCA_003520925.1 Bacteroidales bacterium | reverse complement strand
GGAGAAGGTACTTATGACCTGATAAGAAAAACAGAAGACTCGCCGCATGGAGTAATGGATTTTATCCTTGTCGAACTTTTCAGGTACATGAAATCCATGAATTATTCCAGAGTAAACCTGGGTTTTGCCCCAATGAGCGGAATCGGAGATCCTCATACATTCTCTGAAAGAACGATGAAGTTCGCCTATGAAAAGATAAAATCCTTTTCCCACTTCAAGGGATCCCGGAATTTCAAGGAGAAATTTTTCCCGGAATGGCATAACAGGTACCTTATATACTCTCAGGACTATGATCTTCTTCAGATCCCTTCAGCTCTTTCCAAAGTAATTAAACCTGGAAATGAATAGGAAGATTTTAGTGTTCGCCGGATCAGCTGCATGTTTTACCGGATGTATCGGAGATTTCGTTTCTCTATTTATTCTGGGGCCAAAGTATCCTGGTTATAGCCAGATATTTGACACTATGAGTTCACTTGGATCCTCAGTTAGTCCTGTGTCGGACATTATTTCCTTATGGTGGATAATCCTGGGAATTCTCATGATAGTTTTTGCCTTCGGCCTCAGGGCTGCTTATTCTGCAGATGATAAATATGTAAAAACTGTATTCTGGCTGATAATACTTTACGGGTTAGGAGAAGGATTGGGGTCGGGATTATTTAAAGCGGATCGTGTTTCAGGTTCCTACTCAACATCTTTCATTGTTCATGACATCCTCGGAGGAGCAGGCGTAGTTGCAATTTTGGTATTGCCGCTTATTGTTCAGAAAATAAAACCATTCTTTTCAAATAAACGGTTTATAAGGTTTTCACGCATTACTTTTATCCTGGGTATATTATTTCTGTTACTGTTCTCTTTTCGTTTTGTGAAAAATGGGAATAACCTGATTGCAGGATATAAAGGCTTGTGGCAGAGGTTGTTTATAATGGTCTGTTATATTTACCTTATGACTGTTGCATATATAATGTTCAGTCATACAATCAATAGAAAATCTGGATGATCAACCATGCTCTTAGCTCTCATCTTTCAGCTTTAAGTGAAATAAGGCAGGAATTCCTCAAGCCTGTAATCCTTGCATAATCCTCTGAACTCTTCTAAAAGCTCACTGTTAAAAGGCAGCCCTGTTTCCTTCCTCTCCAGCCATGTAAAATATTCCTTTTCCCCGGCAGTATAGATGCGGTTCTGACCAGGCATTTTCTTCGATGCCCTGAGTTCACGAAGAATATTTCCAGTGGTTTTCTTAAAATCTTCCGGATCGGTAAAGGCATTAATATCCATTGCAACAAAAAAGTGTCCCAAGGAGTAGGGAGCTTTCTTTCCGTCTTTTAAACCCATAAGCAATTTTAAATAAGAGCCCTGCTGGAGCGCAGAGGAAAGGATCTCTACGACGGTTGCATAACCATAACCCTTATATCCGCCCGTATCTTCACCCGCCCCTCCAAGCGGAGTCAGTGCAGCATGACCGGAAATAAGGTCCTTAAGTACTTCCCGTGAATCAGTCTTGCATTCTCCGTTCTCATCTATTACCCATCCTTTGGGTAAATCCTTTCCAAGCCTGGCATAAAGCTCGACCTTGCCTCTCTGAGTTATGGATGTGGCACAATCCAGGAGAAATGGAAAGGGCTCATCGCTTGGCATTCCGAAAGTCAGAGGATTAGTCCCAAGCATGTTTTCAACACCAAAAGTAGGAGCAATCGAAGGTCGGGCGTTTGTACCGGTAATGCCAATCATATTCTCCTTTGCAGCCATCAGGGAATAGTATCCCGCTATTCCATAATGTGTTGAATTTCTGACAACTACCATCCCCATTCCAAATCTTTCTGCCTTTTCTATGGCAAGCTTCATTGACTTATATGCAATCACATGGCCCATTCCGTTATGACCGTCAACAACGGCAGTTGTCGGGCCCTCCCTTACAATCTCAATATTTGTCACAGGATTAAGAATCCCGTCCTTTATTCTATCCAGATAGATATTCTTCAAACGGTTTACCCCATGTGAGTCAATTCCGAATTTATCAGCCTGTAGAAGGACATCACCTATAATTTTTGCATCTTCTTCAGGAATTCCTGCTGTTACCATAATACTGGTGATGAAATTCTCAACCACCGTAAAGGGAATAAATTTTAGTGCCATTTGAGTTATTTTTAAAGACTGATTGACAAATTCAGATGTACCGGCTAAAACCATAATGAAGTAAAATATTCAGGGTGCAAGGTTAAAAAGAACTTATTTGATTTCAAATTGTTTATTCATTGAAATAATAATCGGGAAATTATGAAAAAAATAGGAATAATTGGTTCAGGTATTGTGGCAAAAATGCTTGCAACCGGACTCAACAGCCATGGGTATTCAGTTATGCTCGGGTCTGGTTCAAAAGAAAAGCGGGATAAGCTGAATCAGGAAACCGGACTCAAAGCCGGAAGTTTCGAAGAAGCTGCTTCTTATGGAGAAATAGTAATTCTGGCTGTAAAAGGGACCGCCGCCGAAAAAGTTGTTTCAGCCATGAAAGAGCAGCTCTCAGGAAAGAGTGTGATTGACACGACAAATCCCATTGCTGACAAACCTCCGGTAAATGGTGTAATTCAGTACTTTACATCGCTAGAAGAATCGTTAATGGAAAGGTTGCAGAAAATTGCACCTGGTGCAAGCTTTGTAAAGGCGTTTAACAGTGTTGGAAATGCATTTATGATCGATCCTGAATTTGAAGTGAAACCTACAATGTTCATCTGCGGTAATGATGTTGCAGCCAAAGACGATGTCACAGCACTTCTGACAAAAATTGGCTGGGAAGTGGAAGATATGGGAAATGTCGAATCAGCACGGGCTATTGAACCTCTTTGCATTCTGTGGTGCATCCCGGGTCTACTTGGCAACAGATGGAACCATGCTTTTAAGCTCCTTAAAAAAAGTAACTAAACTCTTGTAATTACAAAGTACGGATCATTTTCCGATACAGAAGTTCTTGAAAATATTTGCAAGTATCTCATCTGTAGTTATTTCACCTGTGATCTCACCCAGGTAATGGATAGCCTGACGTATGTCGGTTGCTAACAGATCCCCCGGGAGATTTTCTGCAAACCCGGCAAT
>DOTV01000091.1 GCA_003520925.1 Bacteroidales bacterium | reverse complement strand
ATTGGATTCCGTCCACCCCAGCCGCAGGCGGCTTTTCCCTTAGTACCTATGAATAATGTCGCTCCTTCATAATCATTCAGACCAGGCCAGTCACCCATAACATCATTCATGTTGACATCCGGCTCAATCTCATAAGGACGTTCGGGTGTTATTCCGCCGTCCATCCAGTAAAGATCGAGGCTCTTCCCGTTTTTCATCTCATACTTAAAACGGACTGAACTGGACACAGGTCCGCTGTCGGGGAAAATTCCTTCTTTGAAAATACCGGTATAGACAGTACTTGCATTGCATGAAACTTCAGTGGGATAACCAAGGTTCAGAAGTTTAAATGGCGGACCAATAATATGACAACCCATGTCACCAAGTGCACCTGTCCCAAATCTCCACCAGCCCCTCCAGTTGAAAGGGACAAGGTTATCAATATAATTGGTTTCTTCAGCGGTGCCAAGCCACAGATCCCACATCAGCTCAGAAGGAACAGGAGGATGGGAATCAGGCCATGGGATACCCTGCGGCCACACTGGTCTGTCGGTCCAGCAAAAGACCTTTTCTATCTCTCCGATTATGCCTGCTTCAAACCATTCTCTCAAAGTTCTCATTCCGTCGCACGATGCTCCCTGATCACCCATCTGGGTGACAACCCTGTATTTTTCAGATGCCTGGGTAAGTACTCTGGCTTCATAAATATCGTGGGTAAGAGGTTTCTGGAGGTACAAGTGCTTTTTAAGCTGCATGGCACCAAGACCGACAATAGCGTGGTTATGATCGGGTATTGCAACGGAAACAGCATCAAAATTCTTACTTTCCTTATCAAACATCTCCCGCCAGTCGTGATAGAACTTAGCTTTCGGAAACTCTTTTATTCTCGGAGCAGCCATCCTGTCATCAACATCACACAGATAAGCAATCTCGGCATTTTTTTTCGGTGCAATTGAATAATGCCTTATATCATCAGCACCCTCACCACCGCATCCAACTGCGGCAATAAGCAGTTTATCGCTAGGAGCTACTTTGCCCAGGCCACTTACCGCACAGGCCGGAATAATTGTAAATGCAGCAGCACCTGTTGCAGCGGTTTTCACAAAACTACGTCTTGTGATTTCGTGAGACGATTTCATTATCAGATTTGATTTTTTCATTTTGAAGTCTTGACAAGAGGTTTGACAGATATTTCCTTAAAGTATACAACGTCAGCTTCGCCGTGATTCTGAACTCCAATGTATCCTGCTTCAGGCCGTGGCCCGCGATATGGCTCAAAATCAAATTTTCTTTCCGGAACCGGATCACCTTCTGTAAAGTCAGTAACTTTTACACCGTTGACATAAACGATTGTCCTCAGGCCATCAAGGGTAATTTCAGTTGTATTCCATTCAGGTCCGGGCTTTCCAGGTTTGGCAAGCGGTTTTGTGAGTGAATACAATGTACCAGTATAGTGATAGTCATCCTCATTAGAAAGTTCTGGTTTGTTGTCGATCTGAACCTCGTAACCGTAATGCACAGGCATCCACTCTTCCCGCGGTTCTACCGGCATACGTATGAATATTCCTGAGTTGCTGTTTTCATCGCGCATCTTCCAGACAACCTTCAAAACACAATTGGAGAACTTTTCACCTTCCCAATAAAGGAGCCCCATACCACCATTCCCCCTTAACAGACCATTTTCAACGGACATAAATCCTGGACCGGCATGCTTCCATCCTGTCAGATCTTTCCCGTTAAAAAGCTGCCGCCATTCCGACTGATCGGAAGCGCAGGCGGAAATAGCTGAAAAAGTCATAAGAACTATGCCGCAAAGAATACCGGCAAAGGTTAAAACCGGAGCAGACACATGATCCGGCAGATTTTTTTTCATTGCAGTTTTAATTTTTTCCATAATACTTGATTTAAGAATTTATTCTTTCTTTTTAAATGTTGCATTTGCTATTATGGGCTTTGCCCAAAAACTAAGGCTCAAAATATAACCTAATGTAATATACAGTACTGTCATGCCTGCCTGTAATCCGACGAGATCCTTCAGCCTTCCGACTATAAGAGAGACTATTGCACCTCCTGCAATTCCAGTGCATAGAATGCCTGAGAATGATCCGTGGGATTTTGAAACGCTGTTAAGTGCAAGTGAGAAAATTATTGCATACATTACAGAAAGGCAAAATCCCAGGGCAGGGAATCCGAATAGGGCAAATTCGACCCTGCCGAAAAGGGTAAATGTCAGAATGACAAGGGCTGAAACTGTAAATATCCTCAAAACGAGTTTGCTGTCCATTACTTTTAGAAGGAATAATCCCAGAATGCAGCCCACAGTCATCATGCCCCAAAAGAGCCCTACTGCCCTGGCTCCTTCAATTTCGGGTGTCAGTCCATGGTAAGTTCTAAGAAACTCAGATATCCAGTTTGCAATTCCCTGCTCGGTACCCACATAGCAGAATATGCCAAAAAAGAAAAGCAATACTTTTCTTTGTTTGAATAATTCTACATGTGTATCCCAGGCACCTACTACTTCTTCCGCTTTAAGCTCCACTTTCGGGAAACGTGTCATTAATATAATTACAGCCATTAAAAGACATATCAATGTGAATAGCAGGTAAATTGACACCCATGGTAAATTCTGCGGTGTAAGGAATGCCATTGTCTTTATCAGAAATCCATCATTAGCCTGTTGGTTTCCAAGCCCGAGAACAAGGTAGGAATAGACGAACGGACTCAGAAATGAGGCAGCACCAAAAACCAACTGGGCTACCACTGAATTGAAAGCAAAATGCTCCTCACCACCGGCGGTTCTAAGAAGCGGATAAATTGCAACCTGCATGACAGCCATCCCGGATCCTATCAGGAACAAAGAACACAGGAATACCGGGAAAGACGGAAAAAGCGAAAACAGCAGTGCTCCTGTAAATGATACTATCCAGGCAAATGTGAGACTCTTCTTTTCCTGGTACTTCTGAATTATCATCCCTGCAGGAATTGACATTAATCCGTATGCAATAAAAAATGAGAAAGGCAGCATTCCTGTCATGGTTCCTGTAAGGGAGAAACTGTCACTCACATTGGGATTTATTGATCCCAGTATGTTTGTGAGAAAGGAGATTGCAAAAAAGATCAGGAAGATCAGGAAGATGAGGTAGTAGTTTCGTTTCATGGATTTTGATGTGTATTAGATAGGTTGCTGGTTGCTTGTTCCTGGTATTGTTTATAAAAATAGACAATATTTATAATTAAAAACAATCAAACCAGGAAAACATAGGTTTCCTCGTTTAACTTTATAACATGTTTATTTCGGGTTGGACATGAAAATGGATATATTGCAGAAAAATCAAATGGAGAACAATTATTTTTCCCTTGAGGTAAACAATAACAACAAGGTTATCAGGATATTCCAGATTGTTTTCGGAATAATATGTGCTGCTTTGGCTTTCGTGTGGCTTATAATGAATCGTGATTCGCTTAAATCGAACAGCACCCTGTGGTTTTCAATTATTTTTCTCCTTGGATTTGCCTGGTATCAGATAAACTCGGGTCTGGGGAAAGGAGATAAATACCTGCAGATTGACAAAGCCTCCCTGAGATTCAAAAAGAATTCCCTCTTTCCTGCCAGGGAAGTAAGTACAACTGAAATTGAGAAAATAGAAGTATTTCCTCTCAGCATGATTATTTTATTGAGATCTGGAAAGAAAGATATCATAAGATTCGGGACAACTTATACCGATATAATAGAACCAATAAAAAAAGGGATCGAGACTTTCTGTAGTGAAAATAATCTGAAATTGGAATTCCGGAATGAAGAGATTTAGTTATATTATAATGCGAGGATTGTTTCCCAGATACCATTATTCACGGGTATACCATTTTTCCTATTCTCTTCCCGGGTATTAACCACATTTTCTCCGGGAAATCTTATTTCAATCCCGGGTTCAGCCGGATCTGATTCCTTAAAATTCTTAATAATATCATTTAGGGCTGCTTCAATGCGTTCCCTGTTTGCAAGGTTTTCAAGGCTGATGGCAATAAATACCTGCGAAAGGGAGTATTCAGCCCCCTGTTTTGATATTTCATAGGTTGACAATCCGCCAGCCACAACAGAAGCCATTATATCGAGCATAAGCGAAAGCCCTGATCCTTTCCAGTATCCTATCGGAAGAGCACGCCTGGTACTGATAATTTCCCCCGGTACAGATGTGAGCTTACCATCCTTGTTAAATCCGCCGGGATATGGCGTGCTTTTCCCATCCAGCTGATATTTTTCGAGCTTGCCATACGAAAATTGAGACATTGCGAAATCCAGTACAATTGCCTCTTTTCCAAATGGTACCGCAAATACAAGCGGATTATTTCCGATCCTGAAATCTTTTGCACCCCAGGCAGGCATGTTGGCTTCGGTGTTTGTCCAGCCAATAAATGCAAATCCTTTCCTGGCAGCTTTCCATCCATAGGTTCCCCCTCTCATCCAATGGTTGGTGTTTCCAATGGCCACCATTCCGATTCCGGATTTCAAAGCCAGTTCCATGGCTCTTTCGGTTGCGAACAGCCCATTTAAAGGTCCCGGACCAAGATTCCCGTTCCATTGTTCAAGCGATCCGAGGCTCTTTATTAATCCCGGCTCAGCTTCAGGTTTCACATACCCATTTTTTATGTATGTGATGAATGTTGGAAACCGGTTAACTCCATGGGAATAAATACCATCGAGGCTGTTGACAGCAAATATTTCAGAGCAGAGGTCAGCTTTTCTCTCAGAAAATCCCAGATTTGCAAGAATCCTTGCAAATTCGGATTTCATTGTCTCATAGGTGATATATATTGTCATTTCAGAACGGTATCCCCGAAATCCATAAACCAGTTCCAGTCTTTCAGCAGCATATTATGAACTCCGTCACGGACATGATAGGCTACATTTCCGCTCTTTACAGGAGTGTTTAACGGTGGCATCTGCTCCGGAAGGCTGGTATTCTTCCGGTATAGTCTGAACACAGGAAGTGAATTATAAAGTGAAAGGTATGAACCTCTCGGATCGGCCCACAGATCTTCGCTTGCCGAAGTGACATAGACTGCCCTTGGTGCAATCAGAGCCATAAGCATATGCATATCAACAGGCATCGAATCTTCATTATTTCCCCATTTGGTATAGTTCGTGCAGAACCAATGGGGAAATGAAGCAGTGATTCTTGCAATTGTTTCGCCATATTTTCTTCGGGCCAGGGAGGCACCTCCGCAACCCGATTCATTAGCCACAGCCATCGCGAATCTCTGATCTTCTGCGGCAGCCCACAGAGCTGTCTTACCTCCTCTTGAATGGCCGACAACAGCAACCTTTTCTGCATCAATATCCTTATCGGTTTCAAAATAGTCGAGACATCTGCTTGCCCCCCAGGCCCATGCGGCAAGTGTACCCCATGAATCAGGTTTTCGTTCTCCCCTGTCGAGCAAACCATGTATTCCGTTCTTAAAATCATCAAAGTTGTCAGGATCTACGTCCGCATTGCTGAAAACAGCAACAGCATAGCC
>DOTV01000138.1 GCA_003520925.1 Bacteroidales bacterium | reverse complement strand
GAAGTTGTCCCGGCATTCTTTGAATTGGCCAGTGCATTACGGGTTTTATTCATTATATCGGCCTGGCGTTTCTGTTCTGCTTCAACTCTTTTTCTTTCTGCCTCTTCAGCTGCCTTCTTTTTTCTTTCAGCTTCAAGCTGCTCCTTCAGTTTCCTGTCGGCTTCAATCTTTTCGAGACGCTTCTTTTCAGCTTCGGGGTCAACCTTTTTCACCTCAGGAGCCTCCTCATTATTCTGGGTAAGCACAGGTTCATCTTTCTGTACTTTCGGGGCAGCTTTGGGCGGAGCAACCGATGCTTCCTGCTGGACAGGAGGCGGTGAGGGTTCAATCATGCCTAATCCGGTCTCGTCAGTTCCGAAATTAACAAGTATACCCTCTTCAGTTTCAGGTGGTTTGGGTGGTGTAAAAGCGACAACTATCAACAGTATCAGTAGTACAATGTGGACTATTGATGTGCCGATAATTCCCTTATTTTTCTCGGAGGGAATTCTTCTGAGGCTGTTATTTTGCTGAGGTTGCAATTATCAGTTTATAATTATTAGCCTGTGCAATATTAAGAACTGCCACAACAGTTTCGAAAGGTACGTTTTTATCTGCATGCAGAGAAATATATGTTTCAGGATTAGCTCCAAGCTTCTGCTTAAGAATGCTTTCGAGGGTTTCAATTGTTACCGGCTGCTGTTCAATAAAATACTTCTTGTCGGCAGTTATTGAAATTGTGGTCTGTGGTTTAGCCGAAGTCTGGGTGCTTCCCTTAGGTAGAAGAAGCTTAACCGCAGTAGGGTGTACCAATGTGGAAGTAAGCATGAAGAATATAAGCAGGTTGAATACAACATCTGTCATGCCTACTGAACTGAAGTTCACGCTTATCTTATTTCTCTGAGAGATTGCCATTTTAGCGTCCTGTTTTTAATGGTTCATTTAAAATATCCAGAAACTCAGTGTTTGTGGCCTCAAGGCTGAAGACCACTCTTTCTACCCTGACAACAAGAGTATTGTATGCAAAATAACCCAGGATACCAACAATAAGACCTGCCACGGTAGTGATCAGGGCTGTATAAATACCGCCCGACATCATTGAGACATCTATATTATTACCTGCCTGTGCCATTGCGTAAAATGATTGTACCATACCTATAACTGTACCAAGAAAACCCAGCATCGGTTCAGCTCCGGTAATAGTTGCCAGGGTCGGAAATCCCCTTTCGAGCTTTGATATTTCAAGTTTTCCCACATTTTCGATTGCAGTGCTTATATCCTGAAGCGGTCTTCCCAGTCTGCTTATCCCTTTTTCGATCATGCGCGCCGAAGGGCTGTCGGTCGATTTACATAATGCCATGGCAGCATCTACCTTACCGTCATGTATATAGTCCTTGATTCTGTTCATGAAATTGATATCTTCCCTGCTTGCCCTTCTGATAACAAAGTACCTTTCAATAAAGATATATGCTGCAACCAGCGACAGCAACATTATTGGTATCATCACCCAGCCACCCTTTATAGCAAAATCCAGAAGAGTAAGTTTTTCAGCCACCGGTTGTGCTGCCGAAGGTAAATCCTGTATAATAAATAGTAGAAATCCCATATTACCCCTGTTATTAATTAGTTATAAAACAAACAATTATCTTCAATACGCCTGATTTTTCAGGTGCGAAGATATTAAAAAACGAAATAAAGGTATGTTCTATTATAGGGTGTTAATAACATTGTGATAATATTTATTAACCTTATTCTTCAACCGTTATTTCGTCCTCTTTCTTTATTTCTGATGTTCTTCTTCTCTTAAGCAGATCGGAGAATTTATTGAAATCCTGTTTGAAAGTCAGTCCGAGTCCCTGGGTATAAGGTGCCCCTTTACCGGTATAAGGATTATTGTATCTGTTGAAGACTTTGAATCTTAATTTTTCAGAGAGTGCTATTTCAACATCAAAATCCCCGATAAGCGGAGTAGATTCTGCTTTAGTCCCTGCGACATCAAAATTTCCGTTTATTGTGACTTTATCATTCAGCAGCTGGGTTGAAAGCGCCACCTGAAGTTCCTGTGAATTAATATCCCTGGTTCCTGGTGTGTAAAGAAATCCTACATTGAAATCACTGCTTATCTGTGATAACCAGTTGCTTACCTGATTGGCAAGCATCTCTGTCGATGTTACAAGAGCAGCAGAGGTTCCGGTTGAAGAACCCCCGGATGACGCCCTGAATGACGGATCTGCATAAAAGCTGTTCATAACGAGCAGGTAAAGAAACTGCTTGCTCAGTTCCTCTTCTGTTGTGATTGCATTCCGGAGGTAAGTTCTTGTTTCCTCATCAGCGTTTGGCAGATAGATGTTAAAACCTACGGAAGGATTGAACAGATTACCTGATAAAATCAGTTGAGGCTCGACAGGGATCCGGGCACTGTATTTTTCATCCTGAAGTATCGGATAGAGTATAGGGTAAAGGGAGGTTTTTATGTTCCCGTATTTTGCAGTAAGATCAATTTCTGCATTCTCCACATCACCGTTAAATGTTATTTTACCTCCATCCTTTACATCAAATTTCTTGTTCAGAATATTCTTAAGGGTAAAAAGGTAATCACCCTCCTGAATTATATAGTCGCCATAAATTTTGAATTCTCCATTTTTGTTCATGCTTATATTGAGTTTCCCCGAACCTCGTCCTTTAATTACATCACCGGCCTTCGGATCGATAAGAAGCTGAACTTCAGCATCGGGAGTTATGTCAAGATCGAAATTAAGCTCCATGACCGACTTTCCGCTTGTGACTGCAACTTTCTTTTCTGCTTCGACACGGGCAGTATCATTGCTGACAAATTTCACAAATGAAGATTCAGAAACTGAAAGGCTTGAGTTGAGAGGTATATAAACCCTTGTCCCCTTTCCGGTTTTTGCGGAAATGTCGAATGAAAGTGAATTTGGTCCGCTTTTAATCGTTGTTACCCCTGAAGCATAGGCGGTGCCATAAAACAGTTCATTATCCTTCTGCTGGGTGTTAAGTACCAGACACTCATTTCTGTCCATATTCACAGTGAGGTCAACCATATAATCCTTAAAATATTTGTGATAGACGGATCCTGAAAGAACAGCACTGTTACCCTTTTCATCAGTCACCTTTGTGTTCCTGAATTTAATACCGGTTTTATCAAATCTTATTGAATCGTTAATTGTGTACCTTGTCTGCAGATAGTCAATTTTCATAGAAGCATTCTCCGCCATCAGTGAACCTTTAAGAACCAGTTCATTGGGTGCTCCCGACAGGTTGACTTTTCCTGACACACTCCCTTTAATTCCCGATGCGAAAAAGTTAAGCAGCGGATTAAGAGCAACAACAGAAAGATTCGAAGCAATTCCTGTAATATTGAATTTTTTAATTGAGGGGTCATATATTCCCTTTATATCAATATTCTTTTTCCCGTTCAGGTTATTGCTTGCGTTTATATCAGCAACTTTACTGGCAGAATTCCATCTCGACAGAACAGATACATCTCCATAATCTCCGCCCAGAATCGAAAACCCATTGACTTTGATGTTGCTCTGGATAAGAGGATTCTTCAATGTGCTGGAGATCTGTATATTGCCATTGATGATCCCTCTCAGGTTAAAGGGAATTGCGGAACTTTTTACTTCAGCGGTTGATGTCAACGGATTGCTTAAAGGGCTCATATCAATTCCTTTAAATGTCAGGCTTAGGGTGTCGCCGGCATTTCCTGATACAGCCCCGTTAATTGTGTAGGAGTTTTTTCCGCTGGCTACAACAAACCTGTCAATATATGTGGCGCTCGAATCTACAGTGATCGTTGATTGCCTGATTTTCCATTTATTATTCCGTGTATAAACATCAGAAGAGTCAATCTCTATTTTAAGATAAGAGCCTGCCTGTCCCTCCTGTTTTGCAATAAATGATCCCCTCGAAACAAAAGCTCCCCTGCTTGCAGTTTTATCTTTATTATCCCAGTCGAAGGTGAAAATAAAATGGTCAGGTATTATTCCTAAACCGGCTTTGAAACCTGTAAGTTCTGATCTGCCAAGTATTGAAAGTGATGAGCTCTGAAGATCTGCTGTGAATTTTGTTCCGTTGTAGCCTGCATTAAGTACCAGATTGTTGAAAATGTTGTTCCTGTAATTCAGGCTTTTTGCACTTGCATAAATATTTATAATAGTGTCGTTATGCAACATTCCTGTTAAAGTGCTCTTATCGGCAAGTAAGAGTCCGGTCTTGAAAAAGTTATTTATTTTATCGGTGTTCTTAAAACTCAGATTAAAAGTAAACTCATTTTTTGACGGTTTTTTTTCATCCGGAGCATTGGACTTTGACGGGAATAACGAAGCAAGAGCTCTGTTAATGACCTTACCTATCTGCCCAAATTCATAATAGCCGCGAAGGTCAGCATCAATAAAATCGGTCCTCACCGATATTGCCGGTTTATTATTTTCGTTAAATGCCTTTAAAGTAAAATCATAAAGCTCAAGCTTGTTGTTGTGCTTTCTGATTGTCGAATTAAGGAGTTTGATTTCGCCGAACAGGTTATCAATATTATTACCTCTGAAATTAGCTGTAGCAAGCATTGAAAGCCGCGAAGTTGTATCTGCTTTATCAAAATTCAGCTTATTCAGATTTGACTCCGCAAGGTTAAGGGTAAAATCAAATTCAGGTAGTTCATTGCTGAAATCAAGCATACCCAGCATATCCATTTTAATATTCCTGTCGGATATTTTAATACTTCCATCCCAGGTTTTTTCAGTAAAGATACCGTTAAGGTCGACGTTCCTGTAAATGTAACTGTTAACCTCAATGCTGTCAATTACACCGGTCAGATTGCCTGATATTTTTTTCGAAGAAGTTGCAAAACCGTCGACTTCGGTTTGCATGCTAAGCTTTCCGAGCATATCGCTTTTATCAGTAAGTAGTCCGAGATCAACGTTACTGCTCTTTATCTGTCCTTTGATCCTGAATGTGTTATCTTCCTGGGGTCGAAGTGAGATATCTGTGCTGATTGTTCCAGCTTCAGTACCGATTTTTCCATATGTGACAAAATCGGTTGTAAATCCCGTAAAACTTCCGGTAAATGTAATATTACCAAGCTTTTGGAGTATTTCAGGTATTTTAAGTACCGGATTCCCATGAATTCTGATATTGTCAAAATCTCTTGCACTTGTATTAAGAGTGTTAACCCCGATATGAATAAAGGTATCCTTGAACCTGGGTAGCCCTGAGAAATCAAAATCACAATCGAGATAGCTGTAATCCCGGTACGAAACCACGATATCACGTCCCTTCAATTCAGCCACAGTTCCTGAAATTTTACCCGATATCTCTGCGAACTCATTCAGTCCTGCGGCAGATGGAAGAAAGAACTTCAGATCCGCCACGCTTACCAGCGACTTCTGAAGAGCGATATCAAGCCTGACTTCATCAATGAAGTTTTTATATGAATCGGACGATTCAGCATTTAAAATTATGTGATCAGCATTAATTATTGAGCTGTCGAGGTACAGGAAAAGGTCCCTGAAAACAATATCGCTGTGAGCAAGAAAGACGTTGCTGTTCATGCTTCTGACCAGGAAACCGCTTGATTCATTGAATCTCAAGTCCTTGACCCTGAAATTAATTGAATCATTCATCACGTTAAAATCTTCAATATCTCCGTTGATATCTGAAAGGGAAAGGTTGTTGAAATCAATCTTAATTTTTGTTTCAGGTCCTGTCCTGTTTATAAGTCTGAAAATGCCCTGATTGATTTTAATCTGGCTGACCGAGAATTTATTGTCACTGCTGGTTGTTGTGTCTTTTGAGGAACCCAGAAAGTCAAGGTACCATTTAAGATTCATCATGCCTGATGAGTCGGTGATAAGTGCAATTGACGGTTCGACCAGTTCAATATGGTCCAATCTGAAGATATTTCCCCTTAAATTCAGAACGTTAATGCCAGCTGAGATCTTCTTCGAATAAATAAGGGTATCATGGTTCTGATCCTGTATAAGCAGGTCATTAATCAATAGTTTATTAAAGAAGCTATATTCGATTCTGCCAAGTGTCATTGTGGACTGCAGCTTTTCGGAGAAATGGCTCAGTATCCTCTTTACCATAAAGGTTTGGATCTCCGGGATACGCAGGATCAATGATCCGAAGGTAGGTACCAGTAGAATGATCCCGACGAGAATCATCAGATACTTAAACGATTTTTTAATACTTTTGAGCATTAAAAAGAAAGTAAAAACAGAAATCAAAATAACCTAAAATATACGGAAAATCAAAGACCGCATGGGAGTTACAATTTTAGCCATAGAATCATCATGTGATGATACTTCTGCAGCTGTCATTAGGGACGGGTACATTCTGTCAAATCTTATTGCCGGACAGGATATACATATGTCATATGGTGGTGTAGTTCCCGAACTTGCTTCCAGAGCACATCAGGCAAATATTGTGCCAGTGGCAGATCAGGCCATCAGAAAGGCAGGAATAAATATCGATGAAATTGATGCGGTAGCATTTACTAAGGGACCGGGGTTACTGGGTTCTCTCCTTGTCGGGACATCATTTGCAAAGGGTTTTGCCCTTGCATGCAACATCCCGCTGATTGAAGTGAATCATCTACATGCACATATCCTGGCACATTTTATACTTGAAAAAGATAAGGAAAACCGTTTACCTTCATTCCCTTTTCTCTGCCTTCTTGTTTCTGGCGGTCACACACGGATTGTTTTGTTAAGGAGCCACTTCGAGATGGAAATCCTCGGCAATACAATCGATGATGCTGCAGGAGAAGCTTTTGACAAATGCGGTAAGCTTATGGATTTTCCTTATCCAGCAGGTCCGTTAATTGACAAGCTTGCTTCAGAAGGAAATAAAAAAGCATTCATTTTCGCAAAACCCTCGGTGAAAGGTCTTGATTTCAGTTTCAGCGGACTCAAGACAAGTTTTCTCTACTTTCTTCGCGACAGGCTTAAAGAGGACCCTGATTTTATTGACCACAACAAGGCTGACCTGTGTGCTTCCCTACAGGATACTATAATAAGCATGCTTGTGTCAAAACTTATCAAAGCTTCACAACTGACAGGTATTAAGGAGATTGGAATAGCCGGTGGTGTTTCTGCAAATACCGGGCTCAGGGATAGTCTGTCAGGAGAAGGGGAGAAGAGAGGTTGGAACCTGTTTCTTCCACCATTCAGATATACAACCGACAATGCAGCAATGATAGGGATCACGGGTTATTTTAAATATCTCAGTGGCGAGTTTTCAGGCCAGGATGTTGCTCCGACGGCAAGGTTCTGATCAGCTTAAATTGAAAAGTTAAACTCCCTTTGCTATATTCAGGTTACCATTACAATATGAAGCAGAGCCACAATATGGCGATGATGTTAACGTTACTTCTTCATTGCATCAAGATATTCAGCGAATGAATGAATTGAGGATTTCAGCCACCAAAAACTCGCCGGAGGTAACCTTAAGACCTGATGGTTTGATCAGGATTAAAGGGCGCTCGATTCATGAAAACATGTATGATTTCTTCAGACCGGTCGAAGAATGGATAAATGAATATATAAAGGTTCCTGCCGATGTAACCTGTATTGATATGAACCTGGAGTATTTCAACAGCGCCAGCGCCAAGTTGATAATACAACTCTTTCAAAAGTTAGCCAGGGTACAGCTGAAGAATAAGAAATACATTGTAAACTGGTACTATGAGGAGGGGGACGAAGATATTCTTGAGCGTGGTGAGTATTTTTCATCAGTCCTGAATATCCCTTTCAATTTCATCAGGACAGCATAATCTTCTATTTATTTACTGTTCAGCGTTTCTCTTTTTGAAATAGATGTAAAGAGGAACTCCCAGCAGCAGGAAACCAAAACCAATAATCATGTGCAACGGTTTGTTTATCATAATATTAAAAACAAACCATGTATTAATAACTATGAATATAAGCGGGGTGACCGGGTAGCCGAAAGTTTTGTAAGGACGTTCAGTGTTTTTAATTCTTTTTCTGAAAATGAAAATTCCGGCGGCTGCCAGAGTAAAGAATATCCACTCTACAGATACTGTGTATGTTATAAGATTTTCGAGAGTGCCCCAGAATAGCAGTAAGATTACTGACCAAACCGATTGGGCTACTATTGCATTTACCGGCGTTTTGAAGACAGGATGTACATTAGCAATACTCTTGAAAAAGAGGCCATCCTCAGCCATTGCATAATAAATGCGGGGAGTTGAGAGGGTATATATACCAATAGTACCGAATGTGCTGACAGCAATTAAGCCGGCAACGAACATACCTCCAAAGGGTATAACCGTACTAACCGCTTCTGCAGCAACCTTTTCTGATGTCATAATAGAATTGACCGGAAGCAGAAGCATGTATGATGTATTTACAAGCAGATAAATCAATGTTACAACTGCGGCGCCTGTAATCATGGCTATTGGAACATTCCTTGATGGATTCTTGGTTTCACCGGCAAGGAAAGAGGCATGCTGCCATCCTCCGTACGAAAAGAGCACTCCTGTAAGTGCAACACCAAATCCTGAGATTCCTGCTGTTGATGAACCGGAACCGATGAAACCCAGATCCTTAAAGGAGAGGTCGCTGGTGCCAAGGAGAAAGCCTGAACAAATAATTACAAGTATCCCTATTATTTTTAGTCCGGTAAATATATTTGAGAATATCTCACCGAATTTTGCCCTGAAAACATTAAGTGTTGTAAGGAGCATAATTGTTATTATACTTGAAATTGTTTTCCAGGTATTATCCATTGGGATGAAGAAGCTTAGGTAGTGTGAGAAAGCAAGGGCAAGAACTGCAATCGATCCGGATGTAATTATTACAAGATAAGCCCAACCATACAGGAATCCAAGCCATCCTCCATATGCTTCTTTAAGGTAAACATAAATGCCTCCGGCTCTGGGAAATAAAGATCCAAGTTCACCGAATGTAAGAGCGCCTGTTAAGGCTATCAGGCCACCGAGAGCCCAGACAACAAGTATGAGACCGGAGGAGGGGATCAGACCGGCAATCTGAGAAGGAGTGACAAAGATTCCGGAACCAATGCATGAACCAATTGCCACCATTATTAACCCGTACAGGGTCAGCTCTTTTGCCAGCTTAGCCATAATGAGGCTAAAAATAGCTAAAATTAGTTTACCGAGGGATCAACTACCCTGCCCATGAAAATTATTGAATTTGTGGTCGATTCCCTTATGATATAAATAAATGGATGATCCATTTTAAAAACCAGTGCGGCAGGCGGCATTGAAGTGAGCCCAATATCAACAATGGTTGCAGCTGCAGCTTCCGTACCTTCTTCATTTGTCTCGATGAAAGTCTGATGCGTTACATCATTTATCAACAGATCATACTTTTCTGTAATATTTGAGAGATCTGCCGCATCCGTAAATGCAATTCCCATCCCCATATCTGAAAGCACATCCTTCAGCTTTTTCTTAAATCCGTACTTAAACCGGGGAAAAGAGACGTCTGTTTCCCTTTCATTCATCTGGTTTAACCACGCTGTAAAGCTCTCATCGTTTAAAGATGCAACTGCAGTGCTTAAACCTTCGGGATCATCGGGAAGTACCACATCCATAACAAAGTTACCCTGCCCGTATGGAAATTCTGCCAATGTAAAACCATTTCCAACATATACATTGAAGTCTGTTTTCTGCTTCATCATTGGCACATTTATCTGGTTACCTCCTGATTTATAAAATGGCATCGGAATGGTCTTTGATTCTTCAAACTGCGATTTCCATTTTCCTTTAAAATAAATCGCATTAATAAGCAACATTACTGTATTATCATTCAATTTATCTATCATTTTCTTAATAAGGCCGTTTGTATTTTCCTCGATCCAGGTATTTATTTTATCAGGGGCGGAAGCATCATTAATATCGAATGTATTTGCTTCAGCATTGTAGAAATCTGTGAGTATCCCGGTGAAGCTTTTCTTTACTGGAAAATCATCCTCTATCCATACTGAGTTGGCTATTGACATTAGCACACGCTTGTCAACAGACAAAAGAGCACTGGTGAGGTTCTTATAGGAGCTGTTTATTGCATCAACACTTATCCCTTTCAACCTCAGAGCCTCCAGCATATCATTGCGTGTTTCTCCATTGGCTCCGTTGACCGTCATTGACAGTGCATACGAGATGCTGAGAGGTGAAATCATAACATTTTCATTCTCACCTGCACCTTCCAGTACAAGATTGAAAATATCAAAAGCAAATGAATTACCTGATTCAATAAGTGCAACCTGGTCCTGAGTGAGGTCTATCGGGACAGGCTCTTTGGGAAGCGGTTCATCGTTTTTACTGCACGACATAAGTAAAAGTGTTGAGAGAAGTA
>DOTV01000248.1:13168-16622 GCA_003520925.1 Bacteroidales bacterium | reverse complement strand
TACCTGTAAACCTGCCCAAAGGAGTAACAATAAATGTCAGCGACTCCAATGAGATCAGCGTGAAAGGACCTTTGGGTGAGCTGAAGCAGAGAATAGACAAAGACCTGAAGGTTGAAGTGGTTGATAACACTATCGTATTGTCAAGACCATCAGAATCAAAAAGCCATAAGTCGCTTCATGGTCTGTCCAGGGCACTTATTGCTAATATGGTTGTGGGAGTGTCGACAGGGTTCAAAAAAGAACTTGAGCTTGTAGGAGTCGGTTACAGAGCCGAGGCAAAAGGGCAGCAGCTCGAAATGAGCCTTGGTTACTCACATGAAATAATTCTTCAGGTGCCCGACGAAGTGAAGGTTGAAACAAAAACCGAGAGAAGGAGCAATCCTGTGATTACTCTGACCTGTATCGATAAACAGCTTATCGGACATGTCGCAGCAAAAATCAGATCGCTTCGTCCGCCTGAGCCCTACAAGGGAAAAGGGATCAAGTTTGTCGGTGAACAGCTTAGGAGGAAAGCTGGTAAATCAGCTAGTGTATAATCCGGTTAAAAAATAAATTATCATGGCTTTAACCAAGTTGGAAAAAAGAACACGGATCCGTATGAGGATCCGTAAAAAAATAAGCGGCACTGCTGAAAGGCCGCGTCTTGCAGTATTCCGCAGCAACAAGCAAATCTATGTTCAGGTTGTTGATGACCTTAAGGGTGTCACCCTACTGGCAGTCAGCTCCAAAGAAAAGGAGAACGCCAAGACAGGCATTAAGAAAACCGAGCAGGCTAAGATCGTTGGAAAATCTCTTGCAGCAAAATGCAAGGAGAAGGGTATCGAGAGTGTCATTTTCGACAGGAGCGGTTATAAATATCATGGTAGAGTTAAATCATTGGCTGATGCAGCCCGCGAAGGCGGTCTAAAATTCTGATAATATGGGAAACGGGATAAGAAAAGTAAAAACCAGCGACCTTGAACTCAAGGACCGGCTTGTTAGCATCCAGAGAGTTACGAAAGTTACAAAGGGCGGACGGACATTCAGTTTTTCTGCTATTGTTGTTGTCGGGAACGAAGATGGAATTGTCGGACACGGACTTGGAAAAGCAAGTGAAGTGACAACAGCTATCGCTAAAGGGATTGAAGATGCCAAAAAGAACCTGATAAAGGTTCCAATAATACATGGGACGATACCTCATGAACAGGTTGCAAAATTCGGCGGTGCAAAAGTATTCATCAAGCCGGCAACCGAAGGTACTGGAGTTAAGGCCGGAGGTGCTATGAGGGCCGTTCTCGAAAGCGTCGGAGTGAAAAACGTGCTTGCCAAATCAAAAGGATCATCAAACCCTCATAATCTTGTAAAGGCAACTTTTGCCGCGCTTCTCGAAATGCGTGATGCACTGGCTGTTGCTGAACACAGGGGAGTAAGTCTCGAAAAAGTTTTTAACGGATAGTAAAGTAATCACAATGGCAAAAATTCGCATTACCCAGGTAAAGAGCAAAAACGGAAAACCCGAAAGACAGAAGAGGACTCTTGAAGCACTTGGAATTACAAAGCTGAACCACAGCGTCGAACATGAAGCTACTCTCGCGATTATGGGAATGGTTGAAAAGGTGAGACACCTGGTCAAAGTGGAGAATATTTAAGGTATTAACGATATTATATAAAAAGTTATGGATTTAAGTAACTTAAAACCAGCTAAAGGATCAGTAAAAAGAAGCAAGCGTAAAGGCCGCGGACAAGGTTCCGGGAAAGGCGGTACGTCGACCAGGGGTCATAAAGGGGCCAAATCAAGGTCGGGGTATAGCAAAAAGATAGGATTTGAAGGAGGTCAGATGCCGCTTCAGCGCCGTGTTCCGAAATACGGTTTTAAAAATATTAACCGGAAGGAGTACAAGGCAATCAATCTTGTTACCCTGCAGACACTTGCTGAAAAAAATGATCTGGAAATAATTGATTTTGAAATTCTCAGGAAAGCCGGACTTATTGCAAAAAATGATCTGGTTAAAGTACTTGGAAAAGGAACTCTCGAACGAAAACTCGAGGTTCATGCCCATGCCTTCAGTAAATCAGCAGTTGAAGCAATTGAAGCCCAGAAAGGTACCGTCGTAAAACTCTAAGTTCATGAGACTTGTTCAGACAATAAGAAACATCTTTAAGATTGAAGATCTTCGCGCAAGGTTACTCTATACTTTGGCGATTATAGCATTGTACCGTCTGGGTAAATATATAACATTGCCGGGTATTGATCCTGCGCAGCTGGGAGCACTGAAATCCCAGACCTCTTCCGGTCTGATGGGTCTTCTTGATATGTTTTCGGGAGGAGCATTTTCACAGGCTTCTGTGTTTGCCCTTGGAATCATGCCGTATATTTCAGCTTCAATTGTAGTGCAGCTTCTCGGTATTGTGTTCCCCTATTTCCAGAAATTACAGAAAGAGGGGGAAAGCGGAAGAAGAAAAATGAACCAGTATACAAGATATCTTACTGTAGGTGTTCTTATTCTTCAGGCTCCCACATACCTTGTAAACCTTACTGCTCAGCTTCCAGCTTCAGCCTTTGTTCTGGCAAACGGATTCTTCTTTAAGTTCTCATCAGTTGTAATACTTACTGCAGGAACTATGTTCGTCATGTGGCTTGGTGAAAAGATAACTGATAAAGGAATAGGTAATGGGATATCGCTCATCATTATGATCGGTATTGTTGCCAGGATGCCTGCCAACTTCATTTTTGAAGCCGGAACCAGGATGAACGGTGCCGGAGGCCCTATTGCACTTATAGTTGAGATCCTGATACTTTTTGTAATTATTCTAGGAACCATATTGCTTGTTCAGGGTACAAGACGAGTTCCGGTACAGTATGCGAGAAGGATTGTGGGCAACAAGCAGTATGGCGGAGTGCGTCAGTATATTCCACTCAAGGTTAATGCCGCAGGTGTAATGCCGATAATTTTTGCGCAGGCAATCATGATGCTCCCGATGATCATTGCCGGCTATTCAAACTCAAGCTCAGGGTTTGTTGTTGCTTTTTCAAATATGTACGGATTCTGGTATAACCTGGTCACAGGCCTGCTTATAGTACTTTTTACATATTTCTATACAGCTATTACGATAAATCCTGTTCAGATGGCTGAGGATATGAAGAAGAACGGCGGATTTATCCCGGGGATCAAACCAGGCAGAAAAACAGTGGAATTCTTCGACATGATTATGTCGAGGATAACACTCCCTGGTTCCATCTTCCTGGCAGTTATAGCCATTCTTCCGGCTATCGCAGTAAAGTTTACCGTATCACCCCAGTTTGCACAGTTTTTTGGCGGCACATCGCTGCTGATACTTGTCGGGGTTGTACTTGATACGCTTCAACAGATTGAAAGCCATTTGCTGATGCGTCATTATGACGGTCTCATGAAATCAGGCCGGGTAAAGGGACGGACAGGCGCAACGACGTCGATATAATAAGTTTAGCGTTCTT
>DOTV01000248.1:11912-12913 GCA_003520925.1 Bacteroidales bacterium | reverse complement strand
CGTTCTTTGATGTTGTATTTAAAAACTGATGAAGAGATAGGGTTGTTGAGGGAAAGCAATTTACTGGTGTCGAAAACACTTGCAGAGGTTGCTCTACATATAAAACCCGGGGTTACAACTCTTCATCTCGATAAAGTTGCCGAAACATTTATCCGTGATAACGGCGCCGAACCTGCATTTAAAGGGTACGGTGGGTTTCCGGGCACACTTTGTACTTCAGTCAATGATGTCGTGGTTCACGGTATTCCTTCAGACTATATCCTGAAAGAAGGTGACATAATATCAGTTGACTGCGGAGTGATCCTGAACGGATGGTATGGAGACAGTGCATATACCTTTGCTGTCGGTGAAATTGACAATGATGTCAGGCGTCTGCTTGATTATACAAAGGAATCGCTTGAGGAGGGTGTTAAAGAGGCTCTTGCTGGAAACAGGGTTGGCGATATCTCTTGGGCAGTACAGAATAAAGCTGAAAACGGAGGATATTCAGTTGTCAGGGAGCTTGTCGGACACGGACTTGGAAAAAAGCTTCATGAACCTCCCGAAGTGCCGAATTATGGCAAACGGGGAAGCGGTCCAAAAATGGAAAAGGGACTTGTTATCTGCATTGAGCCTATGATAAACCTTGGAAGGAAGGAGACTGTGCAGATGCATGATGGGTGGACAATTAAAACAGTTGACGGGAGACCTTCGGCTCATTTTGAGTATGCCGTGGCCGTCGACAGGGGAAGAGCTGATGTTTTAACAACATTTGAATTTGTTGAAGAAGTTTTAAATAAAATGTAATCGAATGTCGAAACAAGCCTCTATCGAACAGGACGGTACAATCATTGAAGCTCTTTCCAATGCAATGTTCAGGGTGGAGCTCGAGAACGGACATGTTATAACAGCCCACATCTCCGGCAAGATGAGAATGCACTACATCAAGATCCTGCCGGGTGACAAGGTGAAAGTTGAAATGTCACCCTACGATCTCACAAAAGGAAGAATAACATTCAGGT
>DOTV01000248.1:11091-11632 GCA_003520925.1 Bacteroidales bacterium | reverse complement strand
TTAAGATAATGAAAGTAAGAGCATCCGTTAGAAAGCGCAGCGCCGACTGCAAAATAGTCAGGCGTAAGGGGCGCATATATGTTATTAGCAAGAAAAATCCCAAGTTTAAACAGAGACAGGGATAATTTATATAATTTTGCAACTCATTTAAGAAAAGTAATATATGGCACGTATTGTTGGTGTTGATTTACCAAGAAACAAAAGAGGCGAAGTCGGACTGACCTATATCTATGGAGTGGGAAGAAGTACTGCACAGAGAGTACTCGATGAAGCAGGTGTTGACAGGAATGCAAAGGTGGAGGAATGGACCGATGATCAGATTAATTCAATCCGTCGTATCCTGAACGATAATTACAAGCTTGAGGGCGAGCTTCGTTCGGAGACACAGCTGAATATTAAGAGGTTGATGGATATCGGCTGTTACCGTGGGGTCCGCCACCGTCTCGGTCTGCCTGTAAGGGGCCAGAGCACAAAGAACAACGCAAGGACGCGCAAAGGAAGAAAGAAAACTGTTGCTAACAAGAAAAAAGCTACTAAATAA
>DOTV01000248.1:9678-10849 GCA_003520925.1 Bacteroidales bacterium | reverse complement strand
AGAAAAAAGCTACTAAATAAATAGAATATGGCAAAGAAAACCGGAGCATTGAAGAAACGGATCGTTAAAGTCGAACCGACAGGCCAGGCTCATGTTCATTCATCATTTAATAATCTTATAATTACCCTGACCAATAATTCGGGTCAGGTGATATCATGGGCTTCATCAGGCAAAATGGGCTTCAAAGGATCAAAGAAAAATACTCCTTATGCTGCCCAGATGGCATCCGAGGAATGTGGTAAAGTCGCTTATGATCTTGGCCTCAGAAAAGTAAAAGTGTTTGTGAAAGGACCAGGTGCAGGGCGAGAATCAGCGATAAGATCAATCAGTAATGTTGGTATCGAGGTAACGGAGATCATCGATGTTACACCCATGCCTCATAACGGTTGTCGTGCACCCGGGAGAAGAAGAGTCTAGTAGATTGCGGAATTCGGATTTGCGATTGCAGATTTAAAATCCGAAATCAAAAATCCGCAATCCAAAATATTAAATAAGTAATTAAGTTCAATATTTTAAAAGAAAATGGCAAGATATACCGGCCCAAAATCAAGAATTGCAAGAAAATTCGGAGAAGCTATTTACGGCCCCGATAAAAACCTCGACAGGAAGAATTTTCCTCCTGGTCAGCACGGGATGAACAAAAAAAGGAAGAAAACCTCTGAATACGGGCTTCAGCTCAGAGAAAAACAGAAGGCAAAATATACATACGGAGTACTTGAAAGACAATTTCATAAGACTTTTGAAAAAGCTTCAAGAAGCAAGGGAGTTACCGGTGAGGTGCTTCTGCAGATGCTTGAAGCCCGTCTTGATAATACTGTATTTCGTCTTGGTGTTGCCCCAACGAGAGCTTCCGCACGCCAGCTTGTTTCACACAGACACATTACGGTGAACGGTGAGGTTGTTAATATTCCTTCATTCCAGCTTAAGCCAGGCGACATAATCGGAGTTCGCGAAAAATCGAAATCTCTGGAGACAATAGTCGATTCACTTACAACCAGGAGGTATTCAAAACTTCCATGGCTTGAGTGGGACGATGCACAAATGGCAGGTAAGTTCATGAGCGTGCCTGAGCGTACAGATATTCCTGAAGACATAAAGGAACAATTGATAGTTGAATTGTATTCAAAATAATTTATAAGATAAGTCCTATGGCCATTTTATCATTCCAGAA
>DOTV01000248.1:0-9452 GCA_003520925.1 Bacteroidales bacterium | reverse complement strand
CCATTTTATCATTCCAGAAGCCTGACAAAGTTATAATGCTGGAAGCTACCGACAGGTTCGGTAAATTTGAATTCCGGCCTCTTGAACCCGGCTATGGCATTACTGTTGGTAATGCTCTTAGAAGGATTCTGCTCTCTTCATTGGAAGGTTTTGCAATAACCACCGTAAAGATCGAAGGTATCGACCACGAATTCTCGACAATTACCGGTGTTATGGAAGATGTAACTGAAATAATACTGAACCTCAAACAGGTCCGGTTTAAACGGACCGTCGATGATGTGGATCATGAAAAGGTCGTCGTCAAGATCAGCGGACAGGAAGTCTTTAAAGCCGGTGCTCTGAGCAACGCTCTCAGCAACTTTGATGTTCTTAATCCCGACCTTGTTATTCTGAGGATGGAGCCGGACGTTAAACTTCAGATGGAATTGACAATAAATAAAGGCAGAGGATATGTTCCTGCTGAAGAAAATCAACCGGTCGACAGCGAATTCGGAGTTATAGCAATCGATTCAATCTTTACCCCAATCAGGAATGTAAAATATTCTGTTGAGAACTTTCGTGTTGAACAGAAAACCGACTATGAAAAGCTTCTTATGGAGATGGAGACAGATGGCTCAATTCACCCTAAGGAAGCATTAAAAGAGGCAGCCAAGATTCTTATTTATCATTTTATGCTTTTCTCCGATGAGAAGATAACCCTCGATTCGGATGACAAGATGGCAAATGAGGAATTTGATGAGGAAGTACTTCATATGCGTCAGCTGCTCAAAACGAAGCTGGTCGATCTCGACCTCTCCGTCAGGGCTCTCAACTGCCTGAAAGCTGCCGAAGTTGAAACACTTGGTGATCTGGTGAAATTCAATAAGAACGATCTTCTGAAATTCAGGAATTTCGGCAAAAAATCCCTCACCGAGCTTGATGAATTGCTTGAGTCGATGAGTCTTTCATTCGGAATGGATGTGAGCAAATATAAATTAGATAAAGATTGAGATTAACTTGTTAAGGAAATAGAGAAATGCGACATCAGAGAGTTATAAACCACCTGGGGAGAACAAGTTCACACAGGAAATCAATGATTTCCAATATGGCTGTTTCACTGATCATTCATAAAAGGATCACTACCACTACTGCAAAAGCCAAGGCACTTAAAACTTTTGTTGAACCGCTTATTACAAAATCAAAGGAAGATTCAACACACTCGAGGAGAGTTGTGTTCGGCTATCTTAAAGATAAGGAGGCAGTCGCCGAGTTATTCCGTGAAGTATCACCTAAAATTGCCGACAGGCCGGGTGGTTATACAAGGATACTTAAGACAGGCAACAGGATTGGAGATAATGCGGAGATGTGCATTCTCGAGCTTGTTGATTTCAATGAAGCGATGAAGGGCGCAGAAACGACCACCAAGCCAAAAGCTGCCAGGAGAAGGAGAACCTCTAAAAAGAGTACCGGTGAAGCAGTATCCGCAAAACCTGAAAAGGAGACTCCCGTAAAAGCTAAAAAGAGCGCAAAGTCCCCAAAAGCCGATGATAAAGCATCGGATGATGCTAAGGCCGGGGAAAAATAATTAAAGATCATTTATAAGTAAAGGGATATGACCTGAAAGGCATATCCCTTTTTTTGTATATATTGCTGCAATGTTTAATGAAAAAATAAATTCTTATGGGACAAATAGTTAGCGTACACGCCAGGGAGATACTTGATTCCCGCGGCAACCCGACAATTGAAGTTGATGTTCAGACAGCCAGCGGCTACCTGGGACGGGCCGCTGTTCCGTCAGGAGCCTCAACGGGTGAAAATGAGGCTCTTGAGCTCCGTGATGATGATAAATCGAGATATCTGGGAAAGGGAGTTCTTAAAGCTGTTCATAATGTCAATAATGTTATTTCAGAGGAAATAATAGGGATGGATGTTACCGACCAGACCGGAATCGACAGAAAGATGATCGATCTTGATGGCACCAAAACGAAGAGCAGTCTGGGTGCCAATTCTATCCTTGGAGTCTCCCTTGCTGTTGCCAAAGCTGCAGCATTGTATCACGGACTACCGCTGTTCCGCTATATAGGCGGAGCAAATGCCGTTACCCTCCCGGTTCCAATGATGAATATTATTAACGGGGGATCACACTCAGATGCTCCGATTGCTTTCCAGGAGTTCATGGTCAGACCTGTCGGGGCTTCCAGCTTTAAAGAGGGTTTACGGATGGGTGCAGAAGTATTCCATTCACTAAAGAAGGTGCTTAAAGGACGGGGATTAAGCACGGCAGTCGGGGATGAAGGCGGATTCGCACCAACACTTGCCGGAACGGAAGATGCGCTTGAGACCATAGTTAAGGCAATTTCAGCAGCCGGGTATAAACCAGGGATTGATGTTACAATTGCACTTGATTCCGCCGCTTCTGAGTTTTATGAAAACGGTATGTACAATTATGCAAAATTTGAAGGTCCGAAGGGAGCAAGAAAAACATCAAAGGAACAGGTTGATTATTTTGAAAAGCTCATAGGTATGTTCCCTATCGATTCAATTGAAGATGGAATGGCTGAAGGAGACTGGGATGGGTGGAAAATGATGACTGAACGACTTGGAAAGAAGATTCAGATAGTTGGCGATGATGTGTTTGTTACAAATATTGAATATCTGAAAAAGGGAATTGACCTTGGCTGTGCCAACTCAATACTTATCAAGCTGAATCAGATCGGAACACTTACTGAGACTCTCAATGCAATTGAAATGGCACACCGGGCAGGTTACACTACTGTAACATCGCACCGCTCAGGTGAAACTGAAGATTCAACTATTGCTGATGTGGCTGTGGCAACTAATTCGGGTCAGATAAAAACCGGATCGTGCAGCAGAACTGACAGAATATGCAAATATAATCAGTTGCTGAGGATCGAGGAGATGCTGGGAGATCTGGCAGTTTATGGGTATAAAAAATAATAAACGTACTCACCCTCTTCTTTTCCCCCTCTTTGCTGGCGCAAAGAGGGGGAATGTCATTAATATCCGGTAATATTCACCCCCTTCTTTGCTTCAGCAGTGAAGGGGGTAGGGGGGATGAGTACATTCATAATTAAATCTGATCTCGGTTGCTTCTTTATGAGGTTGAATACAGATATCTGAAGAAGACCAATATTCGCACTTTCCGAAGTTATTAACAATTGTTGATAACTCATGTTTATATCCGGTGTACAACTATGAAATGCTACATGATTGTCATATCATATTCTTATATTATATTTGATCTATCAGGTGAGCGATAAAAGACTGCTCCAAAGATGCGGAACCGGAAAAGGTTACTTAACTGAAACAAAATCCGGCTCATTCAGACCTTCGGGACTGCGCATCAATAGAGCCGAGGCCTGAGCAGACGGACTCCGGTCCGCGATACTCAGTAGATCGATGAACCCGGAAACGTTCTTTCAGCGATTAAGTCACAGGGCTTCAGAAAAAACAGAGCTTCGGCTCCGGATACTCTGAAACTGATCCAGATCCTTCGGGAGATGACATCAGGGCCTGAATGACACTTCGTCCCGGAAATCCGGTCGCAAGACTGGACAAAAGGACAGCCGGAAGGTTCTGCTGTAACAGGCAAAACCCGAAAGCCATGGGTTGCAAATCAGGGTCTTGTATCAGGAAATGCAGCCGGTCAGAATAACAGTAACCTGGCGCCGTCAGCGGCTTCGGTTGCAAACGGTGAATGGGAACTAATCTTAGGAATAGTTCCCATTATTGTTTTATTCAAATCCCCAAAAATATCTCCCTGCCCGCTGGCGCGGATTTGCAATCCGTGCCTTATCTTACTCCTGTGTATTTTTTTCTGGCCTCGATTACAAATCGTCGCCAGCATTGGCTCCTGGGATTAAAACCTATTCTATATCTTTGTCTTAGTTATTTAAAATTATGGCCTATTCAGGACTGAAAGATTTTATCTCCATGCTTGACAGTAAAGGAGAACTTCACCGCATCAAAGTGTTTGTTGATCCGGTACTTGAAATCACGGAGATTACCGACAGGGTTACAAAATCGGGAGGCAGGGCACTCCTCTTCGAAAACAACGGGACCCGGTTCCCGGTCCTTATTAATGCCTTCGGATCCGACAGCAGAATAGCAATGGCCCTTGGTATGAGGGATCTCACTGAGGCAGGTAGCGATCTCGAAAAGATGTTCAGCCTGGTAACTGAAGTCCCGGCAACCATTTCTGGAAAAATAATGGCGCTGCCCCGGCTTCTGAGAATCGCCGGATATCTTCCTTCATTTTCGCGGTTAAAAGGATCATGTCAGAATGTTGTGTACTTCAAACCCGACCTGTCAATATTACCGGTACTGAAATGCTGGCCTCACGATGGAGGAAAATTTATTACACTGCCAATGGTTCATACAATTCACCCTGCTACCCGAAGGTCAAATGTCGGGATGTACAGGATGCAGATACTTGGGAAAGATGCCACAGGGATGCACTGGCAGAGACATAAAACAGGTGCAAATCATTTTGAGGCATGGAAGGCAACTGGTAAAAGAATGCCGGTATCGGTCACCCTTGGCGGCGATCCTGTTTATACATATTGCGCTACTGCACCTCTGCCTGAAAATATTAGCGAATATATCCTGGCCGGATTCCTGAGGAAGAAAAGGGTAAAACTTGTAAAATGTATTACAAATGATCTTTATGTTCCTTCCGATGCAGATATTGTAATCGAGGGCTATGTCGATCCTGCTGAAGATTTTGTTTCAGAGGGTCCTTTTGGTGACCATACAGGATTCTACTCCCTGGCTGACTTCTATCCAGTTTTTCATGTCACCTGTATCACCCACTCTCGTAATGCAGTTTACCCGGCTACAGTTGTCGGTGTTCCCCCACATGAAGACGCCTGGCTGGCCAAAGCCACCGAAAAGATATTCCTTTCACCGGTAAAGCTGGCCATTCAGCCTGAAATTCTCGATTTTCACATGCCGGTTGCAGGAGTTGCCCATAATCTGGTGATTGTCAGGATCAAAAAGACATATCCGGGACAGGGGATGAAAGTTATCAGTTCTCTTTCCGGGGCAGGGCAGATGATGTTCACTAAGTATCTGGTTGTGGTAAGCGGAGAGGTGGACATAAGGAACTACAAGGAGCTGATGCTCCACATTCTCACCCACACAGATTTTGGATCCGACATTCTCTTTACCCGCGGGCCGCTTGACGTCCTTGACCACTCATCCGACGCTTTTTCCTTCGGGGGTAAAGCAGGTATCGATGCCACGGCTAAACTTCCTGAAGAAAAGCAGGGAGGAATTCCATCCCCATTTACAATAGAAGCACCTGGTGAGGGCAATTATGCCCTGTTAAATGTGCCGTTTATAAAAGGATTCAGGTTTTACACTGTTTCCGCTGGAGCAGGAATACTGATACTGACTGTCAATCCTGCCGAAGATCCGGGAAGTGTCAGAAAAATTTGCGATCTGATTAAGATAAATACTGATAAGCAATTATTCAGACTTGTAATAGCTGTAGATCAGCAGGTTGACATTGAAGATATTTTCATGGTTGCGTGGCAGGTTCTTGGAAATTCTGATCCTGCCCGTGACCATTGTTTTACCTCACCCGGGTCATTGCTGATTGACGGAACCATAAAATTCTACCGTGAGGGTGGATTCCCGAGGAGATGGCCCAATATTGTCAGTTCTGATGAAACAACAATTGAAACAATAGACGGTAAGTGGAATTCGCTTGGATTTGAAACATATCTTCCGTCACCCTCGCTAAAAAACAGGAAGTTGAACCACAAGGGTACAGATTCTATAGCAACTGCTTGATCTTCTCGATAAGGACAGCAGGTTGGAAAGGTTTTGATAAATACTCATCTATCCCGGCTGAAAGACATTTCTCACGGTCTCCGATCATAGCGTTCGCAGTAATGGCAATTATCGGTACATGGGTCTCTGTTCCGGCTTCCAGTTCCCGGATTTTTTCTGCTGCAATGATCCCGTTCATAACGGGCATGACGATATCCATTAAAACGATATCGTAGCTAGATGAACTTAGCTTTTCGATCGCCTCCTTACCGTTGGAGGCTGTATCTATACTGTTCACAAGAGGCTTAAGAGTGAGTAGAATGATTTTCTGATTGATAAGATTATCTTCAACAAGAAGGATATTAATGTCTCTCAGCTCTTTGCGAACCCTTTCCCTTGGGGCAACCGTCCCGGTCTCTCCGGCTGAGGCCATTTTCACATCGGCAACGGGATAGGCAAATGGCATGCTTATATTGAGGACGGTAAAGTTATTGCCAGGTTCCTGGGTGAATTTTCCATTATTTGAAGCTATAAGCTTTGTAGCGAGATGCACTTTGTCATCTTCCTGATCAATAAAATTTGTGCTCCTGTCGGTCTGAATGCGCATTCCGATATACCTTTCACGATCCGATTCCCTTTCCTTTCTGAGGTTGATTGTGACCTTTGTGGGCAGACCTGAGTTTTGAGATTCAATTGTATTAAAAATGTCAAGGAATATCTGTTTAAGGATTATTGGATCGCCCTGACAATCGTATTCACTATAGTCTTTCTTATTGAAAATAAAATCGATGTTTGCTTTTTCCTTCAGACTGTAAAGTTCAATCGTGTTTTGAATCGTTGAAAGAATATTGTACCTTATCTGTTTCCTAGTTTCGAAGCTTAAATTTCCGGCTGACTCCATTGTTAATTCATTAACAGTGGTGACCATATTATTCGTTGAGGCTATAAAAGTCTCTATAAGCTCTTTTTGCTTTTTCTGGAGACCTGTCGCCATAAGAAGATCGGCAATAATGACAAGATTGTTAAGCGGCTCCCTTATCCGGTGGGAAAAATCGGTTATAACATCATCTTTCTTTTCATTTGAGGAAGAGGCATCCCTGAATGATTCCTTGGCAGTTCTTATAAGATCATTGGCTTTTCTTATAATCATTAGAAACATTGCAGCACCAGATATGACGAGGAGTCCAGCAATGAGCCTGAGGTTAAATGATATTAAAATAACTGCCAGGATAAGACAGATTGAGGCGATTATTGAGTAGGTTTCTATTGAGGCTTTCTTTTTCCGGAAAATCTCATCAGCATTCTTATTCTCTGAATTCACGGAAACGTAGTCATCTGATTCCATCATTCTTTGATCTGATTAATTGCAGTGATGTAAATTTAACTAAAATTGATGATAAATATACATACCCTTAAATAATCAACCTTCAAAGGAAAATCTTAAATTTGTTACTGTGGTACAATTTTTGAACCGGAGATAAAAAGCATCAACCATTATGAAGAAGTTTTTGAGGGTTTTACTGATGATTGCAGTAATAGGTTCCGGCGATGCATATGTAAATCTGTATGCTCAGGAAGAGGGAGGTATGGTAAAATATACTCCCGACTTCAGGTTCAACGATGGCATCTACCTCAATTTCGACCAGGTCAAGTCTAACAGCCCGATTCCAAAAGCAAAGATTCTGACATCAACCGATTATAATGACAAGGATTTTTTTAAGAATCTTATGGCAGGAGAAAAGATCTATTTTTATGACGGCATGGGTATCCGTCAGGAAATAGAAAGGGGATCGATATGGGGTTATGCAAGAAACGGGATATTGTATATTCAGGTTCAGGGAAATTTTAACCGGATAACTTTTGTTGGAAGCATTTGTCATTTTGTTGCTGATGTCACCTCATATGACAGTCGTTATTACAACTCGCCCTACGGCTATTATGATCCTTATAATTCTTATTATTCTCCATACTATTCGCCTTATTCTTATTATTCCCCATATTCCTACGGTAATTATTACTCCCCGTATGGATCATATTATTCCCCCTACCGTAATAACACCGGGCGTAATGAATTAAGGCAATACATAATAGATTTTGAAAGCGGTAAGATTCTGGAATATGACCTTGAGAATACGGAACTTCTTCTGATGAAGGACAGTGAATTATATGAGGAATTTATGCGTCTGCCCGGTAAGAAAAGAAAGGATCTAATGTTTGTTTATATACGGAAGTTCAACGAAAAGAATCCACTGTTAATTCCTTCAAATCCGGGTCTTTAAATGAGAAAAGTACTTATTGCAATTTTACTTTTATCTTCATCCTTTGTTCTGCCGGGGCAGTCTCCTTTTCCGACTCCCGGTGAGATAAAGCAATTCAATGCTTCAAAAACATGTGTCGTACTGGAAGACGGTAACACTGTATATAATACTTATATACGGCAGGCAATGAATGAATACTGGAAGATAACACCCTTTGAGTTTATTAAAACGTCAGATTTCGGAACAAGGAGAACCGATCCGGCCTGTTCATTTATAATCCTGACCGAAACCAACTATGAGAATGACAAATCGAAGTCTGTTTTCAATTTTATTAACCTTCTTCAGGGAAAAAACATCAATGAGCTCGGAAAGATGCCCGAGATATGTGCTGTTCCTCTTTCATTTGCCGGAGAGGATGATATGGAATACGGCTATAAACTCGGGGCAATTCTGGCTTTCATGCAGAAGCATGCACAGATGATATCGGAAGATCCATCCCTGACCGGGAGAAGATATCTGAGATACTATAATAGAAATATCCCGGAAGTCATGACAAAAAAAATCCTTGTAAAACAGGAGGATCTGTCTCCGGCAATTGGTACAATTGATAAGATAAAAGCCATTTACAGGTATGATATTGAGATTGTTCCGGAGGAGGTTATAGTAAAAGCAATTCAGGAAAAAGCCAAAAATACGCTGATTTTACATAAAGTTGGTCCTGTTGGCGAGGGGAATCCGGGTCACTGTTTTAAAATGCTTATCGGAACCGACGATTCAAACATGTATTATTACAATCAGCATGCCATTGACAAAGCAAATCCGAATGGCTTATTGCCAGCCGATCTGAAGCGTCTTGCGAAATTCTGATTGTGCAGCAAATTAAAAAGCAGGACGTCTTTTAATAAAAAACCGGATTGTCATGAGAGAGATCAGAGAATTATCAGAATCGGAAAGGAACTGGGCGATGTTATGCCACCTTTCGGCATTTGCGGGATTTTTCTTCCCTTTTGGCGGAATCATTGGTCCGCTGATCTGCTGGCTTTCAAGAAAGGATGAGTCGCTTTGGGTAGATCAGAATGGGAAGCAGGCTCTTAATTTTCAGTTATCTGTATTGCTATATATAGTACTTTCGGTTCCTTTATGTTTAATATTAGTAGGTATTCCAATTATTATCTTCCTGGGTTTTCTGAAAGTGATCTGCATTATTATTGCAAGTGTGAAAGCCTCTAAAGGAGAGGAATTCAGATACCCGGTTACCATCCCTTTCATACAATAGAATTTCATGAACAAAATTTCATGGTCAGAGTAGAAATTTGTATATTTCTAATCTGAATTGTTTTACTTGTTGCTTGTTCTAATGTATTGAAGACCGAAGACCGAAGACCGAAGATGAAATCCAGCAACCAGTAACCAGCAACC
>DOTV01000025.1:2493-3379 GCA_003520925.1 Bacteroidales bacterium | reverse complement strand
TGCTTCAGAAAATAAAATCCAATTAATAGGGCTGTATTTGTGTTTGACTAATTTCAATTAACTACGTATTTCATGGAGTAACACGGAAAATGAACCCAGATAAATCTTGTAAAAGTCCGTGATAACCAGTGCTATCCGTGGTGAGAAAACAGTTATGAATAGAATTAAAACATATCTGACATTAGGTATTACTGCCTCAATTCCTGTTTCAGGTATTATTTTGTCAGACAAAAATGAGAAGGCAAAACCAAATGTCATCTTCATACTACTGGATGACTTCGGATACACAGACTGTGGCTGCTATGGAAGCAGGTTTTATGAAACTCCCAATATTGATCGTCTGGCAAGAGAAGGAATTCGATTCACCAACGCATATGCTGCTTGTCCTGTATCATCTCCGACAAGAGCTTCAATAATGACAGGACGCTATCCAGTTAATACTGGCATCACCGACTGGATCCCAGGCAGGCAGGCAACAAACAACGGTTCATCTTCTGACAAGCTTGTCGCATTGCCTTTCAAGCTGCAATTGGATTCTGAAGAAGTTACAATCGCAGAAGTCCTTAGGAGAAATGGGTATTCAACAATGATATCCGGTAAATGGCACCTTGGAGCCGATCCGAAATTCTGGCCTGAGAACCAGGGATTTGATATAAATAAAGGAGGCTACGGGGCCGGTCAGCCAAATAAAAGCAATTTATCGAACGGATATTTTTCCCCGTATGGAAATCCAATGCTTGAGGACGGACCTGAAGGAGAATACCTGACTGACCGCCAGACTGATGAAGCAATTAAGTTCATTGAAAATTCCGGGAATAAGCCATTCTTTATTTATCTTTCATATTATGCGGTTCATAATCCAATGCAGGGAAAGGAAAAACTTGTC
>DOTV01000025.1:734-2123 GCA_003520925.1 Bacteroidales bacterium | reverse complement strand
CCTTCAGAGCAACCCTGTATATGCAGCAATGATCTACAGTGTGGATGAAAACATAGGGAAACTGGTTACCAGGTTGAGGGAATTGGGTTTCGATAAAAACACTGTAATTATTTTCACTTCTGATAATGGTGGCCTTTCAACATCAGAAGGTTCTCCTACATGCAATTCACCATTAAGAGCAGGAAAGGGATGGCTCTATGAAGGTGGAATAAGAGTGCCACTTATTATTAAGTATCCCGGTAAAACCAGGGCAGGAACTGAAAGAAAGACACCTGTTTCATCAGTTGATTTTTTCTCAACAATCGTTGAAATGACAGGTTCTGTACCAACTTCAGTGAAAACTGATGGCATCAACATAACACCACTCTTTAAAAAGGACAGTATGAAGCCGCGTCCGCTTTTCTGGCACTATCCGCATTATTCAAACCAGGGTGTTGAGCCCGGAAGTGCAGTCAGACTTGGGCGATATAAGCTGATTGATAATTTTGAAAAAGGAAAACAGGAATTGTACGATCTTGAGAATGATTTATCAGAGACTACTGATTTATCATCATCGAATCCGGAAAAAACAGAAGAATTATTTAAATTGCTCGAAGATTGGCGAAATAAAACAAATGCCAGGATGATGGTCCCAAATCCGAATTGGAATAAGCCCCCAACCCCCTGAAGGGGGCTTAAAACCAAGCAATTATTAGCCCCTCTTTTGGGGGGATGGGGGGCAAAAACTCTGCGTAACTCCGTGGTTAAAAATAATTTACAATGATAAATTTTAAAACAACTTTAAGCCTTGGGCTTGTTACAATGGCAGCTGTAAATGCCAACGCTCAAAAAGCAGAGTCTTTTAAACCCTGCACTCCAAACATAGTTCTGATTCTCATGGACGATATGGGTTATGGTGACATTGGCCGTACCGGTGCAAACCTTTACAATACCCCCAATCTCGACAGGCTTGCAAACCAGGGGATGCAGTTTACACGCTACTATTGCCCTCAGGCTGTCAGCAGCGCTTCGAGGGCGGGTTTGCTTACAGGATGCTATCCAAACCGGATAGGAATTTCGGGTGCCCTCATGCCATGGGCTACAATTGGTATCAATTCAGAAGAAACTACAATTGCAGAGGTTTTGAAATCGAAAGGCTATCATACAGGCATCATCGGAAAATGGCACCTGGGACATCATAAAGAGTTTCTGCCTCTGCAGCATGGTTTCGATGAGTATTACGGAATTCCATATTCGAACGATATGTGGCCGGTTGATTTCGACGGAGTTCCCATACACCTTAAGGATACAACCAGCAATAAAATGAAATATCCGATCCTTCCCCTCATCGAAGGAAATGAGAAGGTGGGCGAGGTAAGGACCCTGGCTGATCAGGATAAGCTGACCACC
>DOTV01000025.1:0-357 GCA_003520925.1 Bacteroidales bacterium | reverse complement strand
GGTGATGTAATGATGGAGGTCGACTGGTCGATTGGAGAGGTCATGAAAGCCCTTGAAAGAAACGGGCTTGAAAATAACACGCTTGTCATTTTCACCAGCGATAATGGTCCGTGGCTCAATTTCGGGAATCACGCCGGATCAACGGGAGGTCTCCGGGAAGGCAAAGGAACAAGCTGGGAAGGCGGACAGAGGGTTCCATGCATAATGAAATGGCCATCAAGGATTCCTGCAGGTGAAATCTGCAGTCAGCTTGCATGTTCAATTGATATACATCCTACTCTTGCAGAAATAACAGGAGGAAGTCTTCCTTCAAAAAAAATCGACGGAGTTAGCATTCTGCCGCTTATGCTTGGTGAA
>DOTV01000237.1:23324-27925 GCA_003520925.1 Bacteroidales bacterium | reverse complement strand
ATCTATGAAGATTTCAGGGCAATCAGAGAGGATATGTTTCAGAAGATGAAAGTCAACTCACTTGATTCGCTGAAAGCTGCAAAATCGGAGATAAAAGGTCTGAAGAATGACACTCGCAGGCTTAATTCTACAATCGATTCGTTGAATACCTCTGTAGGAACAATCAGAGCGGACCTTGACCAGATGACAAAAACAAAAAACAGTATTTCGCTGATGGGTATTGAGATAAATAAAAATGTTTATAATGGGGTTTTGTGGTCAATAATTGTAGCACTTGCAGGGCTTCTGACGGCAGGGTTCATGGCGTACCAGAGGAATCACAAGGTTACAACTCAGACAAAAAAAGAGTGTGAAGAACTCAAAAAAGAGTTTGAAGCCTACCGGAAAGCCTCCAGGGAAGCCAGGGAGAAGATGTCGATGACCCACTTCAACGAGCTGAAGAAACTCAGGGGAGCCTAGTAAAGGCTCAGAGCACAGGGCTGGGGGCAAAAGCTGACAGCTGATAGCTAAAATCATTATAATTTAATTTCAACTTTGCTTCCGTTTACCACCTGTACATTTTTAACTATTCTGCCATCTGAAGTAACTGTTACATTTATTTTTTCGTCAGAACGCTTCACAGAAATATCAATCTTTTTACCGCCGAAAGCAACAATATTTTTAAGGGCCATTACATTCCACGATGCCGGTAGCTGGGGTGTTAATGTAAAAGCATTCAGTCCAATCGGATGGAACCCGAAAATTCCTTCAGTCACAACCCGGCAGTATAGTGCACTTTCCGCTGATAGGTGACGTTGATTACCCTCAGGCCATGCCTCCACAGCATAAGGTACATGATCACCGAGAAGACGCCTGTTTGAATAATCAGTGAAAAATTTCAATCCCCGGTCTATGGCACCGGCCGCAAATACACCCCGTAAACCATATAAAGTTGACCTGTCCCAGAAAGTTTTCGTCCCGGCTTGTGTCAGTATTCCCTGATCGGTCCAAAGCTTAGGTGAAAAAAGTGCATCTGTTGTCCCCTCAGTCCTGTCGAAAATTCCAACTGTAAGGGGAATACAAATCCAGGAACGCAGAACATCGTTGCCGTTATAATAACGATAGGTTTTAAAACCATCCATCTCAGCACCAAAATGCTTTTCTATATTCTTTCTCAGCTCATTTGCCAGACTTGTATAACCATTAATCATCTTTACCGGCTTTCCAAGTTCCTTTCCAAGATATGAAGCAGAAATCAAAGCATCATAGAAAAGAGAAGTAGTACAAAGATTAGCTTCCCCGGCTGGGAAACGTCCCTCCAGTTCATCGCTGTCGGATGCGACAACACCATCTGCATTGATCTTTCTTTTGCAGAATTCGATACACCATTCAATAAGGGGCCAAATCTCCTCTGCTGTCTTCCTGTCACCTAAAGCCAGAGCAAATCTCGATGCCCCATAAGCTATCATTGCCTGATCGCCCCTGTCACCAGCCCCGTTCCAGAAACCTGTACCTTCAGCAATAATGGAACTTGGAATTGGTTTAAATTCAGGATTCATATATTTCGCAAACCATCCCCATGACACTTTGCCGGCTTCGATCGCAGTCTGATAGCCTGTATAGGCAAAAAACGGATTCGCGTATTCCGCCTGATCATTGGCCCATATGGCAGCATAATAGCTGGCCCCTCCTGGACTGTGAACAAGTCCTCCTTTTGTTTCATAGATGCTTTCCATCGCCCTGATCTTGGCGAAATCAAACATCCTGTTCAGAACAGTATCTGGAGAAACAAATGTCAGGTTATTGAACATCAGGTTCACAAAATCGTTCCGCTTGCCAAGTTCCTTATCGACATCGATTAATGGAAGCTGTTCAGATATTTTACGGCCTGAATAGAGAACAGCAAATGAAAAGCTTTCATCAGGCTTTACAAGATAAATCCCTGAGCCGTAAGTTTTTGCAGACATCTCATAAACTCCATAAACACTTTTTTCAGGATGGCTTCTGCTGATCTTTTCAAAATCTTCTATATCGATTGTTACATCACGGCCTGAAATATTTTTAAGGGTGAACTTTTCAATTGCCAGTGGCTTGTCAGTTGAAGGAAAAAGCTCTCTCTTAATCAGAATGTTATTTGCAGTGCTCTCAATAGTCAGCAAACCTCGAAGAAAAAATCGGTTAACCTGTTCATTTACAGATCGGTTATTTATTTTAATTAGAGGTTCAGCATCCTGACCGAAAGTATAAATGATATTTGCATGGGTATCATTCGGGATAGTACGGAGCATAGGGAAGACCAATTGCCTCGAAAGTATCGGCCGGCCTTTTTCATCGACGCCATAAGCAGCGATCAAAGAAACAAACCGGCCACTCATTTCTATATTGTCAGCATGAGCATCTCCCTTCTGAACTTTCCAGGAGATACTTCCGTTGGATTCAATGTTCCAGCGGTTCTGAGCTTGCAGTCCATTTACCAGGCAGCAAGCACCCAGCAACCAGCACCAGAAGAAATTCGGCATCTGTGGCGACTAAACATTATAATAACTTTCCCAGCCTTTTCTCGGAGGTCTGTCGGTCAGCAGCGAATTTGCAAACTTATCGTTCGTTATTTCCTTTGTATCCCTGTTGAATATCAGCTTTTTGTTACGTCGCATCGCTATAATTCCCAGTGAGAATATCTGGGCAAGAGGCGCGAATGTCTGGAATGGTGAACGGGTCTTCTCCTCTCCCATACATGCTTTCAGGAAGTTGATGTAGTGATCCGACGGGCTTTTGGGAACCACCGGCAGTTTTGAAGCCATTTCCTTTGCTTTTGCATCAGGAATTATTGAGAGGGGTGCGGAATGTGTTCCGCCCTTGAACATCAGCTCTTTGCTAAAAATGATCTTGCCTGCCTGCGGTATTCTTTGCTGACTGCCTTGCGGTGCTGCAGGTTTCTGGGTTACACCTCCGGGAGGAGGTATTGTGTTGTCGGTGGCTGCCTGAACAGAAAAATAGCCATCAGGAACCGGTGGCAGATTCTTCACCCCGTCGTACCAGGTAATATCACATGGAGGCATATCCCCGCGGCTCGGAAAACGGAACAGAAGCGTTGTTTCGAGCGGAAAGAAATAATCGTTAAGGTTTTTGACATGAACAGGTTCAATCTCATATGGTAATCCCAGATCGAGAAATTCATGAATAGTATCGAGTATGTGAGCGCCCCAGTCACCGAGTGCTCCTAATCCGAAATCGTACCAGCCCCGCCAGTTGCCAGGGTGATATTTTTCATTAAAGTCATGGTATGCTGCTGTTGTGAGCCACGTATCCCAGTCTTTATCCGTCATACCTGTTGGAAGCGGTTGTGCCTCAGGGAATTTTGTAATATTCGGATCATAGGGATGCCATCTGCGGTTGCCGTTCATGAATGCAGTAACAGCGGTAACATCCTTTATAATGCCTGCTTCTTTCCATGCCTTGAACTGAAAGTAATTCTCACCCGAATGCCCCTGGTTGCCTACCTGAGTAACCAGCTTGGGATTCCTGGAGGCTATCTGGGCCATTATCTCTGCTTCAAGGAAAGTGCGGCACATTGGTTTTTCAACATAAACGCTCTTCCCAAGCTGCATTGCTGCCATACACACCGGGAAGTGGGCAAAATCGGGAATAGCCACCTGTACGGCATCAATATCTCCAGCCATCTTGTCGAACATCACCCTGAAATCCCTGAATTGTTTTGCTTTCGGGACAAGTTTAATTATCTCCTGACAACCCTGAGAATCGAGATCCACATCACAGACGGCAACAATATTTGCGAGACCGGAGTTTATAAACTGCCTGGCATCCCCGGCCCCCTGATTTGCAATTCCGATCAATGCCAGATTTACCTTTCTTGCAGGACTTGCAGAACTGCCAGTGATAATTTCTGGTCCGACAACATTTGCAGAAGCACTCTTTCCGAGCATAGCTCCGGAAGCAGCCAATCCTGCGGTCTTTAAAAAGTTAAGCCTTGAGAGTTTGTTTGCCATGGTACTTATATTTAAAAATTAATACTACTTGTATTCTCCGGCAAAATCGTCTGCCAGGCTGTTAATCTCCTCATCATTTAAATGAATGCCGGAGGTGATTATTGTCCTGTATCTGAAAGTGACTGATTTTCCGGCCGGAATCGAAAAATTAACGACTTCTTTGCCATTAGTGAAATCCCTGCCTCCAAGAGGATTTGCCGAGAACAATCCATAACCCCTTGCATGCCAGAATGTCGGGTAGGATGGATTCTCAGGATGGTCGCAGATAATAACTGAGACCTTTTCATTACCGACAACCCCATAAAGCGCCATCCATCTTGCCCTGGTGCCCCATACCGCATCTCCTGTAATACCTTCACTGCTCCTGTAATTGCCGGTTACATTCCTGTTCTCCATTGCTTTTTCAGTTCCGGGTTTCCCACTGGAGTCAAGAAGCGGGACATCTTCTTTTGAAGGCAGCTCCAGCTGACGGGCAACACGGATTGCGAACATGCCTTCCTTTGTATCCTTCATTGATATATCATGACTGAGGGCAGAAAGTGTTGTGATTCTGTCAATACTATAATATTGACTATAGGTCTGGAAATAAAATTCCGTTTTTTCATCAAGAAGCTC
>DOTV01000237.1:19481-23001 GCA_003520925.1 Bacteroidales bacterium | reverse complement strand
CTGCCTTATTAATGCCAAGATGATATATTACACCGCCATTTTCACTTTTTCCTCCTGTCGAGCCGTTTCCCCAGAAATCGAATCCGTTTACATTTCCATAATTTAACCACAATCCAACCTGGTGAATATGATCATTTCTCTCTCCTTCCCTGGGTTTCAATGGAAATCCTCTTGTAATTTCTGTTCCTGTCAGTGTCCTGACCGGCCAGAGAACAGGCTTGAAAACATTTTCAGGCCAGCAATAAGTGGTTACAAGCTTTCCTCCAATCATTACATCGACCTTATGTTCTGACTCCCTGATTGAAAATTCAACCTTTTCCCTTTTTACAGAACTGACTTTTGTTCCCTCGTATGATGTAAAAGCCAGGGAAAAAATAACAACGGAAACAAGAGCCTGCAATCCGTAGATTCTCATTTTAAAGGTTTTTTGGTTGGTTAAATATCAGCCTTTTCTCCTGCTTCCCTCTCAGCTTCCCTGATCACACTTTCGATGAGAACAGGTGTTCCGTTAAGCTTCTTGCTTTCCGATGCAGCCGTCATGAAAGCAAATATTTCAATTGTTTCTGCCTGGCTCACGGGTGCTACCCCTGTCTGAAAAAATCTGATAATCTCAGCAAGCAGAGAGTTATACCCGTTGTACCGGCCTAATGTCACAATCCCTTTTTCACCGAAAACAATCCCTCCATAATCGGTTTTTCCCTTGCGTAAACCCCTGAAAGTTCCGATCCGGTTGTCTGACCACAGACCGGTAACCTGATCCCAGTCTTCAGTGAATGTACCGGTAACACTTTTACATCCGGTACCCATCAGGGTGAAAAGCGTTTCAACACCATGCACTCCGTACCAGAAAAGGTCGGGATGAGTTTTCTCAATTGTTGCAGGACTGTAGGTATCAGCTCCAAGTACTTTTCCAATGGAACCTTTTGCAATGTCGTCTGCTCCGGAAATGTACCTGAGCGATGATGAAGAGAATACCGGAACATTAAACTTCTGTGAGGCATTAAAGATCGCTACTGCATCGGTTAATGAAGCAGCTATTGGCTTATCAATAAATAACCTCTTCCCTGCTTTCATAACCTGCAGTGCCTGGTCAAGGTGAAGCCGTCCGTCGTTCGTTTCGAGGAGTATTACATCTGTCTTTTTGAGCAGGTCCCCGATTGATTCAACTATCTCAACACCAAGTTTCTTAACTTCCTCGGTATACCCGGCAATCCTGTCAACACTCGATTTTATGTCATTGCTTCCCCACGGGTAGGCGGCTGTCACTTTGTATCCGCCAAACTCCGGACCAGCCGAAGGATTATTCAAAGCTCCTGTAAAAGCAGTGGAATGCGATGTATCAAGCCCGATAATACCTACTCTTCGTTTAGCGGTATCCTGGCTTTGAGCAAAAACTGATGATTTACTTAGTAATCCAAAACCTGCAGCACCGGCGGCTGAGGTTTTAATGAAATTCCGGCGTTTGATTTTGTTTCGAAATGACATATCAAAGTAATTTAAGTCTTTTCATCCCCAACCCCCTAAAGGGGGCCAGAAAATCATGAATCCAAAAAAGTCCCCCCTGGGGGATTTAGGGGTAAATCTTACAATATAAAACCATTAACCACGGAGTGACACTGAGTTTTCACAGAGTCACACTGTTAAATCATCTAAGAAATCCGTAATTACATTGTAATTACATTATTTTTACTCTGTGAAACTCTGTTTTAACTCAGTGTCTCTCCGTGGTTAAAAAAATTCTTAAGTACATCAAACAACTTCCGGAACTACGTATGGTTTCCTGTAGTTCCTGGTAAGCATTGCATCGGCAGCCTTGTCCTTAACAAATTTTTCCTTTGTCCCATCAAATGTCAGTTCTCTTCCAAGCCGGTACGAAATATTTGCGAGAAGCGGAAGTGCTGATGAAATATAGCCTTCTTTTATCTGACAATTAAGTGTTTCATCCTTACCGGAACGTATTGCATCGAGGAAATTGGCGAAATGTTCGGTTCCTCCAGGAGCTGCAAGGAATGTCGGATCACCTGTACTTTTTTCACCGGTCTTTGATCCGGCAAATGGCTCTCTTTCACGCTTGCGAAATGCTTTCCATGTTTCTTCATTAAGCTCAAGATACCCTTCGGTCCCGTAAAATGTATTGCCAATCCGGATACCCAGGCTGGATTCATCATTAGTGTATCTTCCTCTCGTTTCGAATTCCAGTATTTTGCCATCCTTGTATTTGAACAATGAGGTCTGGGTATTCGGTGTCTCCTGAGCACATTCAGCCGGGTTAATTCCGTAAAGACCTCCCATGGAATATATAGTAACAGGATGTTCATTTTTGTTCAGACCCCAGCGTGCAATATCAAACTGATGAGGTCCCTGATTGCCGGTGTCACCGTTTCCTGTATCCCAGAACCAGTGCCAGTTATAATGTACTCTCTTTTCGTTGTAAGGACGCATTGGCGCAGGGCCGAGCCACATATCGTAATGAAGCGATGCGGGTGGAGTCGCGTCTGGAGCAATTCCGAAAGAATCACGGGGTTTATAGCAAAGACCTTTAGCCATAAAGACATCACCAATACCTCCGCTGTGAAGAAACTTCATAGCTTCTATGACATTTGGAATCGACCTGTTCTGGCATCCTGTCTGCATGCGAACATTGTATTTTGCTGCAGCCTCAACCATTTTTCTTCCTTCATGAATGTTATGGCATGCAGGTTTTTCGGCATAAACGTGTTTGGCTGCCTGACAGGCCCATATTGCGCTCAGTGCGTGCCAGTGGTTGGGCAGCCCGAATGAGACTGCATCAATGTCCTTGTCATCGAGAACCTTTCGCATATCCCATTCTGTGACTGCTTTTTCTCCGGATCTGTCGAGGATGAGCTTTGCAGCCTGGGGATAAAACTGTTCATCAACATCACAGATAGTCTTTATCCTTACGTTGCGGTTGTCCTTTAGTGCGCACCAGCTGTTAATATGATCTCTTCCCCTGCTGCGGAGGCCTACAACGGCAAGAATGATCCGATCGTTGGATCCCACCACCTGGGAATAGCTTTTTGGACTAAGGCCTAATCCACCGATAGTGATCCCGGCAGCACCGATGGCTGATTTCTTTATAAAATCTCTTCTGTTTGTCATTTTATCATTTGTTTAAAAATTGTCAATTGCTCCTTCATTGCTGAGATCCTGTCAGCAGGTTCAGTACGGGCCTCGAGAAGAATCCAGCCTTTATAACTGATGCTGTTAAGTAAATTGAACAGTTGCTGGTACGGATAGTCTCCGACATTCAGTTCACGGATATGAACCGTATCACCAAACCATTTCTTAACCGAATTAAAGTTAGCTTCAAGTCCGGGCGGAAGCATATCCTGGTCATTGCAGTTCCAGCACATTTTTACATTCGGTTCGGTCACCTTTTCGAAAATAGCTTTCATATTCGGGATTTCCTGGGTAAGGTTACCATGTACCTCAACCCTTACAAGCTGGTTATAATCGGCGGCAAACTTACCCACCTCGTTAAATGAGGCTGCAATCTGTG
>DOTV01000237.1:18724-19161 GCA_003520925.1 Bacteroidales bacterium | reverse complement strand
TCGCTCCTATATCCCTGCAAAGTTTAATATACTCTTTTGTTTGATCTATATTTGACCTGAGTTGTGCAGGATCAGGACTGTGATATTCAAAATTTGCGCCGTAGCCGATACATTCAACCTTACTGTCGGCAAAGCGTTTCTTTACTTCAGCACGCTGAGCGGCAGAAAGGTTAATCTCAACCTTATGGGCATGTTCAGTTCTCAGTTCAACACCATTATATCCTGCCTTTTCACAGTTGGCAATAAGCGTTGGCAGGTCCCAGTCCCTTCCCCACTGGTAAGTAACCAGTCCGAATTTCATTTTCCCTCTGGCCACAGGAGGCAGATCCGGCAGCCGGCTCAGGGCAGCCATCCCGATTCCGGCAGACATGCTCTGCTGAATGAAGCTGCGTCGATTTATCTTTTTCATAGTTAATCGAAGATAAGATTTACAAGAG
>DOTV01000237.1:12174-18468 GCA_003520925.1 Bacteroidales bacterium | reverse complement strand
GCTTTCATCCAGGCTTTTGCCATCAGCTGGGCACCGGCAAGAGATGGATGGACACCATCACCTGTCCAGTATGATCCCGGAGCTCTTTTCTGGGCTTCATCAAAAATGCTCTGGAAAGGAATAAAAGTTGCCCTGAACTGTCTGGCTATATCTTTTGCCGCCTTCTGGTAATCAAAGAATTCAGGATACCATTTATCATCAACTGCTTTAACTCCTTTTACAGCAAAAGGCTCACATATAATGAGTTTCACGTTTGGAAGGGCTTTTATTGTTCTTTCAAGAAGAGCTATATAGTCATTCCTGTAAATTTCAGCAGTACCGTTGTAAGTACCATTGAGCTTATGCCATATATCATTCACCCCGATCAGTATGCTCAGGACGTCGGGTTTAATTTCGAGGCAGTCTTTGTCCCACCGTTCGGCAAGCTGGAACACTTTATTTCCTGAAATGCCTTTGTTATAGATCTTCAGATTCAGAGCTTCATACTTGTTGAGTATTGCAGCCCCTGCCAGCAGCGGGTATCCCGTGCCCAGATTCCTGGCTGTATTGAATCCTGAATCTTCCTTGTTTCTGCCTGAATCCGTTATTGAATCACCCTGGAAAAGGATCACCTGTTCCTTTGATAGCTTTATCCCTTTAATCTTTTCCTTTGGCATTGCTGCTGAAAGGATTTCGGGGATGCTTATCGCAGCCACGGTTCCTAAAGCAGCTTTTTTTATAAAGCTTCGGCGGGAATTAAAATTTGTATCCATTTTGAATTTTAGTATAGGTTAAAGTTATTTGCTGAATTCGATCTTAAATCCCGGCACCTGCCATGAAGGGAATTTTGATGGTTTTTTTATTACCAGTCCACTTGAAGTCTGGGACCACCTGATCTTAAGATCGCTGCCGAGCATCTTGACTGAGGTAACCGGTTTTTCCGTTACCTTCGAGTTTTTACCTAACGACCTGATCAGGATATCTTCAGTCGGAATTCCAAGGCAGAAAGCATACAAGATACCATCTTTAGTCGTAAAACGGATATCCTTTGAGTTGAATTTATAGTTTTCATTGAAGCGTCCCGGTTTAAAAGCTTTTGACTCGGCCGACACCTCACCGAATGTTTTCCATGGACGTGTACCATATATCCCTTCACCGTTGGCTGTTGTCCAGACACTTATTTCTTCGAGTATTTTTAGCATATCAGGCTCCAGGTCGCCTTCGGGAGTCTGAACGACATTTAAGAGCAGGTTGCCGTTTTTGCTTACGATATCTACAAGCATCTGAACAACTTCGTTGGCACTTTTATATTTCTGGCCTGTCCGGTAATACCAATCGCCTATTGATGTATCAGTCTGCCATGGATAAAGGCTTGCAGTATCTTTTACGCCCCTCTCAACATCTTCAACCCATTTCCCTCCTGAAGCCTGTTTGCAGGTATAGACAACATTAAGGCTGCCGTTGTTCCTGGTTATATCCTGGTTGTAAAAGTGTGAGATAAGGCTTCTTCCGACATCTTCAAAAGGCATCCCGCTGTCGGAATAAAGTAGATCGGGGTGATAATTATCAATCAGTTCCCTTATGCTGCTGAACCATTCTATCTGAAAGACAAGATTGTTTGTAAGCCAGCCTTTATCATCAGGAGTTGTGGCAGCATGATACAGATCGCTGAATACAGGATTTGCACCGTCATACGGTACACCGGCCTTAGGTCCCTGGGTGTCCGACTTATGAGCATCCTGAAACCATGTAAAGCTCGCACCCAGGTGTTCAGACACACCAAATTTCAGACCCTGTGCTATTGCAGCCTTTTGCCATAAACCAACCACATCTTTTTTTGGACCCATTTTTACGGCATTCCACCTGTGTATATTCGAATTCCACAAAAAGAAATTGTCGTGATGGGTTCCCATGCTGACGAAATACTTCGCACCTGCTTTTTTGTAGAGAGCCATAAGTTTCTCAGGATCCCATTTTTCAGCTTTCCAGAGCGGAATAATATCCTTGAACCCAAATTCCGAAGGATGACCATAATGTTCGTTATGGTACTTATATGCAGGATCCTTCTCCTGGTACATTCTTCTTGCATACCAGTCGCCCTGCCTGGGTACTGCCTGCGGACCCCAGTGTGACCAGATTCCGAATTTAGCATCCCTGAACCATTCTGGGTACTTGTTTTGCTGGAGTGATTCATCCGTCGGCTTAAATGGGCCATCGGAAACAGGAAGTTTTCCCTTCTGTCCGTAAAATGTAACATTTGTTACAAAAACAAGTGACAGAATTAAAACACCTAATTTGACATAATATGGCTTCATAATATTTGGTTTTGCCCCCTGCCCCCTGTAGGGGGTAGTATTTTAGCCTCCCTTCAGGGGGGTTGGGGGGCTGATTCAAAGTTAATTATAATTTCAACTTATACCATTTGATCGCATTCCCGCTGTAAATCTTATCTACAACCTCCTTCGGAAGCTTTAGCCCGGTGAATTTCCCCCGGAATTTATCCGAAGTCATCTCATCTTCAGTTGTGAAATATTTCCAGTCATCAAGCCAGGTTTCATGCATATTGTTCTTAAATCTTGCCGGGTCCGAATTCCCGCTGTCGCCGGTATCGGTTCCATACAGGAGCCTGTCCTGGTACCTGATGCAAAAATCCCTTACCCTCTCCCTGTCCTTAGCCGACTGATACTGCAGATGACATATCCTTGCCGACATGTCCACAGCCATGTTTGGAAACTTTTCAAGCCTTTTTGCAAGCGAATCAACGTTCCATTCAAGACTACCCAGGTGACAACCGATGAAAATCAGATCCGGATTATTGACGAGCAGGTTATCGCGGGCTTTTATCTGATCCTCATAAGAAGGGTATTCTGGATGCAGGAACATATGGTACTCCGGATGCTCTGCAAAATAGCTGCTGTCGCTGCTGACCGTCATCTGATCGAGTGGAAGCCAGCAATTACGCGGTTCTCCAAGATGGCCCGTAACCGGTAGTCCCTTACTTTTGATGAATCTGAAAACCGGATCCAGCCCGGGATCATCGGCCATTATGAATTTACCGGACCTGTTACGCACCGTCATTCCGATATTTTTCCAGATTTTGACCGTAATAGCCCCACCTGAAATATCTTTATCCAATTGCTTAATTACTTTTTTACTCCAGGCTTCAGTTCCCCAGCGTGCGGTATCGAATAAAAATGTTGGTCCGTAGAAAACTTTCCCGGGATATTTTCCGGCTGAGTAAGTCGCATTTTCCTGCTGGCGGCTTATACCAGCGGAGTCCCCATGATCAACTCCAAGGGTAATAAGAATGAAATTATCCTTAATAGCCTGTTCCTCAAAATATCCTTTGCTGCTGTTTATATGAACATGTGAGTCAATCTTACGCACCGTAGAAAAGTCATCTTTTGTGTAATACTTATCACTGCAGGCTGAGAGAGACAGGATCAATAATGTTCCTGTCAATAAAAACAAAATTTTATGCATGTAGTTGTTTATGTAGAAGGCTTATTACATAGGCATTACAACATATTTTGCTTCATTCAGGAAATCACAGCTTACCTTGCAGCTTGTGAACTGGTCGAAGCTGTATTCCTCCACTTCCACAACACCGTATTTCATTCCCGATTGAGCAGCGGCAGCCCATATTGCAGGAAAATCCATCATTCCGCTGGCTCCGACCTCTTTTTTATCCTTGATATGCCACAATTCAAATCTTCCCGGATATTTGTCGAAATAACTGACAGGATTTGCTCCGCCAACCACTGTCCAGTAAAGATCCATTTCGAACATAACTTTAGAAGGATCGGTATTTGTAAGCATGAAGTCATAAATTGTCTGTCCATCAAGCTGGGTTGAGAACTCCTTATCATGATTATGGTATCCGAAACGAATACCTTTTGAATTACATTTCTCACCTATCATATTAAAATAATCGCAATATCTTTTCAGGGTGTCAAGACTACGGTATGCTTCCCCTCCCATGAAAGGCTGAACAATGAATTTTACTCCGACAGCAGCATGAGCTGCAATACATTCATCCCACCATTTCATCGTGTTTTCCCAGGAGGCTGAATCCGGAAGAGCCTGTCCGGTATGTGAACTAAGAACCAGAAGGCCATTCTTTTCGCAAAGAGCCTTGAAATCGGCCGGTTCCATATTATAGAATTTCCCGTTGCCATAGCCTGCGGGTTCAACAAATGTGTAACCCATCGTGGCTACCTTGGCTATGGCACCTGGGACATCTCTCATTATTGAGTCGCGGATTGAATACAACTGCAACCCGATATTTTTCTTTGCAGGTTTACATGAATAAAAAGTTGAAAAGATAAAGCCTGAAACAGCTATTACCAATACGATCGACAGTAAACTTCTTTTTTTCATTTTTTTGTCTTTAAAGGTTATTATTAATTTGTAAGGTTCAAGATTTATAGACCCCTTTAAAGAGCCGGTCCGGCTTCAGCCGGAAGGCAGGGGGATGTTGGTTTTAGGTTATCATCTGTAAAAATAGAAATTATTTGATACATTACTGCAATGATTTTAACACTGCTCTTATCGCCTCAGGCCCTTTTACTGCTGATTGTGGTAATTTCCCTTCCTTTCCGAATACCAGCAGCGCTTCATAATTTTCGATAGTTACCTTCGATTCGTCAATTTTGCCTGTCTTATCCTTCACTGCATTTAAATTAAGTCCCAAATGACGGGCTATGAAACCATACATTGCCATTCTCTTTGAAACTCCATAGTCATGCCCCTCAGCAGCAAGGTGAACATTTTCAGCATTTTCCTTTTTCCCATAGAGATCATAAACTTTTTGAATATACGGGAACTCGATTTCAGGTACATGCTGTGTCCAGTCGTCTCCATCTGAAATTACGAGCATCGGCCGCGGAGAAGCCATTGCAGCTATTTCGGCATTGTTTGTACCCGTATCTGAACATGAATGAATTGGCAGCCCGCTTTCGCAAGGACATCCGCCATAGAAATAGGATGAGACCATTACTACGGGAACACTTACAGTTACCCGGTCATCAAGTGCAGTAAGAAGAAATGTCTGTGTTCCCCCGCCTGACTCACCTGTGACTCCAATCCTTTTCGGATCTACATAAGACAAAGATGTGAGAAAGTCAATCACACGCATCGAGTTCAGCGTCTGCATTGTCATAGCCAGCCCTGTCCGGTGAACCTCATTGTCGACCTGCAATTGCGATTCACCCCACGCAAACATTTCATAGCTGAAAACAACTGCACCCATCGTTGCAAGCATGGCGCAGCGATACTGATGATCAGGTCTGTAACGTCCATATTGATTGAGATCCGTATTGCTTGCATGTCCATGGGTGCACAGGACTGCAGGAAAGGGTCCTTTCCCTTTTGAAGGCCTGTAAAGAGACCCACAGAGGTAGACTCCTGGAATTGTTTCAATTGCCACATTTTCGACAGTATAACCATCCATTTTCCTTTTTGGTGTATAAACAGGATTAAGTGGTGTCTTTTTTGGCAGGGGAGTAAGATTCATCTGAGTGAGAAAACATTTTCTAAGCTCAGCTTTGCGCGATTCCCAGGCAGGAAGATCCTTATAGATGGAGAGCAGCTGGTCAAGGTTCTTCTTGCCTTCCTCAACCGGCCTGACATGATAAGCATATTTAGTGATCTCGTAACTGCTTTCACCGGTTTTTGTAAATATCATGTCAAGAGGAAACAGTATATTTGTAAGTGTTTCCTCCGGATCAATCCTGTATCTCCACGAAGGGTAAAGAACATCCACTCCTTTGATAAGGCTTTCGCCATACCTGATCTTTATATTATGACGCTTTTCTATTTCCGCCAGAACCTCCTTAAGCGGCTTTCTGTACACATCCTGAGGCAATTGGGCATTTGCAACCGGTATAGTAAGGAAAACAATTAAAAAAGCAAGAATTCTGTTTCGCATGGCAGTAATGTTTAATTGCTCGTTGAATTTAGGAAGTTTTTTTATACTTTTATTAAATACATTGACAATTTAATAAGCCCGCTATGAAAAAGCCAGTACTTTTATTTTCACTCTTGTTTTTGATAACTCTCCATGCTTTCTGTCAGAAGATACCGACCGGTAATCCGGCTGATTTTAAGGTTAAGACATGCCTTCATTCTGTAAGCTATATGGGTATCTGGCGCGGTCAGGCAACTCTGACCGTCGATGAATTTCTTTTAAAGGCAAAAGAACTCGGATTTGACGGGGTGATGCTGGCCGCAAAAAGACCACATGTTTCAATTCTTGATTATGATGATGCTGCAAGGCTGAAGCTTAAAGCAAGGATCAAAGAGCTGGGTCTCGAG
>DOTV01000237.1:761-11855 GCA_003520925.1 Bacteroidales bacterium | reverse complement strand
AACCTATGTGGGCGAGCTTGCCCGGCTTGCAAGAGATATCGGAACCAGCATGGTGCGGATATATACCGGTTATGAACGTCCTGACGTACCATATGATAAACAGTATTCCCTTGTGGTTGAAGGATTGCAGATGGCAGGTAAGCTGGCTGCAAAATATGGGGTGACACTTGTAATTCAAAACCATCATGACATTGCCCTTCATCATGATGCCATGAAATGGCTTCTTGATGAAGTAAATATGCCAAATGTCAAAGCAGCATTCGACTGCTGGTCGCCGACTCTCGAAGGATTGTCATCCGAAGAGATCAGGAAGGCAGTTCTTACGATGAAACCGTATATTGTACACACTACCACTGCAGACTATGAGGAGCTTCCCAGGTTCAGATATGACCTTAACCACACAAACTATATCCCTCTCGAATCACAGATGAGGGCAGTGCCGATGGGACAGGGATTTCTCGATTACAAGACCTTTATAAGCACCCTTAAGGAAATCGGATACCAGGGATATATAGCTTATGAAATGTGTGAAGTGCTTAAAGGGGGCGGATCGGTCGAAAACCTTGACAAGAGTGCCAGGGCTTTTCTCGAATATGTAAAGCAATTCAGGTAGACGTGGATTGTTGAAAGCAAATGAAATCAATTAACCACGGGTTTCACGGATAAACACGGAAAAGATCACGGATTGAGGTTCCTAACTCCGTGAATATCTGTGCAATCCGTGGTAAAAAAGAATTAAGTAAAAAAGCACATGATCAGAACCCGCCTGATAATATCTCTGCTGATCCTTGTTCCATACTTACTGTCAGCTTCTGAAAGGTCAGTTAAACGTCAGGTTATAAAATTACTCGGTACCGAAATAATTTCCCGTGCCGATAAGGTTCTTTATGAAAAACCAGTTACAATAACCTCATTCTCATGTGACCGGAGTGCAGGCGGGATACATGATTTCTATTCGGAGGGAGATTACTGGTGGCCCGATCCTGAGAATCCAGATGGTCCGTATATTCAGAGGGACGGAATGACCAATCCAGGCAATTTTACTGAGCACCGGAAGGCAATGATCCGCCTTAGTCAGATCACCGGATTACTTGCTTCTGCATATAAGATCACAGGCGATGAAAGATATGCGAGACAAGCATTTTTGAACTACAAATCATGGTTTGCCGATACAGCTACAAGAATGAACCCCTCTTTGCTTTATGCCCAGGCTATAAAGGGCAGATTCACCGGCAGAGGTACCGGAATAATAGATACTATTCATCTGATTGAAGTTGCCAGGGCATTACTTGTATTGGAGAAGGCAACGTGCGCTGACAAAAAGCTCCTGGAAGCTGTAAAATCATGGTTTTCGGAGTATCTGAAGTGGCTGATGACCCATCAGTACGGTATTGATGAAATGAATGCAAGGAATAATCATGCAACATGCTGGTTCATGCAGGTTGCCTCGTTTGCAAGGCTGACAGGGAATGAAAAGATTCTTGATTTCTGCAGACAGAGGTACCTGGATATTCTTCTTCCGGAACAGATGGGCCCTGACGGAAGCTTTCCGCAAGAGCTCGGGCGAACAAAGCCTTACGGCTATTCATTGTTCAACCTTGATGCAATGACAATGGTCTGTCTGATCCTTTCTGATAAAAACAACGATCTGATCAATTATAAAACCTCTGAAGGGAAATCACTCCGGAAGGGAATCGAATTTCTCTACCCTTTTGTCGCCGATAAAAAACAATGGCCCTTCAGAAAGGATGTTATGTACTGGGATCAATGGCCGGTGGCACACCCATTCCTTGTGTTCGGAGCTTATTTTTTTGGGGAGAAATCATGGTTAAATACATGGAAATTGCTTGATCATTTTCCTTCAAATGAAGAAGTTATAAGAAATCTTCCGGTAAGGAATCCAATAATATGGATGAAATAAGGAAAAAATAAAGAAGAAATTAAGAATGAAGAACAGTCGAATTTAGAATTTTGAATTTATGAATAAAGAGAAAAAGTACGATCTGGAAGACAGACTGATAGATTTTGCAGTCCTTGTGATAGAATTCGTTGAAAGTCTGCCGAATACTAAATCAGCGAATCATCTTGGAGGACAACTGCTAAGATCTGGGACTTCACCATCGTTAAATTACGGTGAAGCAAGGGGTGGTGAATCAAAAGCAGATTTTATACATAAGATGAAAGTCTGCTTAAAAGAACTAAGGGAATCTTTTAATTGTTTAAGAATATTGCATAGAGCCAGGATATACAGTGAAGAAAACCAGGCACTATATCTTATTAATGAATGTAATGAACTAATTTCGATTTTCGTTAAAAGTATTCTTACCGCTTCAGAAAAATAACTTCTAAATTCTGAATTCTTTTGTTCTAATGTTCTTACTTCTTACTAATGATATATAATTAATATTCGCCTAAGCCTAATGTTATTAAGATATTTTTAAAAAAAATGCTGTTTTTATTTGATTTATTAAAAAAATAAATACTTTTGTCATTCAATTTTAAAGAAACAGTGAATAAAACTTTAATCCATATTATTGCCCTCATCCTCATTCTTGCCTATGGCAAATGATCCGGGAATAATATGTATTGATGCAAACATACAGAGGCTTTCCGGATCACCGGGAAGCTTTTTTTTTAAAAGGTTTTAGGAGATGAAAAATCAGCTCAGAAGCTCAAAAACAACAACTGGAAGAAACATGGCCGGCGCAAGAAGCTTGTGGCGTGCAAACGGAATGAAGGAGGATCAGTTCGGAAAACCTGTGATAGCAATAGTCAATTCATTCTCACAATTCGTTCCCGGACATGTACACCTTCACACTATCGGACAGTCAATAAAAAAAGAGATTGAAAAGCAGGGGCTATTTGCAGCTGAATTCAATACAATAGCAATTGACGACGGAATAGCAATGGGCCATGAAGGAATGCTTTATTCCCTTCCATCAAGGGAACTTATTGCCGACAGCGTGGAGTATGTTTGTAATGCCCACCTGGTTGATGCCATGATATGCATAAGCAATTGCGATAAAATAACCCCTGGTATGCTTATGGCATCGATGAGGCTGAATATCCCGACGGTATTTGTTTCAGGCGGACCCATGGAGGCCGGTAACTACAATAACGGGAATATCGATCTGATAGACGCGATGGTTTCCGCTGCCGATGAATCAGTAAGTGATAAGGATCTTCATGAAATGGAGATGTCGGCATGCCCTACCTGCGGATCTTGCTCAGGGATGTTTACAGCCAACTCAATGAATTGTCTTGTTGAAGCCCTCGGTCTGGCTTTGCCAGGTAACGGCACCGTACTGGCAACTCATTCAAACAGACTGAAACTTTTCGAAAAAGCTGCCAAATTAATAGTAAAACTGGCCAACAGGTATTATGCCGAAGGCGATACATCCGTTTTACCGAGGTCAATTGCAACGAAACAGGCGTTTATGAATGCAATGTCGCTCGATATAGCAATGGGAGGATCGTCAAACACGGTTCTTCATCTTCTTGCTGTAGCTCATGAGGCCTCTGTCGATTTTAAAATGAAAGATATTGATGAACTGTCGAAACGGATCCCAAATATCTGCAAAGTTTCGCCAAGTTCAAGGTATCATATCCAGGATGTCAACCGGGCCGGGGGAATTCTTTCAATAATGGGAGAGCTGGAACGCAATAAACTGATAGATAGTAATGTGCAGCGTATCGATTATAAAAGTCTGCGCAATGCCATAGCTGATTGGGACCTTATGAGCAGCGAAATCCTGCCAGAGGCTAAAGATTTGTGGCTTAGCGCACCTTCGATGAAAAGGAATCTCGTAATGGGTTCTCAGAACTCTCTTTATGACAATCCGGATACCGACAGAAAGAACGGATGCATCAGGAGCGTACAAAATGCTTATAATACAGACGGAGGTCTGGCTGTACTCTATGGGAACATAGCAAAAACGGGCAGCATAGTAAAAACTGCGGGTATAGATCCATCGCTTCTAAAATTTAATGGCCCGGCAGTAATTTTCGAATCGCAGGAAGATGCAGTTGACGGGATCCTGAAAGGACTTGTACATCAGGGTGATGCTGTTGTTATAAGGTATGAAGGGCCCAAAGGCGGACCGGGTATGCAGGAAATGCTTTATCCAACCTCTTATCTGAAATCAAAACTTCTTGATAAAAAATGTGCTCTTATTACAGACGGAAGGTTTTCTGGAGGAACATCGGGATTGTCGATAGGACATGTATCGCCGGAGGCTGCTGCAGGAGGTGAAATTGGTGTTCTTAGGTCAGGTGATCAGATTGAAATAGATGTTCCAGGCCGCAGAATAAACGCACTGATTTCTGATAATGAGCTCGCAGAAAGAATTAATTTGGAAAAACTTAAAGGAGACAGCGCCTTTAAGCCTTCAGAAAGAAAGAGGGTAATTCCGCCTTCACTTAAAGCATATGCAAAACTAGTTAGCTCGGCAGATAAGGGAGCAGTTCGCATGATTTAAGAGATTGCTTCCCATGCCTTGCATGGTCGCAATGACAGTAAAAGAAAAACAAACTATCATTATGAAAGCTGAAAAGGAAACGGTACAGGAAAAGAAAAACGGGATTGAGACGGTTACAGGGGCTGAGGCTCTTCTCAGATGCCTGATTGAGGAGGGTGTGGATACTATTTTCGGTTATCCGGGAGGTGCCATCATGCCGGTTTACGATCGTCTTCTCGATTATGAAGGAAAGCTGAAACACATACTTACAAGGCATGAACAGGGGGCGGCTCATGCTGCTCAGGCCTATGCTATGGTAACAGGAAAGACCGGTGTATGCTTTGCAACATCAGGTCCCGGAGCAACAAATCTGATTACCGGTATAGCAAATGCTTATCTGGATTCTGTACCCGTCGTATTCATAACAGCACAGGTGGTCTCAAACCTGATTGGGACAGATGCTTTCCAGGAAACTGATATACTTGGCGTTTCAATGCCAGTTGTCAAATGGAATGCACAGATAAAGAAACCTGATGATATCCCTGAAACACTCGCCCGGGCATTTTATATTGCCAAAACCGGACGGCCGGGACCTGTTGTCGTTGACATTACAAAGGATGCCCAGTACGAAAAGCTCAATTTTAAATATAAAAAGTGCAATTATATAAGGAGTTATAATCCACACATTAAACTTCATACAAGGGCAATCGAATCAGCTGCAATAATGATCAATCATGCAGAAAAGCCGCTGATCCTTGCTGGTCACGGCGTACTTATTTCAGGTGCAGAAAATGAGCTTCTTACTTTCGCTGAGAAAACGGGAATTCCAGTTGCTTCGACTCTTCTCGGTCTCTCCGCTTTCCCCACAGGACATCGCCTTTACACAGGATATCTGGGGATGCACGGGAACTATGGTCCAAACCTTCTTACCAATGAGGCTGATCTTATAATTGCCATCGGGATGCGATTCGATGACAGGGTTACCGGCAACCTTAAAAAATACGCAAAAAATGCAAGGATAATTCATATTGAAATCGATGAAGCAGAGATCAATAAGAATGTTATCGTGGATCTTGAAATTAATAATGATGCAAAAGAGGTCCTTAGTTACCTGATACCGCTGGTACAGAAAAAAAGCTATGAGAAATGGATTAGGGAATTCAGGATCTGTGATAAAACCGAATACGAAAAAGTTATCAGATCTGAAACGAAACCCGAAACTGGAAAACTAAAGATGGGAGAAGTTGTCAGGCTGGTATCGGAACTGACAAAGGGGGATGCAATAATAGTTACCGATGTCGGCCAGAACCAGATGTCGGTAGCCCGTTATTACAGCTTTTCAAAACCTAACTCTCTTGTAACCTCAGGTGGTATGGGAACTATGGGTTTTGGGCTTCCTGCCTCGATAGGGTCAAAAATAGGAAAGCCTGACAAACAGGTCGTTGCATTTATTGGAGACGGCGGATTCCAGATGACGATACAGGAACTCGGAACTATAATGCAGTACAGGATTCCTGTCAAGATCATAATACTGAATAACAATTTCCTTGGAATGGTAAGACAATGGCAGGATATGTTCTACTCGAAAAGGTATGCTTCGACTGAACTCGTAAATCCTGATTTTATAACTATCGCAAAAGGGTATGGAATACCTGCAAAAATTGTAAAGGAAAGAAAGGACCTTAAAAACCTGCTTGTTGAAATGCTTGATGCAGAGGGGCCATTTCTGCTTGATATTAAAATCGACAATGAAGCAAATGTGCTGCCAATGATTGAACCAGGAGCATCAGTATCGGAAGTTACTTTGACCTATAAATAAAGTGCCCCTAAATCCCCTGAAGGGGACTTAAAAGAACCCCCTTTAGGGGGCAGGGGGCAAGGGGCAGAGAGCAGAGGTAAACAAGAAAAGAAGAAAATAATAGAACTATGAATAAACAGGAATTTACTATTTCGCTTTTTACGGAAGATCACATTGGCATTATGAGCCAGATCACCATTATACTGACCCGGCGGCAGATAAACATCGATAGCATTACAGCCTCTGAATCAGCCGTCAAAGGAGTTCAGATGCTGACGCTTGTTGTTAGGGCGACAGCCGAAATGGTACAGAAAGTTGCCCGTCAGATGCAGAAGCTTGTTGATGTTCTGAAAGTGTTCGTCCATACTTCCGAAGAGATAGTATATCAGGAACTGGCTCTTTACAAGGTAAAAACAACGGGACTGATGTCAGGCAATATGATCGATCATATTGTCCGAGACCATAATGCCCGGATTCTTGAGGTCTCACCTGAATACATTGTAATTGAAAAAACCGGACATAAAACGCAGATAAACGATCTGCTTCATGTGCTTCAGCCAAGCGGTGTCTTACAGTTTGTCAGGTCAGGAAGGGTTGCAGTTACAAGGCAGGTTAAGGAGCTTAACGCTTATCTTGACGAGATGGATGAAGCAAACCAGTATAAACCAGATAATTTTGATACAAATAATTGAGAAACACCCCCTAACCCCCCAGGGGGGGCTAAAAGAAGACAGGTAAATTATAACATTAATATAAAATTATTAACCATGGCAAAAATTGATTTCGGCGGAGTTCTTGAAGATGTGGTTACGCGCGACGAGTTTCCACTGTCAAAAGCACGTGAGGTACTTAAAAACGAACTTGTTGCAGTAATAGGTTATGGAGTCCAGGGACCAGCGCAGGCTCTTAACATGAAAGATAATGGTATAAATGTAATTGTCGGTCAGGCACCTCAATTCAAAGCCGACTGGGACAAAGCAATAGCTGACGGATTCGTTCCCGGAAAAACTCTCTTCAGTGTTGAGGAAGCAGCCACAAAAGGAACCATCATTCAATACCTTGTATCGGATGCTGCACAGAGAATTCTCTGGCCGAAACTGAAACCCTGCCTTAAAAAAGGGGATGCCCTCTATTTTTCGCATGGCTTCTCAGTTACATACAAAGAGCATACAGGAGTAATCCCTCCCGATGATATAGATGTTATCCTATGTGCTCCTAAGGGTTCAGGTACAAGTGTCAGACGAAATTTTATCGCAGGTGCAGGAATTAATTCAAGTTTTTCAGTATTCCAGGATTTCACCGGCAGGGCAAATGAAAGAATAATTGCTCTTGGCATTGCAATCGGTTCTGGATATCTCTTCCCGACAACTTTTGAAAAAGAGGTTTTTTCAGATCTTACCGGGGAAAGAGGTGTCTTAATGGGAGCTCTCGCAGGAATCATGGACGCCCAGTACGAGGTATTACGCGACAACGGACACTCTCCGTCTGAAGCATTTAATGAGACTGTCGAAGAACTGACACAGAGCCTTATCAGACTTGTTGATGAAAAAGGAATGGACTGGATGTACTCAAACTGCAGTGCAACAGCTCAGCGCGGAGCTCTCGACTGGAGACCGAAATTCAGGGATGCTGTTTTCCCGGTCTTCAGGGATCTTTATAATAAGGTGAAGTCAGGCGAAGAGTGCGTCAGGGTTTTAAATTCGACGGGTGCTCCAGATTACAAGGAACTGCTGGACGCTGAATTGAAAGAGCTTGGCAATTCAGAACTTTGGAGAACAGGGGCTGCTGTACGAAAACTGAGACCGGTAAAATGAAAAGGGGAACACGCTCAGGCACCCCTCCCTGGAGGGGCGGGGGGTGGTTTAAATAAGTTATTAATCAAATTCAAACAATAATGGAAGAAAAGGTAATTATCTTCGACACTACCCTCAGGGATGGAGAGCAGGTTCCAGGCTGCCAGCTTAACACTGTTGAAAAGATCCAGGTAGCTCAGGCACTCGAAGCTCTTGGTGTCGATGTGATTGAAGCCGGATTCCCGATTTCCAGTCCGGGTGATTTCAAATCAGTTGTGGAAATATCAAAAGCTATCTCAAATCCGGTAATTTGCGCTCTTACCAGGGCTGTAAAGAAGGATATTGAAGTGGCCGCCGAAGCTCTTCATTACGCGAAGAAAAAGAGAATTCACACCGGCATCGGTACATCTCCTTATCATATAAAGTATAAAATCCGGACAACACCTGAAGAGATACTGAAAAGAGCAGTAGATGCTGTTAAATATGCCCGTAAGTTCGTGGAAGATGTTGAATTCTATGCTGAGGACGCTGGAAGAAGTGAAAACGAATACCTCGCAAAGGTAATCGAAGCAGTAATTAAAGCTGGTGCTACTGTGGTCAATATACCTGATACTACAGGGTATTGTCTTCCTGAAGAATATGGAGAAAAGATCAGGTTTCTTAAAGAGAATGTCACAAATATTAATAAAGCAGTTATCTCGACACATTGTCACAACGACCTTGGCATGGCAACAGCTAACACTATTATGGGAGTACTGAACGGAGCACGGCAGGTCGAGGTGACTATGAACGGTATCGGTGAAAGAGCCGGAAATACATCGCTCGAAGAGGTGGCCATGATCCTTAAAAGCCATCACTCGATGAACCTTAAAACGGACATCAATTCAAAGCTTATTTTCAGCACAAGCCGTCTGGTCTCAACACTTATGAGCATGCCCGTCCAGCCGAACAAGGCGATAGTGGGCAGGAATGCCTTTTCACACTCTTCAGGTATTCACCAGGATGGAGTACTTAAGTACAGGGAGAATTACGAGATAATTGATCCGCATGAGGTAGGAATAAAGGAATCATCAATTATCCTGACCGCAAGAAGCGGAAGGGCAGCCCTCAATCACAGGCTTGAAACACTAGGTTATAATTTCGGAAAGGAGGAACTTGATGATATTTACCACCGTTTTCTTACACTGGCCGACAAGAAAAAAGAGATCAACGATGAGGACCTCAGAATTCTTTCAGGGGAAGTCTTTTCAGGTGAAAAGTCGCTAAAGCTTGAACTGCTTCAGGTTACATGCGGAAAATCAGCTATTCCTGTTGCAACAGTGGGAATCAGGATTAACGGAGAGGTCCATACCTCGACGGCTTCAGGAAACGGACCGATTGATGCTTCCTTTGCCGCGGTCAAGCACCTTATCAGTAAAACAGTTCATCTCGAAGAGTTCCTGATCCAGGCAATAACAAAGGGAAGCGATGATATCGGGAAGGTGCATATTCAGATCGAACACGAGGGAAAGATTTATTACGGATTCTCTGCAAATGTCGATATAGTAACCGCCTCGGTTGAGGCATTTATAGATGCAATATCCAAAATCAAATGACGGAACCGAAAACACTTTTTGACAAGATATGGGATTCACATGTAGTTCAGTCGATCGAAAATGGACCCGATGTCCTCTACATCGATCAACACTACATCCATGAAGTGACAAGCCCTCAGGCATTCAATGGCTTGAAAAAAAGGGGAATACCTGTTTTCAGGCCGGACAGGACTCTTGCCACTGCCGACCATAATATCCCGACTGAAAATCAGGATAAACCCATAAGGGAAGAACTATCAAGAAACCAGGTCGAGAGACTTGAAGAAAATTGCAGGGAATACGGAATAGAATTATTTGGACTTAATCATCCCAATAACGGAATCGTGCATGTAATAGGTCCTGAACTGGGCTATACCAGGCCGGGAATGACTATTGTCTGCGGCGACAGTCACACTTCGACACATGGTGCTTTCGGGACCATCGCCTTCGGAATAGGTACTAGCGAAGTTGAAATGGTTCTTGCAACACAGTGCATTCTTCAGCCGAGGCCAAAAAAAATGAAGATAACAATCAACGGAACCCTTCAAAAGGGAGTAACTCCAAAAGACATAATCATGTATGTTATATCGCAGATCTCTGCCGGAGGTGCTACAGGCTATTTTGTAGAATACACCGGATCGGTTATAAGCGACATGACCATGGAGGGAAGGATGACGATCTGCAATATGAGTATCGAAATGGGAGCAAGGGGCGGGCTTATCGCTCCCGATGAGACAACTTTCAGATATCTGAAAGAGCTGCCATCATTTCCTGAAAGTTTCGACTGGAACTCGCTTCTACTGAACCGGAAAGAACTGAAAAGCGACCCTGATGCAACGTTTGACCGCGAGCTGGAGTTTAACGGCAACCATATCAAACCAATGATAACATATGGCACAAATCCAGGCATGGGAATGGCAATTGATGATTCAATTCCTTCAATGGATGATATAAGTTCTGAAGATTCAGTTTCATTTCTTAAATCTCTCGATTATATGGGATTTGTTCCCGGGATGAAGCTGCTCGGACATCCTGTTGATTATGTTTTTCTGGGCAGTTGTACCAACGGAAGAATTGAAGATTTAAGAGCCTTTTCAAACCTTGTCAAAGGTAAAAAGAAAGCTTCAAACATAACTGCACTTATAGTTCCCGGATCAAAAGCAGTTGAAAAACAGGCGATCATCGAGGGTCTTGACAGAATTCTTGAAAAGGCTGGTTTTGAACTTAGACAACCGGGATGTTCTTCATGCCTCGCAATGAACGAAGATAAAATCCCTGCAGGGAAATATGCTGTTTCAACAACAAACAGGAATTTTGAAGGGCGCCAGGGACCGGGGGCAAGAACTCTTCTTGCAAGTCCCTTGACTGCAGCCGCTGCTGCCATTACCGGAAGAATTACCGATCCCCGCGAATTCATTGTTTAAAATAATCTGAATAATAGAGAACAGAAATGTCGAAAGAAAAATTCAATA
>DOTV01000237.1:0-431 GCA_003520925.1 Bacteroidales bacterium | reverse complement strand
TTCCTAAGTGCAACCTCAAGGGAAGGGTTTGGTGAAAATCTTTTCCGTGACTGGAAATACGACAAAACAGGGAATAGAAATATGGAATTTGTCCTAAACGACCCGAGATACAGAGGTAAAATACTTGTGGCAGGTAAGAATTTCGGAAGCGGATCAAGCCGTGAACATGCTGTATGGGCAATTTATGATTACGGATTCAGAGCTGTGATCTCAAGCTTTTTTGCCGATATTTTCAAAAATAATGCCCTTAACAATGGATTGCTTCCTGTTGTGGTTTCTGAAAAATTTCTGAATAACCTTCTGTATACTATTCAAAAGGAACCCGGATCGATGATAAGAATAGATCTTGAAAAGCAATCGCTTGCAACTCTTCCGGATGGGGAACCGTTTATTTTTGAAATAAATCCCTACAAAAAAGAGTGCATGTTAAA
>DOTV01000077.1 GCA_003520925.1 Bacteroidales bacterium | reverse complement strand
AGAACAATCAGTTTTTTATCAAACCCGGTTATCTTGTTTCTTATACTGTCGGCTCTCTGGTTTATTATATCGGGTGATTCGGATATTTCATCCACCAAAATTATTACAGAAGCCTCCATTATTTTCTCATTTGTTTTTCTGATCCCAAGGCCTTCTATAATATCTGAAGTTTCACGTAAGCCAGCAGTATCTATGAATTTGTATTCCAATCCGTTAATCACTATGGAATCCTCAATGATATCCCTTGTTGTCCCAGGGATTTCCGATACTATTGCTCTCTCTTCATTAAGAAGTGCATTGAGCAATGTCGATTTTCCTGAATTGGGTTTACCGACAATGGCAACAGGGATTCCATTTTTAATAACGTTTCCAAGTCTGAATGAATTTGCCAGTTTGTCAGCCAGCTCCTTAACTTTCAGAACTATTGAGTTCAGTTCTTTTCTGTCCGCAAACTGAACATCTTCCTCTCCAAAGTCCAGTTCCAGCTCAATCAGGGAAGCAAACTTCAGAAGTTCTGATCTGAGTTTGCTTATTTCTGCTGAGAATCCGCCACGCATCTGTGACATTGCTATGCGGTGGGCCGCTTTTGTTCCGGAGGCAACCAGATCTGCAACCGCTTCAGCCTGCGAGAGATCCATCTTCCCGTTAAGGAAAGCCCTCTGCGTGAATTCACCGGGCATCGCAGCTAAAGCACCATTCCTTATCAGCAGTTCAAGAATTCCTGTTATTATAAATGGTGATCCATGACAGGAAATTTCAATTGAATTCTCACCTGTGTATGAGTGAGGTGCCCTGTAAATGCTCACCAGAACATCATCAACAACCTCTTTTCCATCGCGGATCTCGCCATGGATAATTCTGAACCCGTTTTGTTCCCTGATATTAAGGTTCTTATCAAAAGGTACCAATATCTTTTCGCAGATATCAATACTCTGAGGACCGCTCATCCTTATGACTGAAATAGCTCCTCCTGAAGAGGTTGCAGGAGCACAGATAGTATCTTCTTTCCGTATCATTTATGGGTTTGTGATGATAACAAAGATAATCAGTTATTAATCTTTTCCCATTCCGGTCTGACCTTATTGTGCAGTCAGAAATTTATGTAAATTTAGAATTACAATTTTATGTTTTAACTTATGAAAAGGAACAATACCTATTCCGAATTAAACCGGCGGGATGCTGTGAAATTATTAACAGCAGGTTCTGCTGCAGGCTTACTTGGTTTTTTTAAAAGTCCTGCTCCAAGAGCAGAAACCCGCGAAACACCTTTATGGTCGGCTGGCCTTCCTCCCTTAAAAATAAAGAGTGTAAAGGCAATTGCAACAGCCCCCGAAGGGTCAAATCTGATTGTGGTTAAGGTCGAAACAAGTGAACCCGGTCTTTACGGACTCGGCTGCGCCACATTTACACAGAGGGCAATGGCCGTCATCCCTGCCATTAACAGTTATCTCAATGACTTTTGTGCAGGTAAGGATGCTGACAATATTGAAGATATGTGGCAATCGGCATATGTTAGTTCATACTGGAGAAATGGACCTGTTCTCAATAATGCACTTAGCGGACTGGATGAAGCGCTTTGGGATATAAAGGGGAAAAGGGCAAATATGCCTGTTTATCAGCTTCTTGGAGGTAAATCAAGAATAGCTGTCGACTGTTATGCTCATGCAAGCGGCCCGACTTATGAAGCACTTGCAGAAAGGGTGCTGCAATTTATGGAACAGGGGTTCCGCCATGTACGAATTCAGCAGGGAGGTTACGGAGGCGTAGGTACAATGGAGAAAAAGCCTGATTTCAAAGAGGCTGGTTTCGGAAGAGAGGAGGATATGTATATGGATCAGCGTACCTATCTAAAGAGAGTACCTGAAATGTTTGATTATGTAAGGAAAAAATGCGGTGAGGATATTGAGCTATTGCACGACATCCATGAACGTGTTGAACCGCTTGATGCTATTAATCTTATAAAGCAGCTCGAACAATACCGACCTTTCTTTATTGAAGATCCTTTTTCACCCGAGAACATGAAATGGTTCAGACAGCTGAGAACCAGTACCACTGTCCCGATCGCAATGGGAGAATTATTCAACAATATTAATGAATTCAGGGACTATATGGTGGATCAGCTTTTTGATTATATTCGGGTTCACCTGTCACAGATCGGCGGAATAACCCCGGCAATGAAAATTGCAAGGCTGGGGGAGTGGTTCAATATTAAAACAGCATGGCACGGACCGGGTGATGTTTCTCCTGTCGGACATGCAGCTAATGCCCATATCGATCTTGCTGTCTGGAACTTCGGGATCCAGGAATCTCATTTCTGGAGTGAAAAGGCTCAGGCAGTTTTTCCCGGCTGCCAGACCTACAAGAACGGATACATGTATATAAATGAAGCTCCGGGGTTGGGAGTGGATATCAATGAGAAAGAGGCAGCAAAATACCCGATAGGTACAAAATCAAACTGGACACTCAGAAAGGGTGACGGAACGATTATAAAACCCTGATGAGTTTTGGTTAGTGTAACTGGTTTTCTACCTTTCCAGGTTCTGAATAGTGAAATTAGAATCTTCAATATGCTCCCCTTCATTGATTTTAGTGAAGAGGATTTCCGATTTACGGTTCGTATTAAGATTGCTTGCAACCATATCCTTTACCATATATTTTCCATCGCTCAGAGGGAAGATGCTTTTTATCTCAATTACCTTAAAAAGCACATTATCAAAATTATAGAACTCCATCTTAAGCACCTGATCTTTATCCATGCTTATATAGCTTATTTTCTTCGAGAAACCATATTCTTCAGCCTTGTCTTCATTGACAGGAATGCTTTCAATAATCCACTGGTTATTGCTACCAGACTTTTCGAAATGTCTGTGTGTAAAGTCAGAAACAGAGGGTGAGCTCATATCCGCATTTGAAAACTCTGAGCTCATAAAGCTTTTACCTTTTTCTGAAGTAACGATCCTCCGGGTTTTTTTCAAAGCAGGAAGATATATCCACATCTCATCTGCTGTGTTTTTATTGTCAAACACCAGCATTGAGGTACCTCTTACATCAGCCGGTTCAATAAATCTGATGATTCTTTTTTCAAGCCCCTCAGCATAGCTTTTGGTCATCATCGAAATTGTTCTGTTACGGGTTGATCCTCCTTTTTCAGTTATGGTAAGAACAACTGTTGCATTCAGAGAACCTGTAATGCTCTGATCGCGGCTTTTATTCATTATCTGCGATGCATCAGGCTGTTGCGCTGCTGCCTGCAAAAGCGGCAGTATTAACCCCAATAATAGTACTCTCCTTTTCATTTCTTACTTTTTTCTTATTTTCTGTTTCAAATCCCAGAAACCCTGGTTTGTATTTCATCAGAAATGCCGGAATGATCACAAGTGCACCAATCAGGCACGATCCCATTGAGATCAGTACCAGGTATCCAAAAAATCGGATCGAAGTGAATCCTGAAAACATTAGTGCTGCAAATCCGGCCATTACACTAAAAGCGTTGATTATTATACTTCGTCCGATAGTCCCTATTGCAGAAGAAGTAGCTTCAGCATATGTCAATCCGGCCCTTATCTGAAGGTTAAAGCACCAGATATATTGAATGGTGAAATCCACACCGACTCCGATCATAATAGATGACAGGAGGGCTGTAGCTGCATCAAGTGCTATACCGGTATAGCCCATAAAACCAAAAAGTATCAGAATAGAGGCAACAAGAGGAATAGAACCAACAAGCCCTCCTTTAAAAGATCTGAAAACTATTGTCAGGAGTAAAAGAACGGTAAATACTGCAAAAAGCAGTGAGAATATCTGTCCCTTTATAATTGATTCAGCAAAATCTGACATTATAATTGCATATCCGCCTACACTTACTTCGGCTGGAAAATTCACTGTCAGTTCGGATAGCCTTCTCTTTACTGATTTAATAATATTGTTCTCCGGTTCTGAAATCCGGATCAGAATATGGGCTTTTGTATTATCAAGGTCAGTCAATTGTTTAAAGTCATCCGGATTGCCGCTCATGTTATAAAGTTCAAACATCTGGGCGATGGCCTCACGGGTATCGGGTATACGATTATATCCATCTTCAGTATCGGTGTAGATGGCCTTGCTCATTTCTCTTATTACCTGTGATATGGAAAA
>DOTV01000121.1 GCA_003520925.1 Bacteroidales bacterium | reverse complement strand
TTGTTTCCTGATTCCGTACCTAGAAAATCCGAAAGTACAGTCCATTCCGCATCTGAAGGAACGTGGAAACCGACCGGGCAAAGTTTGCCTTTATTGACTGCATACCAGTTATAAAGTGCTCCCTGGGTGGCTCCATTAGCCGCTCTGTCGTTATTAAACCAGCAATAACCCGGGGATCCAAGGTTATCCCATTCATTCTGGCTGGCAACCAACGGAACAGGTGTTCCATCATTAAATATCGTTGTTGCAAGGTTTTCCGTTAACCATGTTTGTGTACCTAAAGTTACACTATTGTAAAGTTTTCCATCTAGATCAACGACAACTGGTCCGGTTGCAAAAGTGATCTGGGCGCCATAGGTAACTCCTGCTTGATTTGACCCATAGGCCCTGACATAATATTTTGTACCGGCGGTCAACCCGGTCATGAAACTTGTAAATGAAGGATATGAACTCAGATCGAAGGAATCAATTGTATCAGCTATAAAAGAAGCATGAACAGTTGGATCAGGATTTGTGCTCCAGCAAACACCCCGTATTAACCTAGACGATCCACCTGCGTCCGATATTCTGCCGCCGCAAATAGCAGCTGATGATGCAATTGTTGTTACTCCTTTTGTTGTTACACCTTCAGGAGCAAAGATTTGACGTGTGCTGAAAGTAATGTCCTCACCATAAGCTGTTCCGATTGAATTAGTGGCATAGGCTCTGACATGGTAAGATTTGCTATGAACTAATCCTGTCACAAAGCTCAGGTATTCACCCGGAGCACTACCGGTACCGCTTCCATCTCTGGTTTTGGTGCTTAATGATATTGTTGGATCTGCATCAAGGCTCCAGCAAACACCATGTTGCATAACCATATCCCCGCCATCACTTAGTATTTTATATTTTACAACAGCTGATTCTTCCGTAATTTCTGTTATCCCGAGAGTATTAACGGTAGGTATCACCTCCTTTTTGCAAACCGACAGAAACAGCAGAACAAGAGATAAAATTATCAAAGGAAGTTTCCAATACTTTGTTTCCATGAGACCAGATTTATTACAGGAAACAACTTACTGCAAATCGGTTAACTGAATCTCAAAGTTATAAAACTGATAAACAAAAGTCAATTTTATTATTAATAGCGGAATTTATTCTTTAACAGCAACGGCTATTTTAGAATCGGCAGTTCCATAATAGAGGAACCACTTTTTCCTGAAAAATACAAGACCTTCTACAAAACAAACATTGTTCACCTCTCCGGTTTTTTCATATGTCTTGTCAGGATAGATGAAGTATTTGTCCAAACGATCGATCAACTTATAGGGATACTTTTTATCAAACAGAGCCTGACCGGCAGAATATGTAAATGAAGGCAATCCGGGATCATTATTGCTGAGAGCATTACTGCTGTTATAGATCAGCAGGATTCCCTGGTCACTGATCAGGGCGAAGGGCCCGGGTTCCACCAGACGGCTGTCGAAATATCCGGGCCGCGGCTGCAAAACTGAAATCATCTTTTTATTTTCATCATTCTCTACAACCGTCCAGTGGATAAGATCTTCAGAGGTTGCCATGAACAGATCGGTATCACCAAAGTACATCCAGTATTTGCCGCCGATTCTGGCCGCAATTATTCTGTCGCCAGCCAGTTTTGATACAATGGCTCCTGATTTTGACCAGGTTTCCTTATATTTTCCTTCCCCCAGTACCAATCCGTGTTTTGTCCAGCTTCTTAAGTCAGGGGAGGTTGCCAGGCAAAGCCTTGCAGTTTTACCATCATATGAAGTATATGTAAGAATGTAAATACCATTCTCCCCTTCTACAATCCTTGGATCCTCCACCCCACCTTTCCATTCATACAATTGCATGCTGTCGCTGTCGGGGAAGAAAACCGGGTTTGGTTGTTTTGTAAAATGCAAACCATCGCTGCTTACCGCAAGTCCCAGTCTGGAAGTCATCTGGTTGTCCTGTGCCCTGTAAATCATATAGACTTTATCATCTTTTACAACAGCCGAAGGGTTCAGAACATTTCTCTCTTCCCATTTTATTTCTTTATTGTTTAAGGGGCAGAAAAAGAGCTGGTCCGGAGAAGGTTTTAATATGGGATTTATACTGTCGGCTTTAACGAAACCTATCAATGCCCAGCCTTTTGAAGCATCCGGGTTTGTTTTTTCATCAGGGACATTATTGTAACAGGCCGATAAAATAATAACTCCAATAAAAAAGAGCTTCGTTTTCATACCTTCTGAATTCTTGTTCAGGTTAAAGTAAGCAAAAATTTAATCACTGGTAATCTGTCATACAACGAAATTAATCCTGGGATTTCAGAAAAAAATAATTATCAACCTGTTTCCTGTCCGGATTACTTAATAAGATGAAGTTTCCCGGTCTCCAATCCGGCAGGGAGACCCTGTGGGTAACGGGCAAATTTTACGAATTCATCAAAGCTGCTCTTGTCAGGATATTTCAAAGTTGCATTACTCCGCGTTTCGGCTAGGCCGAATAAAATGCCAAAACCGGCTACTGGTGCCCCTAAAAGCACGAATCCGCCTCCAGTACTATTGGCAATTTCCCCGACAATATTCGGTATAAATGATAATAATCCAGATACTGGCCAGATTGCAGCCTGAGGATTGAAAACATGAAGTTTTGCTGATATTATGTTTTTAACTGTTAATGGGACAAATGCAGTTTCTGTAAGAACATAGGCAGTATCCTCATTCAGGGCAATAAGTTCTCCCGATAAATTGAGTTTCAGGGCTGCTGTATCTCCGGTACCATAAGAAATGTCAATCCAGGAGCCGGTGAAGCTGTTGCTCACCTCCCGGGGACTCAACTTGTACCCGGCAGGTACAAGTGCACTTCTGCATCCTCCAAAAAGGATCAGAAATCCAAAGATACCTGTCAAAATTTTAATTCTTTCTGACATATCTGCTGTTCCAGAAACTTTCTTCCATTACAGGTTCAGTCTTCTTAAAATCATCTGCCGCCATCTTCATAAAAAGCCAGGGCATTCCGAAAAAGAGAGCAGCTTTCAAATGGTTCTCTTCCCTGAGCCATGGTTCTCTCATCCATTCTATATAATATCCCCTGCTTTTAAGGAAAATTTCATAATTACCAGGAAAATCAGGGAAACTGTAATATAAATCATAGACATCACCCGGAAGAGTTACAAGAGGATTCTGCGGATCCCTCAAAAGACATTCAGGGTTGGTTGTTATACCTTTTTCTGAAATCACAAGTGATGGTTCTATTATAGTTGGATTTACCTGTTTCATCAAGGTGCCGAGTGCCAGATAATTAATTCTCCATAATCCTTTTGTCAGACGCAGACGCATGTTTAGCTCTTTTGAACCTGTGCGGGGCAAACGAATAAGATGTATATCTGAGGCAATGGGTCCGTTTTCAGCTATTTCGTTCAACTTGACCCATTTGCCGTCGGAGTTCCTTATAAACAACTCTATTCCTCCAAGCAGTTCCCGGACCCTGTCAACCCTTTTTTGCAATGATTTGTCGCCGCTTTCAATCCGGGAAGCAAAATACCCTGCTGAACTGCCCAGATATGCCAGACTCTGGTAAAAAAGGTAAGTTGTCATTAATGTTTGTCTGCAGCCAATAATAAAGCCCAAGTCACCTTCAGGCACATTGTCGAAGGTTAGTTCTATAATTTCTTTTGAAATGAGGTTATTCCGATCGCTTTCACTGTACCTTTCCATTTTGTCCATCGCAATTACTTTTTCCAGGCAATCGCCTTCAGGTGCTGTGCATAGTGCAGGACTTTGAATATGGGATGTCTGAAAGAAATCACCTGTTTCGGTTGCAAATACTCTGGAATCGGCTTCCCGTGGTAATAACAGGATGTTGGCGGACCGTATAGTGTGAGTCTCCAGAGCCTCATTAGTTAACCTGAGACTAAAAATCTTATCAGTCGGACATGCCGACCATAGCATATCAATATCATCTTTCTCATAAATACTTAAAATGCTTGATGAGAAGCCTTCGGCCATAAGGGTAGTATCATTGCCATCCCAGGAATAAAAAGTAGGGCACGATCCAAAACAAGCTTTAGGATTAATAAGGCAGTATGTAGTAAGTCCGAGGCTTGCGACTGAAATAAGTGTCATTGCGATAGCTTTGCCTCTCAGATTCTTTATGCTGTTGACTTCCAGCAAAGCCACATCAGGTAGGGCAATTTTAAATACAGAATCTATAACAATACCTGATTTATGAATGTTGAATTTTACAATATCCCGATACTTGTCATAATAAATACCATAACCATCAATTGTGTCCGATGTTTCATAAGTGATCAAAGAATCGAGCATAAAGAGTGAACCGTCTTTCATATGAACCTTTACATTCTTAACTGAAGAGTATGAATTAATCAGATGCGGGTCATGCATTCCCCTGATGAGAGTCGTAGCGCAACCGCAGTTCATAAGGATTACAGCAAACAGGAAAAGAATAAATCCGCCCGGCACTATTTTTGTCTGCTTCATGATCAGGTATTTAGTGCGTACCTTTAAGTAAAGGTACACTATAATAACACCTAAAGTCAAATTTATTTTTGAGTGTGAGTGTGAGTGCGGGTTTTGAGGAAAAAAGAATGAGAGTGCTCGCTCTCGCTCTCACTCTCACTCTTTTTTCTGCTCCCCTGACTACTGAAAGTTGCTACCGGTTAAGCGAACTGCAGCTTAATATTTCTTTATATCACTAATGATTGTCGTCATATCCTCATTAAAAGATATTGTCGATTCAGTGTTTTCAGAAATACCCTTTGTGTGATCTCTGTTGAGTCTGATAAGAGTGGCTTTGGGATTATTACGAACCATGGCTTCAAAAGGGAATCTTATTATTCCGGGAGTGTTGTATCCTACACCCAGTTCAAGAAATACAGACGATTTCCCTTCAGAGCCAGATATGAATTTTCTATAATTACTCTCGGAAATATACCAATTACTGTCCTGGACAAAAAAATTATCCTTCCGAAGATTGACTTCCATATTTCCCCCACACACATGACATTTGGGAACCAGTGATGGTGGTATCCCGCAATCTATTGTTTCTGAAAGCATTTGTTCAACAATCTTTTCATCAGAGTACAGTCTATCATGGCAGGCTTTCTCACACTGTAAATATCCATAGTTGCCCTGGACCTCAAAAAATCTTGACTTTTCAACCCCTGCTTTTGTGAACTGTCCCTCAACATTTGTAGTAATGACAAAGTAATCCTTTGATGAAGTAAGCTCCATCAAAGTAATATACAATTTCTTAACGGGTGTTTCAAACAGGTTTAAACTGATGTGTCTTGCCCAGTATGCCCACTTTTCTTCCTGTGTTCTGAAAGGATAAAAGCTGGAAGTGTAAAGATCTTTCATCCCGTATTTTTCGATGAAAGGCTTGAAGTTCTTGATAAACCTGTTTCCATCATATTCAATCCCAGCCGCTGCGGAAAATCCTGCTCCTGCTCCGATAATAAGTTTTTCAGCATTTTTAATCGCAGTTCGAGCCCTTTTAATTCTGTCTGAAAATAATTCACTCATACTTTACCGCACTCTAATATTTGACTGTAAATGGAATAATCAATATCCTTGTAAACATTAAAAACCACTGTCTCAATTCCGGTGTATTTGTATTCTCCAAAATATTCGCATACTGTCCTTACAGCAATTTCTGCTGCGTGCTGATTCGGGAACCTGTATTCACCTGTGGAAATGCAGCAGAAAGAGATGCTTTTCAGATTATTTTTTTCAGCTAGCAAAAGACATGAATGATAACAGTCAGCCAATTGACTCTCTTCCTTTTGTGTCACTCTTCCATTGATAATTATTGGCCCCACAGTATGAATTACAAAATTTGACGGAAGGTTATATGCTTTAGTAAGCTTTGCCGAGCCTGTTGGTTCCGGATGATCCTGTTTCTTTATAAGTTCATTGCATTCCAATCGTAACTGAATCCCTGCTGCCGAATGTATTGCATTATCAATACAGGAATGCAGCGGCACAAAACATCCAAGCATCTGACTGTTGGCAGCATTTACAATTGCATCAGCTTTAAGTCTTGTTATATCTCCCTGCCAAAGCTTAAGCCTGTTGTCAATTGGAGATAACAGAGCCTGGTTTAATCTGACTATCCCTTTTTCATGAAGCTGTTTTTGCAATTCTTTGTCCTGAGCTTTGAGAAAAAGTTCTGAAATTGGAACAGGGGGCCGAAGATTCATGAGGGAACGCATAAGTTGCTTTTTTCCAACCATTTCTGATGGGATAATCAACTGCCTGTACTCAGGTTGTTCTTCGAGCAGGGAATTCAGAATAAAATCGAGATCATCCAATTTTAAAAACAGATAATTATGTTATTTTTTCAGAAAGTCAATTGCGAAGCTGTAAAGGAACATGCGGACAAAACCTGCAACTGGAAAGTAAATGTTTCCCTTGCATCAATTCTACTTTGTGAATAATCCTGCGCCCATATCAGAACCCAATGTGCCAGGTAAAAGATGCAAAAAATTACGTTTTGTTGGATCCCTTTCGATTTGCAGTGATCCTTCCTTTTTGATAATAACATCATTGCCATATTTTAATCTTTTCGGATCGGCAGGTTCTCCGTAACCAAAAGCACCACCTCCCTTATTTACAAGTGAGTTATACCCTACTACAATCGAATTTGACAAAAAATATGTTCTGTTTTCATCCCTCCCTACTTCCCAGAATACATTATTGTTGCTGACTACATTATTGTAGAATTTGAAATCATCGGCCACGGTCCATGACCAGACGGCTGCCCCATAGTTGTCAATCATAAGGTTATGGTGCATTTCGCATCGTTCAGCGGGTTTGTCAGAAAACCAATATACCACTGCATCTTTGCACCTGTAAAATACGCAATGATCAACTACAATTCCCTGTCCGCTGGCTAATATGCCAAGATGATTCGGAATAACAAGTTCATCACCAACAAACAGGCATTGAGTAATCCTGAGATCATCCAGGTTTCTGCCTTCTCTGACAATTGGATAATTTCGTCTTACCATTCCTTCCTTGGGCCTTTCATGAACCGGGGTGCCTAAGACTCTCAAGCCCTGAATTGTAACATAGCTTGTTTCAATCTGGATACCGTATGAAGCCCCTCCAAGCGGATCCTGTCGTCCGTTAGGTTTAAAATCAAGAGGCATTGTAGATATGATTACAGGCATCTTGCCAGGATTCCAGTCTTCATCATCCGGTAATTCGGTTGCCCTTATTGTTAACCGCTGATCTTCTGAAAAATGCCAGTTTGCAGGATGAAATGTTACAGTTGCTGCAAGACCGTAGATTCCTTCTGAAAGGTAAATTGTAATCGCTCCGGTTCCGTTGGATTGATTTACCCTTATGGCAGCTTCATTCAATGTTTTCAATGGTTGTTCCTGCGAGCCGGGGTTTTGATCGTTTCCAGTGTTTGGATTTATATAGATATCATTTTTTTGTGCTTCAACAGCAGGACTCATTACAAATGCCATAAACATTATAATGATAATTGATTTCAATGTTTTCATAATACAGATATTATTAAATATTATATTCTGACAATTACTTTTCCGTTAGCTGTGTTGTTTTCCATTAATGTGTGTGCCTGCCCAATCTCATCTAAGGAAAATACTCTTGAGATGATCGGGCGGAGTTTATGTTGGTTCAGATGTTCGAAAATATCATTTATTATTTCCTGTGTGGGATAATTGCTGAAAAAACCTGTCAGGTAGATCCCCGATGGCAAGTCCTTTATAGGATCAAAGTTATTCAACATCCCTTTTCCCCCTAGTACTCCGGTGGAGCAAATAATTCCATGATGTCTTACCAATCTGGCTGACTCCAGAAGTGTTGAAGGACCAATCAAATCAAGTACCTTATTTACACCCTTTGGATGCAGGCTGAAAAGCTGTTCTGTAAAAGTTTCGTTATCAATCAGGACATTATCAGTACCTTGGCTCAATAATAAATCACGCTTGTTTTCATTTCTTGTTGACGCAAGAACAGTTCCACCAACACTTTTTACAAGCTGGATCGCTGACAGACCAAGGGCGCTTGTACCCCCTCGTATTAAAAGAATATCTTCAGGTTTAAGTTTAAGACTGTCAAAAAGCGATCCGTATGCGGTATAGTATGTCTCCGGAATAGCTGCTAACTCTTCCCATCCAAGAGTTGTATCAACTTTAAATACATTTTTGGAAGGTACAAGAGTGTATTCCGCATAACTTCCATCAAAGCTTCGACCCATTCCACCCATTAAAGCTATTACCCTTTGACCCTTTGTGAAATTACTGTCGCATGGATCTTCAATTTCACCCGCACATTCTATACCCGGAATCCTGGGTAATTTCATGTATGGGGAATTGGCTTCATATGATCTCATTATAAGTTCAGAACGATTTATTCCAAAGGCTCTTACTTTTATCAGCACCCACCCCGGTTTTCCTTCAGGAACCGGAAATTCACTTATATTAAGTTCTTCAGGTGAACAGGATTTGTATAGTACGATTGCTTTCATCGCTATTTTATATTCAAACTGCAATCTTCTTCCAGCATTGGGGATCTGCTCCGTAATAATCGCCTGTATAACCGTATGTCACAGCCGGACAGCCACGGCAGAATCTCTTTAATTCGCATGATGAACATTTTTCGAACTTTGAATAATCCCTGTAAGAATCCATTTTCTCGCTAAGGAAGATATCATAAAGATTTTCTGTGAATACATTCCCGATATTGCTTTCAAAGCGTCTGCATGCATAAACATCCCCTTTCGGAAGGATAGTGAGATGACAGTTGGCACAGTTGCAACCCTCATAGATAACATCTTCATTAAGGTTTTCAGGAATTTTGAAAAGGCCCTTTTCGTGTAAAAATAGAGTCCACAAATGATCCTTGAGATTGAAGCTTGTTCCGCTTTCTTTATAAAGTTCAAATTTTTGCCAGCATATTTCAAGCAACTCCCGGTATTTTTCGGGTGTCAGGTGTGTACTTTTTTCAAAACTAGTCGGTGCATACCTTGCAAATGCAAAAACATTGACTCTATTTTCAACAACGATATCAATAATCCCGGGTAATTCTTCAGCATTTATCCATGAAACAGTAGTCATTATTGCACTTCGTATCCCTGCATTATGGAGGCATTTCAATTTTTCAAATGTTATATCGAAGGAACCCTGTTTTCTCATCGCATCATGGGTTTCCCTTAATCCGTCAATCGAAAGTTGATACCTCTCGCATCCATAATCTTTTAACTTTTTACATACTTCATCATTCAGGTGGAATGGATTTCCAAGGATCGTGAAAGCAATCTTGCGTACCTTAAAGAGTTCCATCAAATCCCAGAAACGACTATGTAATATGGGATCACCGCCTGTAATATAGAAATAAGGAATACGATTCGCCTTTTTGCACATATCCTGACAATTTTCAAATACAGATTCTATTTCAGTCCAGGACATCTCTTTCAGTGTTGTATGATTGTTTTCTGAAAAGATATAGCAATGCTGGCAGCGCTGATCACAGCTATCGGTTATGTGCCATTGAAAAGCAAAGTATTCCATAGCTTTTGATTGGTTAAGAAGGTTCCCGGTCTTGAAATTTGACCGGGAACCTTAAAATCTTACTTCTCGCTGACTCCACATGAGGAACCACAGGCAGAGGTTTTTGGCTTGCTGTCACCTTCTCCAGTGCCACAGGCTGAAGGTTTCGGACTACTTTCACCAACTCCGCATGATGAGGGATTGGGTTCGCTTTCACTTGCTCCACAAGAAGATGGTTTTGGACTAGCATCGCCATCTTTTGAGCCACACGATGAATCACAACTGGAAGAAGTCATGTTATCTGTGTCTGAAGCCATGTAGCTTTGTGCAGAGGTACGTGAATAATATTCACCATCTCCTGCCCATCCGTTTAACTTGTTTAAATTGCTCATTATCTCTTTATTTGGTAATTATCTGCAATAATACTCCGGACTGACAGAACCAACAAGTGGGTATGTAAAGAACCATTTTAGTTAGAAATACTGATTATCAGTAATATATATGTAAATATTTTATTAAAATAATCACCATCAATTATAATTGTAATGACCTTAATTCTTTATTACTCTCTAATAGAGTATAAGATGTATATTTGTATGTAAAAACAATAGCATGAAAGAACTTGATTTACAATTCCCGACCTGTCCGATCAGAAATGTATTAGGAAGGTTTGCCGATAAATGGTCTCTGCTTATTTTATGTAACCTTCACACTAATGGCAAGATGCGTTATACGGAAATTAGAAAAGCAATGCCCGACATTTCACAAAAAATGCTCACATGTACTCTGAAACAGCTTCAAAATGACAATCTGTTGAAGCGAAAGGCTTATGCTGAAATCCCGCCACGTGTTGAGTATTCGCTTACAGAACTTGGTGCCAGTCTGATGCCTATTATTGGGAAGATGATAGAGTGGGGGCAGGAGCATTTCGAGGATGTTACAAAATAACGAACGGTTATTTTATATACGAAATACAGGAGAGTATGAGGTGCTTTAACCCTCAAAATAATTGTTGAAATCACTTGCGTGAGGTTTGCACGTTTCCCGG
>DOTV01000198.1:1237-3255 GCA_003520925.1 Bacteroidales bacterium | reverse complement strand
CATAACCGCATAACCGCATAACCGCCCCGAAGCCAGGGCCGGGGTCTCCGTGGAATTTACCCCGCAAATTGCGGGACAGACTCTACGGAGTTTGGCTTTCCTAAGTACCGTTAGGGACGAACTGTTTGTAGAGATTATTCTTAAACAGAAAAATGAGCCCCATCGGGGCGACCTGTTAGTGAATGTCGTTAAAATCAACAGTTTAACTTGCACTTGATAAATTTAGTCAGACACTATTGAATTCCAGGGTATCTTTGGATCCAGTTATAAATGGTCTTTTCATTGCAATTTTAAATTTCGACCATTATTTTGGCAGATTCAATTGCTTCATTGACCATTTCAATTCTTTTATCCTATGTGTTTCTTTTAGTGATGTATATTTGAATTATGAAAACAAAACAGTTTTGGAACTATTTAGGTGCTGTATTAATCATATCTCTGGTATTGGGAATCCTTATACATTTTAATAGTATAATGCTACGATTCGGACTAATTTCAGAAAATACCGGAGTTAGTACACGTGATTTAAGACCTGGTATTGTTATAAGTCAGGTTCTGATAAGCTCCTTGGTAGCTTTTCTCACATTCATTATCAACTATTTTATATTAAGACCGTTAGACAGTAACCGGCATATCAATGCAAAAAGGATTTCGGTTTCGATTATACTCACGATTGTATCGGTTACTGTCTTGACCGAAGCATTTTTTGGTTTTAAACATTTAATTTATAAAGAACCTGATGCAAACATGTTTAATTTGATACACTCATTTCGTGATCTTATAATAGCAACAATTGTCATCAGCGGAATCATATTTATAAAAACTATTTATGACAAACAATCTGTTAAAATTGAAAATGAAAAGCTGAAAAATGAGAAACTGCTTGGTCAGTATGAATCTCTTAAAAATCAGATGAGCCCGCATTTTCTGTTTAATTCCCTTACCGCACTCAGGGAGTTGATAGATCAGGATGCAAAAGATGCCAAGCTTTATATCAGTCATCTTTCCCTTGTGCTCAGGTACACCTTAAGCAGCATTGAGGCTCAGTCGAAAAGTCTTTATGAAGAACTGGAAGTGGCTGAATCATACCTGCATCTTGTGAAAATAAGGTATGGAACCAGTTTAAAGGTTGAAACCTCCATTGACGACCAGTATAAAAACTACAGACTACCGCCGCTGGCAATCCAGATCCTTATTGAAAATGCAATCAAGCACAATGAAATCAGCAATAAGAATCCTTTTAAGATAAAGATCGGGACAACTGCCGATCAAAACCTGGTAGTTTCTAATCCTATCCAGGAAAGAGTATCAAAAGAGTTCAGCACAGGAATCGGGCTTTCAAACCTTTCAAAACAATACCAGTATCTTGCCGGAAAGGATATAACTATTTCAAACAGAAACAATGAATTCAAGGTTGAACTGCCTCTTATAAATCCATCAAACAATGAAAGCTTTAATAGTTGAAGACGAAATTCTTGCTGCACAGAATCTAAGGAAGATTCTTGAGGATCTGGGATCATTTGATACAATAAATACCCTTGACAGCATTAATTCAACAATTGAGTATTTCAGGAACAATGATCAGCCAGATCTCCTTTTCCTGGATATTCATCTTGCCGACGGGCTGGCTTTTGAGATTTTTGATAGAGTGCAGGTTGACTGCCCGGTAATTTTCGTGACTGCTTATGATGAATACGCATTGAAGGCTTTCAGGGTAAACAGTATTGACTACCTTCTTAAACCACTTGATATTTTTGATGTCAAGCGGTCTCTTGATAAGCTTAGAAGGTTTTCCAGGACATCAGGATTTATAGATAATGAATTGAAGAACCTGATATCATATTTCAAAAAAAGTACAGCATATAAATCCAATTTCCTTATTCCGGTGAAAGGGGACAAACTGATGCCGCTGAAAACCGATGATATAGGTTATCTTTATATTGATCATGGAGTTGTCAAAATTTTCACGCTTGACGGTAAGGCATATAACATGGAAAATACCCTTGACGAACTGGAGG
>DOTV01000198.1:0-891 GCA_003520925.1 Bacteroidales bacterium | reverse complement strand
AACAGCAAACTTTCTGTCAACCTGAAGGTGCAAACTCCGGAAAAAATAATTGTCAGCAAGGCTAGAGTTACCGAATTTAAGACCTGGTTTTCAATCGGAAAATAAGATGCTCAAGAATTGAAACCCTGACAGAGCTGACAGGAATTTCAGATAATCAGGTCAAAACTCATCCTGCATATCAGCCATTTCAACTCACATTTCCACCGCCTCATTTAAGTTTTTATAGTCGACGATTTATCAACTTTTAGCTTTGCTTCAAATGAATTTAATTTTTTGAAGTAATTAAAAGTCAGATAAATTAATAAACTATCACATGAGAACAGTAATTCTAAAGAAATGTATATTATTTGCAGCGATCATTGCTTCAATATTGAATGCCCGGTCACAGGAGCTGCTTACTATTCCCAGAATTCAGGGTGAAATAAAATTTGACGGGACAGTTGATGATCCCTGCTGGCAGAACCTTAAGATCCTGCCGATGGTCATGCATACGCCTACCTTCGGAAATCAGCCAACTGAAAAAAGCGAGGTTCTGATTTGCTACGATAATACATATATATATGTGGGTGCCAGGTTGTATGACTCGGAAGCGACGAAGATGCTCGTAACTTCAAAGAAAAGGGATGAGGGGTCAAACAGCAACGAGTCACTTACTCTTGTCTTTGACTCATTTAATGATAAAGAAAATGCCCTGGTGTTTTCAACAACTCCAAGCGGACTCAGGAATGATCTGACCGTATTGAATGATGCAATCTCATCAAATCCACGAAACCTTCCATTCAATGACAGCTGGAATACTTTCTGGGATGTTAAAACCACAAAAGATCCTGATGGCTGGTATGTGGAAATGAGAATTCCCTTTTCCAGTATGAGGTTTAAAGAAGAAGACGG
>DOTV01000181.1 GCA_003520925.1 Bacteroidales bacterium | reverse complement strand
TTATACGACAAGGATCAGAAGGCTATTTTTTATAATTACCGGGAAGAGAGGAAGGCTACATTGTCAATACCTCTGAAGATTGGAAAATTCTCGTCATTCCAGCGATTCTCGGTAAATCAGATGGTTCTTCCTGTCACAAAATATACAACAGCTGAATGGCTTATTTCAGGATCTGTTTTTGGCGTAAGCACTAACTTAACCACTTATGCTCTTTTCGTCGAAAACGTAAAACCATACCTCTACAGCAATCTGGCACTTGCCTTGAGGCTTCCGGCAGGATTTATTTTAATGCCTCAGGCCCAGTATGGATTTACAGAGAATAAACTTTTCTCAGCAAAGGCCAGGCTCGAAAAACGTGTAATAAAAAACGGGTTCATGAATCTGTCGTATGAGCAGAATTTCAGAAATAACCTCAGGCTTGCAGAAGCCGGATTCCGCTATGACTTTTCATTTGCCCAGGCCGGTGCTGCAGTAAGGCAGTACAATAATAAGACAAGCTTTGTTGAATATGCCAGGGGAAGCATTATCCGTGACAGGAAAACTAAATATCTTGGAACCGATAACCGTACAAATGTTGGCAAGGGAGGAATTTCAATTATTCCGTTCCTCGACCTGAATACCAACGGGAAGAAGGATCCCGGCGAACCTAAGGCCCAGGGACTCAACCTGCATTCAAACGGAGGGCGTGTTGTTAAAAACGACCGTGACACTACAATCAGGATTCTTGGACTGGAACCCTATACAAGCTGCTTCATAGATCTGGATCCAAACAGTTTTGAAAATATCTCCTGGAGATTAACCAAAGAGACTTACAATGTTGCCGTTGATCCTGATATATTGAAGAGTATAGAAGTCCCTGTTATAATTGCAGGTGAAGCAACTGGCTTCGTTTTTCTTGAAAGTGATGGAGAAAAGAGAGGTCAGGGCCGTATTCTAATAAGATTCTTTGACAGCAGACTTAAACCTGTGGGAAAAACACTCACCGAAGATGACGGTTATTTCAGCTATTTTGGCCTCACATCAGGGACATTTACAGTCAGCATCGATACCTCGCAGTTGCGAAAACTCAATATGACTTCTGATCCTGAGAACCGGAAGTTCACAATCGCAGGCGGACTTGACGGAGATATAGCTGACGGACTGGATTTTGCACTAAAACTGGTTCCGGTTGACACTGCTAAAGCGGGTCTGGTGACACGTGAGTTGCCCGTTGTACCCGGAGTGCCAGCTATTAGAAAAGACACAACCTACATGATACTGCATGAGATTTCAGAGGAGGTTTATACTATTACCCAGGACAGCTGGGCGATTCAGATAGGAGCGTTCAGAAGCAAGTCATATGCTGAAGGCTTCCAGAGAATGCTAAAGAGGGAGCTTGAAAAAGATGTCCAGATTACAATTGAGGGTGACTATTACAGGGTTCGTATTCTTGGTCTGCAAACCCGCGAAGAGGTCGATGAAAACATAAAAAAGCTTAATAAACTGGGATTCAAGGAACTTTGGATAATCCATCTTCTGGCACGGCAGCAGCAAAGGGTTCTGATAACAAGGGAAGACTCACTTGCAAGAATAAAAGAGACCTTTATTGAAAGAGAAGCTCCATTGTCGGCTGCTGAGAAAGCTCAGCTGCAACTAGACGCATTCCGTCTGAGATCAGGTGCGATAGGACTGAGGAAGCAGATCTCGGCTCCGATCTATGCCAAAGCTACCATTGATAATAAGGCCGTTTATTACAGGCTTGAAACCCCTGAACAGCCTATCCTTGATCCGACGGTTCTTGAAGCTATAAAGAAACTGATGCCTGCTTATGGGCAGTTGGATGTTAAGGATGCATGGCAGGCACCAGTCGTGGCACAACCGTTAGTGGAGCCTGCCAAAAGAGAACCTGTGGTAATTCAGAAGGTACTTGTCATTCCGGGTAACTCACTGAGAATAGCCGGAGAAAAGCCGGGTCGTCTTTCAATAGCAGAGGGACCTGTTACGGGAGAGCCGACAGTAGCTCTGCAGGTTGCAATATTTGTCAGGGAATCGCAGGCATTACGTGCTCAGAAACGAATAATGTCGAAACTTAATCTGCCGGTTGAAATAGTGAAACAGTTCGAATATTATCACGTAATTGTCACAGGATTCTACTCCAGGGAAGAGACATTCCCGTATTATCCGGAGCTTGCAGGAATAGGTTATCCAGGTGTTACACTTATTCCTGATTACAAGAAACAGAAATAATATATGGCGAAAATAGTCATTATTTCACCCAGCATTCGAAAGGGCCGCAACAGTCACAGAATTGCTCTCTATTTCTTTGATCTGATAAAAGAAATGAAACTTTCTGATGTCGAAATTCTTGATCTGTTGCAATATGACTTTCCACTTTTTAATGAAAGGCTGAAATACCAGGATTCACCATCACCTGAAACAATTGATTTTTCAGAAAAAATAAAATCTGCTGACGGAGTTATAATTATAAGTCCGGAATACAATGGCGGTCCCATTGCCAGTTTAAAGAATGCTGTCGATCTTCTGACCGACGAATGGCGCCGTAAACCTGTTGCATTTGTGACTGTCTCGGACGGGAATTTCGGAGGGACGCAGGCTATTGTTTCGCTTCAGTTCTCATTATGGAAGCTTGGCGCTTTGACTGTGCCATCAACAATGCGGCTACCAAATATTTTAAGCACTTTTGATGAGAAGGGAACTCCACACGATAAACAAACCACTGATAAAAGAGGAATTAATTTTATCAGAGAGCTTCTGTGGCATATTGAAGCAAAAAGGCGGATGTCTTAAAAGGGGTAAAGTGCTTTCTATTTTGTATTACTTTTGAACTTTATTTATTTGCATGAAAAGGATACTCCTTTTTACAATTACTTTGCTTATATCGGTATCCGCACTATCTCAGTAAGTGGAGGTTTAGCTGACCAGGAGAGGAAATTCTTCAATTTCAGAATGGCAGATTCTTTATCAAAGATCCACGCAGGGTGTGATA
>DOTV01000103.1:17058-17213 GCA_003520925.1 Bacteroidales bacterium | reverse complement strand
GGTGTTGAAATGTTCCGTAAGATCCTCGACAGAGGTGAAGCCGGCGATAACGTTGGTCTGCTTCTCAGAGGCGTCGACAAGAAAGAAATAAAAAGAGGTATGGTTCTTGCCAAACCAGGCTCAATTACACCTCACACAAGGTTCAAATCCGAGAT
>DOTV01000103.1:14685-16776 GCA_003520925.1 Bacteroidales bacterium | reverse complement strand
AAAGAAGAAGGCGGACGTCACACTCCATTTCATAACAAATACCGTCCTCAGTTCTATATTAGAACCCTTGATATAACTGGTGAGATCACTCTCCCTGAAGGAAGAGATATGGTTATACCGGGTGACAATGTCACGATTACGGTTGACCTTATCTATCCGGTTGCCATAAATGTCGGACTGCGTTTTGCGATCCGCGAAGGTGGCAGGACAGTGGGCGCCGGTGCTGTAACTGAAATTCTTGTGTAATTATTCACCACACGGGTGTAGCTCAGTTGGTAGAGCACTGGTCTCCAAAACCAGGTGTCGGGAGTTCGAGTCTCTCCTCCCGTGCAAATTAATGTAGTACTATGGATATAAAAGGATATTTCAGGGAATCATATACTGAGCTCGTTCATAAGGTCACTTGGCCTACCTGGAGCGAATTACAGAACAGCGGTGTGCTTGTTCTGGTGGCAACATTGATAATTGCTGTTATTGTTGCTCTCATGGATTTGGGCTTCAGTAAGATTATGGAATCCATTTACAGTTTGTTATACTAAACAGGAGATCAAATCCGATGAGCGAGAATATTAAGAAGTGGTATGTGCTTCGTGCTATTGGAGGGAAGGAAAAAAAGGTAAAGGAGTATATCGACAATGAAGTGGCCCGCCTCAAACTTGAAGACTTTGTCACCCAGGTTCTGATTCCTACTGAAAAAGTTTATCAGATACGGTCAGGCAAGAAAATAAGTAAGGAGAGAACTTTTTTCCCGGGCTATGTGCTCGTCGAAGCTGTTCTCACGGGGGAAATACCACACCTTTTAAGAAACATTCCCAACGTAATAGGATTCCTGGGATCGCAGGACGGAGAACCTGTGCCGCTGAGAAAATCGGAAATAAACAGGATACTGGGGAAAGTCGATGAACTGAATGCCAGCGATGAAGAACTCAATGTGCCTTTCTTTGTCGGCGAATCGGTAAAAGTTATCGATGGTCCGTTCAACAGTTTCACAGGTATTATTGAAGAGGTGAATGATGAAAAGAAGAAACTCAAGGTAATGGTTAAAATTTTCGGAAGAAAAACGCCGCTTGAGCTTAGTTTTATGCAGGTAGAAAAAGAGAATTAACAGAAGATATTGACGGTTGTAATATTTGTAATGCTTCCTGAACGACTGTCAAGCTCTCGCAATAAACACGCAAATTTTAAATTATGGCAAAAGAAGTTGCTGGATTAATCAAATTACAGATTCGTGGCGGAGCAGCTAATCCATCCCCACCTGTAGGGCCTGCTTTGGGTTCTAAAGGTGTGAATATTATGGATTTCTGTAAGCAATTCAATGCGAGGACTCAGGACAAGGCTGGAAAAGTAATACCGGTTGTTATAACAGTATATGCTGACAAATCATTTGATTTCGTTACAAAAACACCACCGGTTGCCGTTCAGCTCCTTGAAGTTGCAAAATCAAAGAAAGGTTCAAAAGAACCAAACAGAGAAAAGATTGCGACTGTTACCTGGGACCAGGTCAAATCAATTGCAGAGGAAAAAATGGAAGACTTGAATTGTTTTACACTCGAGTCAGCCATGAAGATGGTAGCTGGTACCGCAAGAAGTATGGGAATAACCTTGAAAGGTGCTCCCGAAAAATAATTAATTAGGAGAAAAAAATGACTAAACTTACCAAAAACCAGAAGCTTGCTGTCGGGAAACTCGACAAGAACAAGCTTTATACGTTGACAGAGGCATCGTCGCTGGTAAAGGATATTACCAAGACGAAATTTGATGCTTCCATCGACCTGGATGTAAGGTTAGGTATCGATCCAAGGAAATCCAATCAGATGGTCCGCGGTGTTGTCTCCCTTCCTCACGGAACGGGAAAACAGACACGGGTGCTTGTTCTGTGCTCTCCCGATAAGGAGGCAGAAGCAAAAGGCGCCGGAGCAGATTATGTTGGTCTTGACGATTATGTCGAAAAGATCAAAGCTGGCTGGACTGATGTTGACGTTATCATAACCATGCCATCCGTGATGGGTAAAGTCGGTCAGTTAGGTCGGATACTCGGTCCCCGCGGACTGATGCCGAACCCAAAAAGTGGTACTGTTACTATGGAAATTG
>DOTV01000103.1:14387-14678 GCA_003520925.1 Bacteroidales bacterium | reverse complement strand
CTCACGGAACGGGAAAACAGACACGTGTACTTGTTCTATGCTCTCCCGACAAGGAGGCTGAGGCAACAAGCGCCGGAGCAGATTTTGTTGGTCTTGACGATTATGTCGAAAAGATCAAAGCTGGTTGGACTGATGTTGACGTTATCATAACCATGCCATCCGTGATGGGTAAAGTCGGTCAGTTAGGTCGAATACTCGGTCCTCGCGGACTGATGCCGAACCCAAAAAGTGGAACTGTTACTATGGAAATTGGTAAGGCTGTTAAAGAAGTGAAGCAGGGTAAGATTGATT
>DOTV01000103.1:12517-14358 GCA_003520925.1 Bacteroidales bacterium | reverse complement strand
ATAAAAGCGGAATCATTCATACCTCAATCGGAAAAGTCTCTTTCGAGGCACAAAAGATCGTCGAGAATGCAAGGGAGTTTATCCACATGGTAAACAAACTGAAACCGGCTGCGGCAAAAGGAACCTACATCAAAAGCATGTTCCTTTCAAGCACAATGAGCCCGGGAATTAAGATCGATCCTAAAGGTCTTGATGATTAATTTTAAAGTTAAACTCGAAAAAGAATTATGAGACGGGAAGAAAAAAATGCTATCATAGACAGCCTTGCTGAGAAACTAAAAGAGTACAGCCACTTCTATCTGACTGATACTGCTCAGCTGAATGCCGCTGACACAAGTGATCTCAGAAGAAAGTGCTTTGAAAACGATATTAAGCTTATCGTTGTAAAAAACACTCTTCTTAAAAGAGCACTCGAAATGTCCGAAGGTAAATTTGAAGAACTCTATCCGGTTCTTAAAGGTACCACGTCCATCATGTTCGCACAAACCGGAAACGGTCCTGCTAAATTAATTAAAGAATTCAGGAAAGGACATGATAAGCCTGTTCTTAAAGGCGCTTACGTTCAGGAATCTGTTTTCATCGGGGAGTCAATGCTCGACACACTTATCTCAGTGAAAACAAAACAGGAACTGATCGGAGATATTATTCTCCTCCTCCAGTCTCCTTCCAAAAACGTTATATCGGCTTTACAATCAGGCGGAAATAAATTGCATGGTGTGCTAAAAACACTATCCGAAAAAGAACAATAATTAAGTTATAATCAAATTTAAATTCTATAAAAATGGCAGATCTTAAGAAATTTGCAGAAGAACTGGTAAACCTGACTGTAAAAGAGGTAAACGAACTGGCAAAAATACTTAAAGAAGAGTATGGTATTGAACCCGCTGCAACAGCAGTAGCTGTTGCCGGACCGGCAGCAGGAGCTGAAGCACCTAAGGTTGAAGAGAAGACAAAATTCGATGTTATTCTCAAAGCAGCAGGTGGTCAGAAATTACAAATTGTTAAACTGGTTAAGGATATCACCGGTCTAGGACTAAAAGAAGCCAAGGCAGTAGTTGATGCTGCTCCTGGTCCTGTTAAGGAAGGTGTATCAAAAGATGAAGCCGAAGCGATTAAAGGTCAATTAGTAGACGCAGGAGCCGAAGTTGAACTTAAATAAGTTATACCTGATTTTTGGGTTATAGGTTTAGTCCCGATTTATCGGGACTAGGCCTTTTCGTTCTTTTAATTATAAGTTCACTTAATCCTTTTATAAATGTCTTCAAAAAATACTGAAAGAATTAGTTTTGCCTCCAGGAAAAATCTGCTTGATTATCCCGATTTTCTGGAAGTTCAGTTGAAATCATTCGGAGAGTTTTTCCAGCTCGGAACAACTCCCGAAAACAGGAAGAAAGAAGGACTTTTTAAGGTCTTTACAGAAAACTTTCCGATTACAGATACAAGAAATAATTTTGTTCTCGAATTCCTCGACTATTATATCGACCCTCCGCGCTATACGATTGAAGAGTGTATAGAACGCGGACTTACTTTCAGCGTTCCGCTCAAAGCAAAGCTCAAGCTCTATTGTACCGATCCGGAACATGAGGATTTCGATACAGTGATCCAGGACGTCTATCTTGGCACTGTTCCTTATATGACCGAGAGAGGTACTTTCGTCATCAACGGGGCAGAAAGGGTAGTTGTCTCACAATTACACAGATCTCCCGGAGTATTCTTCGGACAAAGTATCCATGCTAACGGAACAAAGCTCTATTCAGCAAGGATAATCCCCTTCAAGGGTTCCTGGATAGAATTTGCCACTGACATCAATAATGTAATGTATGCATATATCGACAGAAAGA
>DOTV01000103.1:11737-12255 GCA_003520925.1 Bacteroidales bacterium | reverse complement strand
GCATATATCGACAGAAAGAAAAAACTGCCGGTAACAACACTTCTCAGAGCGATCGGTTTTGAAAGCGATAAAGAAATCCTTGAGATTTTTAACCTTGCCGAAGAGCATAAGGTTTCGAAAACAAATGTCAAGAAACTTATCGGCCGTAAACTTGCTGCAAGGGTTCTGAAGACTTGGGTGGAGGACTTTGTTGACGAGGATACAGGAGAAGTAGTTTCAATTGAGAGAAATGAGGTGATCCTCGACAGGGAAACAGTCATCGAAGCAGAACATGTCGACATGATTGTCGATTCAGGTGCAAAAGCAATTCTCCTTCACAGGGATGACTCAACCCTTTCGGATTTTGCAATAATATACAATACTCTTCAGAAAGACCCGTGCAACTCTGAAAAGGAAGCAGTTATATATATTTACCGCCAGCTCCGGAATGCTGAGCCGCCCGATGAGGCAACTGCCAGGGATGTTATCGACAAACTATTCTTTTCGGATAAAAGATATGACCTTGGTGAGGTTGGCCG
>DOTV01000103.1:9066-11402 GCA_003520925.1 Bacteroidales bacterium | reverse complement strand
AAGATCATTGGTTACCTGATTCAGCTTATAAATGCAAAGACCGACGTCGATGATATCGACCACCTGAGTAACAGGAGAGTCCGTACAGTAGGCGAACAATTATATGCACAGTTCGGGGTTGGCCTTGCAAGAATGGCACGCACCATCCGCGAAAGAATGAATGTAAGGGATAACGAGGTTTTCACACCGGTGGACCTTATCAATTCAAAAACACTTTCATCAGTAATTAATTCATTCTTCGGAACGAATCAGCTTTCGCAGTTTATGGATCAGACAAATCCCCTGGCTGAAATGACACACAAACGTCGTATGTCAGCACTCGGACCAGGTGGTCTCTCGCGCGAAAGAGCCGGATTTGAAGTAAGGGACGTTCATTACACCCACTACGGACGGCTTTGTCCTATTGAAACTCCTGAAGGCCCGAATATCGGACTTATTTCTTCACTCTGTATCTATGCAAAAATTAACGACCTGGGGTTCATCGAAACACCTTACCTCAAAGTTAATGAGGCAAAAGTCGATTTAACCGGCGAAGGAATAGTATGGATGAGTGCCGAGGAAGAAGAAGAAAAAATGATTGCCCAGGCAAATGCGCCCCTTTTGAAAGACGGGCATTTTGAAAATGCAAGGGCAAAATGCAGATATGAGGCTGATTATCCTTTCGAGGAAGTTGCAAAAGTGGACCTCATGGATGTCGCACCCAACCAGATAGCATCAATAGCTGCTTCCCTGATACCATTTCTGGAGCATGACGACGCCAACAGGGCCCTTATGGGTTCAAACATGATGCGTCAGGCTGTTCCGCTTATTAACCCCGATGCACCGATAGTAGGAACTGGCCTTGAAGGTCAGGTTATAAGGGACAGCAGGATCCTTTATGCTGCGGAAGGTGATGGCATTGTGGAATATGTCGATTCAAATGAAATTGTTATAAGGTATACCCGTACCGATGAGGAGAAATTTGTAAGCTTTGATGACGACATCAAGCGATATACCCTTCCAAAGTATAAGAAGACCAACCAGAATACCTGCATCAACCTTACACCAAGTGTAAGAAAGGGAGAGAAAGTAACCAAAGGTCAAGTGCTTACAGAAGGATATGGTACTAAAAACGGTGAACTGGCTCTCGGACGTAACCTTAAGGTGGCATTCATGCCATGGAAAGGTTACAATTTTGAGGATGCAATAGTTATTTCGGAAAAAGTTGTTCAGGAGGATATGTTCACATCAGTGCATATCGATGAGTATCTGCTTGAAGTACGCGATACAAAACGTGGTCTTGAGGAACTGACTTCCGACATACCCAACGTCAGTGAGGAAGCTACAAAACACCTTGATGAGAACGGTCTTATAAGGGTCGGGGCACATATTATACCTGGAGATATCCTGATTGGAAAGATCACACCTAAAGGTGAGTCAGATCCTTCTCCTGAGGAAAAACTTCTTCGCGCGATCTTTGGGGATAAAGCAGGCGATGTTAAAGATGCCTCACTGAAGGCCGGACCATCGCTTGAAGGTGTCGTAATTGATAAGAAACTCTTTACAAGAGCAATTAAAGACAGAAAAGCAAAGGCAGTTGAAAAGCCTCTCCTCGACAAGATCGAAACCGATTTCAACAGGAGTACCGATGAACTTAAAGCCAGGCTTGTTGACAAGCTTTTTATTCTTGTAAACGGCAAGACTTCCCAGGGTGTCAAGGATTACCTCAATGTTGATATAATACCGAAAGGGAGCAAATTCACGCTTAAGCAGCTCCAGGAAATAGATTTTCTCAATATCAATCCAAATAAATGGACCACTGATAAAAAGAAAAACGACAGCATTAAACAGCTCCTGCACAACTACATAATTAAATATAAGGAGGTCGATGGCATCTTTAAGCGCAAGAAATACAATATAACAATTGGTGATGAGCTGCCAGCAGGAATAGTCCGCCTTGCAAAAGTATATATAGCTAAGAAACGCAAGGTAAAAGTAGGAGATAAGATGGCCGGTCGCCATGGGAACAAGGGTATCGTTGCAAGAATAGTACGTGCCGAAGATATGCCGTTCCTGGAGGATGGAACTCCTGTTGACATTGTTCTCAATCCGCTTGGAGTACCTTCGAGAATGAACCTCGGACAGATTTATGAAACCGTTCTTGGATGGGCCGGACAAAAGTTAGGCCTGCAGTTCTCAACTCCTATCTTCGACGGTGCAACTATCGATCAGATTACCGAATACACCGAAAAGGCAAAATTGCCTAAATATGGCAAAACATACCTTTTTGACGGCGGTACCGGTGAGAGGTTTGACCAGCCAGCCACTGTGGGCGTGATTTACATGCTTAAACTGGG
>DOTV01000103.1:8413-8697 GCA_003520925.1 Bacteroidales bacterium | reverse complement strand
GGTGAAATGGAAGTCTGGGCGCTCGAAGCTTTCGGTGCTGCACACATCCTTCAGGAAATACTCACAATCAAATCGGATGATGTTATTGGACGTGCAAAGGCTTACGAGTCGATTGTAAAGGGAGAACCAATGCCACAACCAGGTATCCCGGAATCATTGAACGTATTGCTGCATGAGCTAAGAGGGCTGGGATTGAGCGTAATACTCGACTAACCAGCCTCATTTTTAATTTTTAAATTATTGAATAAATAAATTTCAGTATATGTCATTCAGAAGAGATAACA
>DOTV01000103.1:7121-8152 GCA_003520925.1 Bacteroidales bacterium | reverse complement strand
AAAACAAGTTACTCAAAGATCTCAATTGGTCTTGCTTCACCGGAGGAGATCCTCGATCGTTCAAGTGGTGAAGTCCTGAAGCCTGAAACAATAAATTACAGGACCTATAAGCCTGAACGTGACGGGTTATTCTGCGAAAGGATTTTCGGACCTGTAAAGGATTACGAATGCCATTGCGGGAAGTACAAGAGGATCCGTTACAAGGGAATAGTATGCGACCGTTGCGGTGTTGAGGTTACCGAAAAAAAGGTACGCCGCGAAAGAATGGGTCATATTTCCCTTGTCGTGCCAATAGCACATATATGGTATTTCCGTTCGCTGCCTAATAAAATCGGATATCTGCTGGGACTTCCTACCAAGAAACTCGATTCAATTATCTATTATGAGAGATACGTGGTTATTAACCCGGGAATAAAAGCTGTTGATGGAGTTAAGTACCTTGATTTCCTTACGGAAGAAGAGTACCTGGAAATTACAGAATCATTACCGAAAGAAAACCAGTACCTTGAAGAGAATCATCCCGATAAGTTTGTTGCTGATATGGGTGCAGAGGCCCTTTACAAGCTGCTGAGCCGTATCGATCTCGATGATCTTTCATATTCACTCCGCCACAGGGCAAATACAGAAACCTCACAGCAGCGTAAAAATGAAGCACTTAAGCGACTGCAGGTTGTGGAAGCTTTCAGAGATTCGAAAAACATCAACAAACCTGAATGGATGATTATAAAGGTTGTTCCGGTTATCCCTCCTGAACTTAGACCTCTCGTCCCTCTCGATGGTGGACGTTTTGCCACAAGCGACCTTAATGATCTGTACAGAAGGGTGATAATAAGGAATAACCGTCTTAAACGTCTTATAGAGATAAAAGCCCCTGAGGTAATTCTCAGGAATGAAAAACGTATGCTGCAGGAAGCAGTCGATTCATTATTCGACAACTCAAGAAAAGCAAATGCAGTCAAAACTGATGCAAATCGTCCTCTGAAATCGCTGAGCGACAGCCTTAAAGGCAAACAGGGACGCTTCCGCCAGAA
>DOTV01000103.1:6487-6854 GCA_003520925.1 Bacteroidales bacterium | reverse complement strand
CTTGGTAAAAGAGTTGACTATTCAGCCCGTTCAGTGATTGTTGTTGGTCCGGAACTCGGGCTTCATGAATGCGGGTTGCCAAAAGATATGGCAGCCGAACTCTACAAGCCATTCATTATAAGGAAACTTATTGAACGCGGCATTGTAAAGACTGTCAAATCGGCAAAGAAAATTGTCGACAGAAAAGATCCTGTAGTCTGGGATATCCTTGAGAATGTTCTTAAGGGTCATCCGGTACTCCTTAACCGTGCGCCTACTCTTCACAGGCTCGGTATACAGGCTTTCCAGCCAAAGCTTATTGAAGGAAAAGCTATACAGCTTCATCCCCTCTGCTGTACAGCGTTCAATGCTGACTTCGATGGTGACC
>DOTV01000103.1:0-6211 GCA_003520925.1 Bacteroidales bacterium | reverse complement strand
CATCTTCCTCTTGGAAACGGTGCCGTCCTTGAAGCACAGATGCTTATGCTCGCATCACATAATATTTTGAATCCTGCAAATGGTGCACCAATTACTGTTCCTTCACAGGACATGGTACTTGGCCTTTACTATATCACAAAGGGAAGGAAGAGCTCTGCAACTGACAAGGTGAAGGGGGAGGGTCTTGTTTTTTATTCTCCCGAAGAAGTAAATATTGCATACAACGAGGGTCAGGTTGACCTTCATGCTCTTATTAAAGTTAAAGTAAACGACAGGGTTGACGGTGAATTTGTAAATCATCTTGTCGAAACCTCTGTCGGCCGCGTGATATTTAATCAGTTTGTGCCCGAAGAGGTAGGGTACATAAATGAGATCCTTACGAAGAAATCGCTCAGGGATATTATAGGACGGGTACTGAAACTTGCCGGAACGGCAAAAACTGCAGATTTCCTCGACGCTATAAAGAACCTTGGATTCTATTCAGCATTTAAGGGAGGTTTGTCTTTTAACCTCGATGATGTAATTATACCTGAGGAGAAAACGAAATTTGTCACCGAAGGTTATGAGCAGGTTGAAGAGGTCCTGAATAACTACAGCATGGGTTTCATAACCAACAACGAAAGATACAACCAGATCATTGATATCTGGACACATGTAAATGCAAGGCTTACCCAGTCGCTGATGAAACAGCTTTCAAATGATAAGCAGGGTTTCAATTCAGTTTATATGATGCTCGACTCAGGGGCGAGGGGATCAAAGGAACAGATCCGTCAGCTTTCAGGAATGAGGGGTCTTATGGCCAAGCCTCAGAAATCAGGTTCAACCGGATCGGACATCATCGAAAACCCAATCCTTTCGAACTTCAAGGAGGGTCTTTCAGTTCTCGAATACTTCATCTCAACACACGGTGCCCGTAAAGGTCTTGCCGACACTGCTTTGAAAACTGCCGATGCAGGTTACCTTACACGCCGTCTCGTCGACGTTTCCCAGGATGTTATCATTAATGAGGAGGACTGCGGAACACTGAGAGGACTTGTTGCCACGGCCATCAAGAAAAATGAGGAAGTCGTTGAATCACTTTACGAAAGGATTCTCGGACGTACAACAGTTCATGATGTTTTTCATCCTCTTACAGGTGAGCTTATCTCGGAAGCAGGACAGGAGCTCACTGAAGAGCTGGCTGGCAGAATCGAAGATTCACCGATTGAACAGGTGGAGATACGTTCGGTTCTTACCTGTGAGTCGAAAAAAGGTGTATGCGCTAAATGTTACGGGCGTAACCTTGCGAACGGACGTATGGTCCAGAAAGGCGAAGCAGTCGGAGTTATTGCTGCCCAGAGTATCGGTGAACCCGGTACACAGCTTACCCTACGTACATTCCACGTAGGAGGTACAGCATCAAATATTATGTCAGAATCGAGGCTGGTTGCACGATACAGCGGTATTGCTGAGATTGAGGAGATCAGATCGGTACCGAAGAAAGATCCTGAGAAGGGCGATATTGACATAGTTATCGGACGTCTTGCCGAACTAAGGATAATTGATAAGAAAACCGGAATAGCCCTTACTACTCACACAATTCCATATGGTTCAAAATTATATGTAAAACCCGGCCAGGAGGTCGAAAAGGGCAAGCTTATATGTGAATGGGATCCTTTCAACGCGGTTATTATTGCCGAACTTGGCGGGAAGATTGCATATGATTACCTTATTGAAGGTATAACCTTCAGAGAGGAATCGGATGAACAGACAGGCTTTAAGGAAAAGGTTATAATCGAAAGCAGGGACAAGACCAAGAACCCCGCGATTAAGATAATGGGACCCAAAGGTGAGGAACTGAGGTTATACAACCTGCCCGTCGGTGCCCACCTTGTTGTCGAGTCCACCAGGATGGTTGAAGCAGGCGATGTTCTGTCAAAGATACCAAGAGCTGTCGGTAAGTCAGGCGATATTACTGGCGGTCTGCCCAGAGTTACGGAGTTGTTTGAAGCACGTAACCCGTCAAATCCCGCAATTGTATCCGAGATCGACGGTGAGGTTACTTTCGGTAAAATCAAGAGAGGTAACCGCGAAATAACAATTAAGTCCAAAACCGATGAGGTTAAGAAATACCTTGTGCCTCTTTCAAAACAGATACTTGTTCAGGAGAACGATTATGTCAAAGCTGGTGTTCCTCTTTCCGACGGAGCAATTACTCCTTCTGACATCCTTGCTATTAAAGGTCCGACAAAAGTCCAGGAATATATTGTAAATGAGATACAGGAAGTATACCGTTTACAGGGCGTGAAGATCAACGACAAGCACTTTGAAATCATTGTGCGCCAGATGATGAGGAAAGTCGAGATTATTGATCCGGGTGACACTAAGTTCCTGGAACGCCAGGTTGTGGATAAACTCGATTTCATGGATGAAAACGATTGGATCTATGGTAAGAAATACATCGTCGATGGCGGTGATTCCCAGACCCTTCGTCCCGGAATGATAATTACTGCCCGTAAATTACGGGATGAGAATTCTGTCCTTAAACGCCGCGACCTTAAAGTTGTTGATGCAAGAGATGCTGTTCCGGCTACATCAAACCAGGTACTCCAGGGCATAACAAGAGCCGCACTCCAAACTAACAGCTTCTTCTCGGCAGCCTCCTTCCAGGAGACAACCAAGGTACTTAATGAAGCTGCAATACTTGGCAAGATCGACAAGCTTGAGGGACTGAAGGAAAACGTGATTGTTGGTCACCTGATACCTGCAGGAACAGGACAACGTCAGTATAACAGTGTAATAGTCGGTTCTCTCGAAGAGCTCGAAAGCCTTACTGAGACCAATGTAACTGCTGAAGCCGATTCCAGAAGGTAATCCTTTAAAAGTGCAAGATATGTCAGATCCAAAAAATCCAAATCAGATCAATATCGAGCTGAATGATGAGGTGGCCCAGGGAACCTATTCAAACCTGGCCGTCATTACTCATTCAGCTTCAGAATTTGTGATCGACTTTGTGCGTATCATGCCGGGAATTCCAAAGGCACAGGTGAAATCGAGGATAATCCTTACACCGGAACACGCAAAACGGCTTGTTGCGGCATTGCAGGATAACATCGCAAAATATGAATCGGCTAATGGTATCATAAAGGAAGTCAAAGGGTCAACACCTGTTTTGCCTATGACATTCGGTGGCCCGACCGCCCAGGCCTGAAGAAGAATATATCAATTGTTCTGTGAAGCAATACAGAATATCTTTTATAGGTGCAGGAAAAGTATCAGGTGCCTTATGCCGCCAGATGCATCAGTCCGGCTTTCGTATACAAAAAATTATCTCAAGGACCCGGGAGTCCGGTCGTGCTCTTGCCCGTTCATGCGATGCGATATGGTCATCAGCTTATGAGTTTTCAGACTCGGAAGATGTGATAATTGTTGCAGTTCCGGATGATAAACTTCCTGAAATACTTTCACAAATAAAAAGCCCCGGCAGTACTGTGATTGCTCATACTGCAGGAAGCCTGGGACTTGATATATTCCCCGCCTCCCTCAGACACACGGGTGTTTTCTATCCGCTTCAGACTTTCTCTGAAAACCGAAATATTTCGTTCGATGAACTCCCTCTTTTTCTCGAGGCATCGGATGATTATTCTTCTGCGATACTGAAAGCTATAGCTGAATCAATAGGCTGCAAAGTTTTTTTCACTGATACGGGACACAGGAGGTTACTCCATATTGCTGCTGTTTTTGCATGTAATTTTACAAACCAGATGCTTACTGCAGGAAAACAGATTGCCATGGAAGCTGGATTCAATTTTGAGGTTCTCAGACCTCTCATAGACGAGACAATTATAAAAGCTCTGGAAGAAGGTCCTGACCATTCACAGACAGGTCCTGCGATTAGATCTGATATTGGTACTATAAAAAGACATATTGATTTGTTATCTTTCTCACCTGAATTACAGGGAATCTACAAAGAGGTTACAAAATCAATAATGAAATTCTATAAAACAGCATCTGATGACCAATTTTAAGGAAGACCTGGGAAGGGTAAAAGCATTTGTCTTCGATATCGACGGAGTAATGTCGTTGCAGACAATAAGTCTGAACGCATTTGGGGTACCAAACCGGACGGTAAATCTTCGTGATGGCTATGCAATTCAGCTTGCAGTAAAGAAAGGCTATCGTGTGGCTGTAATATCAGGAAGCAATGCGAAGGAATATATTAAACGGCTGAAGCTCCTTGGTGTCAGGGATATATATCTGAACAGCCGGTCCAAGGTCGAACATTTTAAGAGCTTCCTGAATAAATATAATATTCAGAAGTCAGATGTCCTGTTTATGGGTGACGATATCCCTGATTATGGGGTTATGAGACTCGCAGGAATACCTGTCTGTCCGGCCGATGCTGATAGCGAAATCAGACAGGTGGCATTGTATATTTCCGATAAAAGAGGAGGTGAAGGATGCGTCAGGGACGTTATTGAACAGGTTTTACGGCTTCACAACAACTGGATGGATAATGATGCTTTTTCATGGTGAGTGATGAAAACATTTCTTAAACTTATTCGCTGGCCCAATCTTATCATTGTTGCACTTACGATGATTCTGATGAGATATGCTGTTATTGAACCGGTTATAAGTAAGATAAGCATTATTCTTAATGGGAGTACAGGGGTGGCGGTGCCAATGAGTCTGAAATTTCCATGGTACGATTTTATTATCCTTGTTTTTGCAACATTGTTTATAACCGCCGGAGGATATGTTATAAACGATTATTTTGATATAAAAACTGATCTGATAAACAGAGGAGAAGTGATTGTTGGAACCAGAATCCCCCGGCGCCTGGCAATGAAATGGCATAATATCCTGAATATAGCAGGCGTGGCTGCAGGATTTTATATCTCATGGAAAGCAGGGTATTTTCTGATGGGGATTCTGTTCCTGATCGTTTCCGGATTACTTTATTTTTATTCGGCAAGCTACAAAAGCCAGTTTCTTATAGGAAACCTGATTGTGGCTTTGCTTACAGCAATGGTCCCTATGCTGGTTGTCTTTTATGAATGGCCCGCACTTTACAGGTTTTATGCCGTAAATGCAACGGCACCTCCCCAGCTCAGCGTCATTTTCTACTGGGTGGGAGGGTTCGCGCTATTTGCCTTTTTTACAACCCTTACCAGAGAGATAATAAAAGATATTGAAGATTTTGAGGGCGACAATGCCTATGGAAGAAGTACTATTCCGGTTGTTACCGGTATCCATACAGCAAAAATAATCTCGGTCATACTTATTCTGACAACTATCTTATTACTATTTATCGTCTGGAATTATTTCCTGCATGATAAGATAACGATCATTTATTTATCAGTTGTTCTTGTATTCCCATTGCTGTATGTTATATATCAGCTAATTATGAGCACGGGCAAAAGAGAGCTTCACAGCGTAAGCAGGTTAATGAAGATCATTCAGATCGCAGGCGTCCTCTATTCAATAGTAGTCAAAGTGATCCTCGACCAAAATCTGATCTGATATGATAATCAGGGATCTTGATAAATACAGGATAATCCTTGCCTCTAGGTCACCTAGGAGACAGGAGCTGCTCAGAGAACTCGGACTTACTTTTGAAGTGGTGGTCAGAGAATGGCCCGAAGTGTATCCAGGACATTTGAAAGGGGAGGAGATTGCTCTTTATCTGGCATCAGAAAAGGCGGTTACATTCCGGCCGGAAGTTCAGGATAATGAGATAGTTATTACTGCAGATACAATTGTCTGGTGCGATGATCATGTTCTCGACAAGCCGGTTGACAGAAAGGATGCCCTTCGTATTATCCGTGAGATTTCAGGTAATACACATCAGGTTATTACAGGTGTCTCTCTTCTTTCATCAGTTAAGCAGACCACTTTCTGTTCACTTACGAAAGTGACCTTCTCAGAACTGTCAGATGAAGAAATTGAATTCTACATCTATAAATGCAATCCATACGATAAGGCTGGAGCCTACGGTATTCAGGAGTGGATAGGCCTGGCAGCCTGCACCAGGATAGAAGGTTCTTACTTTAACGTTATGGGTTTGCCCGTCGAACAGGTTTACCACGAATTACAGAAGTTTATAGCCCCAACCATAATGCAAAATAACATTTCAGAATTGATTTAATTAATCCATTATGAGAAAAATACTTTTGATCTCCGCTCTTTTATCGATTATCACGACCTGCTTTTCTTCCATCCCCGATGAAGG
>DOTV01000245.1 GCA_003520925.1 Bacteroidales bacterium | reverse complement strand
CGAAATCGTTATGCCTGAACAGCTCCTTTACTGAATAGCTGCCATCCGCTTTTTTTTCGACTTTTAACATTGCCGATCCCAGTTCATATCCCCCTACTGCAAGGATTCTGCCTTCACCGGCATCAAAAGCCGGAGATGTCTGTATCATATTCTCCCAGTTGTTGTATTCCCAGAGAATTTCACCCGTTTGTGGTTTGAGCCCTAATATCTTGCCCTTGGATGTGCTAATGTCCTTATGCATAAAGGTATTCGTGGAAGAGAACACCATTACAATATGATCCTCTCCTGCAATCTTTGCGACAGACGGGCTGGCATAAGTTTCATTTCCGATAGCTTCTGTCTTCCATTTGATCTCTCCGGTCAGCTTATTATAGGCAACCAGTCCGGAATTAGGATCCTTCGAGTAGGACACGATAAGCAGGTCTCCGTAAACAAGCGGGCATTGGGATATCGCCCATACAGGTATTTTGGTTCCACCGAAGTCTTTCATGATGTTCTTGTTCCATATCGGTTTATGTGTGTTGATATCAATGCAGTACAGGTCTCCATAAGGACCGCAGGAATAGACCCTGTTGCCATCGACGGCCGGAACACTTCTTGAACCGGGGTATGAAACTGATCCTGGTGCATCATAATTGTAACTCCATAATTCCTTTCCGGTGTTAAAATCAAAACACCTCATAATATCACCAGTCTTGTCATCCCTGTCGAGCAAATATACTTTGCCTGCCTTTATAACAGGGCCGCCGTAACCGGGACCGACATTGGTTGTCCATAGAACTTTGGGTCCTTCAGCAGGCCAGGAACGAAGGAGACCTTTCTGGGGTGAAGTGCTGTTACTGTTTGGTCCAAGAAACCGGGGCCAGTCCTGTGCGTTTATGATCGATATGCAGCCAAATAAAGCAACTGCTGATAAAAGGAGAATAGTTCTTTTCATATTTATGTGTTTTAAAGAAAGTTATAAATCTAGGATTCCCGGGAGTCATTTTAATACATCAAAAAGAAAAAACAGGGATTTAAGACGAATTTTATAGAACTTGTCTTTCACTTTATCCGGATAATTTCTAAATGCATTTCACTTTAACCGAATCTTTAAAAAATCAATGACCTTTTTTCTGACCTCATCGGAATCGAACATCACTCCGAAATGCGGTGCATCTTTTACAAATATAAGTTCATTCTGAACACCCGCCACATTCAGCCAGGCACTCAATAATCGTGATTGATCCGGAGAAACCATTTCATCTTTTTCCCCGTGAATTATCAGAAATGGCGGGTCATTCTTGTCCACATAGGTAACCGGGCTGGCAGCTTTGGCTAAATCGGGACGGGTAAGCGGGGCAGCGCCTATTAACAAGGCTTCAGGTGATTTTGCATCATTCTTTCCGGGAAATAGAATCAAATCGGCAGGACCGTAAAAATCTACAACGGCTTTGAACCCAAACAGTTTGCTTGTGCCTGGCATAAAAAATGTGCTGACATCATTATTTTTAGACAGACCTACAAGTGAAGCCAGATGTCCGCCTGCCGAGAAACCCATTACAGCAAACCGGTTTTTGTCAAAGCCATACTTGTCAGCATTATCATAAAGAAATGAAATGGCACGGTTGCAATCAAGCATCTGGGCCGGGAAAACAGCCTGAGTGCTGAACCGGTAGTCAATGGAGGCAAGGGCAAAGCCACTGCTGATTATTTCTGCAACAGTTTTTTTCATGTACCCCATATCAGCATATTTATCATTGCTAAGCCACCCGCCTCCGTGAATGAATATTACGAGCGGGAGCTTTCCTTTGGCATTTGCCGGGAGATAAATATCCAGCAAATGTTTTAGCAGGGTATCGTTATTGTACCGCACGTTACCATGCAGAACCGTGCCCCTGGGAAAAGCATCGATAACAGGGTTGCTTTGAGAGAAAGCGCATGTTACGGTTAATATTAGAAAGAGTAAATGATTGATAATCTTTTTCATATGGTTATGGTTATAGTTTATTTACGGCAACTTAAGTTAACCAGAAATCTTTAAAGACTAACGCACTTCCATGTATTGTTTGTTAAAAGTATAACTCAGGCCCACATTCCAAAGGAAATCATATTCCGATATAATATTTGAGTTAACCGGTTTATTTATCAACCCTGATACTGACAGAGGGAAATTCTTTTTACTAATTGAAAATCTGGCATTTAAATATACTCCATCATTATTATCCATTTTTAAATAGTAAATCTCAGGATTGATCCTTGCTGTAATATTCTTTGTAAAAAGGATATTTGAGAAACCGGGTCTGAACGAAACCATCCATGTATTTCTGGAAATAAACTTTTCAATTCCATAATTAAAGAAAAGATACATCCCGATATCTATATGTTTGCTTAACTGGTAAATAGGTTCTATCGCACCAACCAGGTATCTGGTTGTCCTGATAATCTCCTGTGGGTCTCCTGATGATTCAACAGTAATAGTTTTGTATGAAAAAGAATAATTTGTACTTAAAATCATCCTTAGTTTCCCATCGATAGCATGGTTATATCTCCACCAGAAAACCATTGCCCAGGGTTTGCCGGTAAGGGCAAAGCGGAACTGGGGTTCGAACGTCAGTTTTCTTCCCAGCTTCATATCAAAGACAGCCGCAGGTTTACCAAGTGTCAGATTTGGAATTGTTGAGATTCCTTTGCTTTGGATTGTGACCGCACCGCCAAAACTATTAATTCTCGCAATGGTGCTGTCTTTTTTTTGTGCTGATACAGTATAAGAAAGACAGACAATAAGAAAAGCTAACAGGAGTTTTATCTGGATTATCAGGTTTCTGTTATTAGCCATATATTATTCTATACTGCTTGTTAAATTCCGTTTGGCTGCAACTTATCTCCCATGTTCACTGCCTTTTCGATTACGTCCAATCTCGCTTTTCTCGGATCAGGTTTACCAACCGGTTTACCATCGGATTGCATATCGAGTATCTGGTTTGTTTTCGGATTGTAAAGCGGCCAAAGCGGCAGTCCGTCACCATTTGGGTTGCCGGTTTTAGCAAAATTTACCCAGTAACCATTCATAATCCTGGCTACCTCTTTGTCTGAGGGGTCTGCAGTTCCTCCCTCAGGTACTCTGAGATTATCGAACACAAAGGAAATATCAGTTCCATGCCCCGGACCAAAACGCATTCTTTCTTTCATTCCAGCGGGAACATAAGAGAAGAGAAAAATGTAAGCCGGATCGCCTTTCGCTACTACTGATTTAGCGGCAAAGCGGGCAGGCTCACCCCAAACCTTGTCTGTATTAAATCTGGTTTGAACCTCCGCAAAATCCTTTGTACCTTCAGGATCATAGGCAGCCTTTGCCTCTTCTTTAAGTGCTCCGAACATTGAAAACAATTCCTCCTTTGAAGTACTTGCATTGACAAAGGTCCCTCCTATTTCTGCACTGTTATTCCCGATCATGAAGGGGACTCTTGCCTGCCTGCCTGCATTATATGCATCCGAACAACTTTCAACGACAAGTTTACCATCCAGAATCGGCCCTGAGTAGATACGGGGTCCTCCCTGGCCATCATTTTCCTGCCCGCCGTCCACAATCTCTTCGACTTTCAGAGCCCGCAGCCTGGCCAGAGCAGCTGCATCTGTACCCTCGATCCCATGTTTATGGGCAAAGTTTATTCCAATCGTTTCTGCTGAAACGGGGTAGTATTGAGATGCATTTTCCCTGCTGATTGGTCGGCCTGTCAGAACGCCATCCCTTCCACCGCTGGAATGACCGATTGCCTTTTGGAACAGTCCGCGTGCTGATGGTATGGTCATGAGGGAATGTATTGAAACGCCTCCTGCAGAGAAACCGAAAATTGTAACGTTTTCAGGATCACCACCGAACGCTGTGATGTTCTGCTTAACCCACTTCAGTGCAGCTATCTGGTCCATGAAGGCGTAACTGCCTTTGGGTTCTTCCGGATGCTCCCTGCTCAATGCAGGAAATGCAAAATGGCCGAGTCGTCCCAGACGATAGTTGATTGAAACAAGGATTACCCCTTTTCTGGCAAACCCATCCCCGGATGTGTTACCGCTGCCTCCCACGAAGGCGCCTCCATGGATCCAGAACATAACCGGCAGTTTGGCTCCCTTTTTAGCCACGGCAGGTTTCCATATATTGAGAAACAAACAATCCTCCGACGAGCCCTTCTGGATTGATCCCGGAGCAGCACCAAATCCTGCCGCCGCGCAAGTTGCGCCAAACTCAGTTGCATCCCGCACACCTTCCCAGGAGGGTACAGGTTGAGGCGGCCGCCACCTGAATTCACCAACAGGAGCAGCTGCATAGGGAATCCCCTTGAAGCTGGAAACATCACCTTCTGTTAAACCGCGTACAAGTCCTGAAGCGGTGCTTACCACAGGAGATCCATCTGCAGGTTTACCGTCAGCAGTTTTCTGAGCGAATAAACTGCAACTGGTTAATAATATACTGCAGGTGATTAATACAGTTAAACCAGATATTAATTTCTTCATTTTGATAAGTTTTTAATTAATTGTAAAATTCATTTTTTATTAACCTTGGTTTTCCAGCTTAATCAAGCTTTTTTTCTTTCAGCCATTCCGACATTAGATCAGCTATTTCATTATTGTTCAAGTCCGAAAACGGGAAATGCGTATTGCCTTTAATTCCAATTTCAGGCAAATGAATTACTGTAACATCACCGCCATGGCGGTTTACTGCATCTCTCCACAGTCTTGCCATTTCAAGACGTGCCCGCCAACCATCCTGTCCGGGGTTAGCAATTGGCTTATCAGGAATATTATCACCGTAGTAAATAATAATAGGGATTTTAGTTAGCTTCATAAAGTCAGTTAAAGGCACTCCTGATGCAGGAAGTGCACCCCCCGCAATCGGTATGGGTGCAGGAACCTCACCTTCGGGAAATAAAAACCCGCTCCCCGGTTCATAAGAAACGATAGCTTTTACATTTTGATTTTTGATAACAGTCAGCCAGCCCATTCCGCCGGAATGTGAATGAGTGACCAGAATTGCCGGTCCAATTTTATTGAAAAGTGCCGAAACAGCCTCTGCATTGACATTGATATCAATTGGTCCGATGTTTGGCGCCATCTGCCTGAAATACTGGTTCAGGGTTTCCGGGTCACGGGCAAACTGAACACCTTCAAAATAGTCGGGCCAGATGCCAACACGAAAAGTCCCAAACCACCCCTGTTCGTCGGGTGTCGGTGTTATTGTACCCTCAACTGTACTCCTGCCTGCATCACCTCTTCTGGGCTGGTCGATGAGATAGACTCCGAAACCACGGCGCAGGAATATGGTCTGATAGCCTTCCCTGCCGTCGGGTGTTGTTTCCCAGGTTTTGGAAAACTGACCGATGCCATGCCACATCACTAACGGGTATTTACGGGCTTTAACCGGAATCTGGTAAAATACATAAGCATGATCACCACGAAATGTTTGTCCTGAGGGTGTTTGATTATATTGATCAAAAGTGCCGGGGTAAGTTATCACTGATCCGCCAGCTGCAAAGCTTCCCTGTTCCTTTATAAGAATTGGTTTGGTTTTTTTTGAATTCTGTGCAGATGCTGAAATAGCGATAGCTAATGCTATTATTAAGTACCCAGGTTTCGGCACATATTTTTTCATTTTCATATTAAAATAGTACTATGATATTCAATTTTTCAAGAATTATACAAAGTTGAGACTAAAACGGGGCAATGACTTATACATATTACTGTTTTTTGTACCTGAATTACTGAAATTGGATTTCCATGAGTATCATGAAGATAATTATACTTTAACTTTGATCTTTGTTAAATAAAAACGCGATGGACGAAATAATCAAACTGGATAATATTTCTCAGTTTAACACAATGAGGGGGATAGAAACATTTCATCCTCTAGTCAGCGTAATTGATTTTTCAAAAATGAAACTCATTCCGGAAACAAGGGCACACTATGGGTTTTATTGTGTCTTCCTGAAAGAAGCGAAGTGTGGTGACTTGAAATACGGATGTAATTATTACGATTACCAGGAAGGTACACTCGTATTCCTTGCCCCCGGACAGATAGTGGGAATAGGAAACAAACCCGGGGCTCCCAGGCCAAAAGGAATGGGACTTCTGTTTCATCCCGACCTGATACGCGGTACTTCGCTGGGGCAGAATATTAAAAAGTACACTTTCTTCTCATACGAAGCCAATGAAGCGCTGCATTTATCGGACAGGGAAAGGCAGGTTGTAATGGATTGCCTGCATAACATCGATCATGAGTTAAGGCAGTCGATTGACAAACACAGTAAAATACTGATCGCTAATAATATCGAGTTGCTTCTCAATTATTGCATGAGGTACTACGACCGGCAGTTCATTACCCGGAGTGTTGTAAACAAAGATATACTGGGAAGATTCGAGAAATTGCTCGACGATTATTTTCAGTCCGAACTCGTTCACACCCTGGGCTTGCCAACAGTTAAATATTGTGCAGACCAGTTGCATCTGTCACCCAATTATTTTGGAGATCTGATAAAGAAGGAAACTGGTAAATCAGCTCAGGAAAATATACAGTTAAAGGTCCTGGAACTTGCCAGGGAAAGAATCTTTGACAGGAGCAAAACACTGAGCGAAATTGCTT
>DOTV01000184.1 GCA_003520925.1 Bacteroidales bacterium | reverse complement strand
TGGAAGCCTTTGCAAAATCAATGATATACGATATAAATAATGACGGTTTTGAATCTCTTGAGTCATTCATCGATTATGCGCAGGGAGCTTCAGTTGCACCGGCGTCGGTCTTTGTCCATCTGAGCGGACTTACATATCACAATGGCCACTATATGGCCCCCCTTTTCGATGTCAGGGAAGCTGCAACTCCCTGCGCAGTTTTCAGTTATCTTGTTCACATTATACGTGATTTTCAAAAGGATCAGTTTAATAATCTCAACTATTTTGCTGATGACCTTATCATGAAGAATGAACTCACCAGGCAGGATCTTAAAAATATTGCCCAGGGTGCGCCTGTTCCTGACCGGTTTCGCAACCTTATCAGGGAGTATTATAATCTTGCTGACGTTTACCGCGAAGAAACCAGGGAGATTATAAAAGTGATTGGTCCGTCAATGGAGCCAAGGTACAGGCTGAGCCTTGAGATTATATTCAGTCTTTATCTTATGGTATTTGAAAGAATCGATCCGGAAAAGGGAAACTTTACCTCATATGAATTAAATCCGACGGTTGAGGAGACCAGGGAAAGGGTTTGGGAAACAATCATGAAATTCTGATCTGAGGATTATTTAGATTAATACCTTTAAACCTGAGTTTGAATGAAGTTGTTTTTAATGGATTTTATTCTTCATGATTTCCTTTATATAAAGCAATGAAGAGTTTTCTGCTTACGGTTTTGTTACTTACATCACATCTGATCTTTGCCCAGCCCAGCAAAGTTTTCCTGTTTTCGTATTTCACCGGTAATGGAGAAGACGGCCTTCATCTTGCTTACAGTCACGATGGTTTGACTTTTAAAGTACTGAATTATGGCAAATCTTTCCTGAAACCCATTGTTGGTGTTTCAAAACTCATGCGTGATCCTTGCATTATCCAGACACCTGACGGTACTTTTCACATGGTCTGGACAGCGGGCTGGACCGAAAGAGGAATAGGGTACTCCTCTTCAAGAGATCTTGTAAACTGGACTGAACAAAAATACATCATGGTGATGGAAGAGGAGCCGGCAGCCCTCAATTGCTGGGCACCGGAAATTTCGTACGACAGGAAGAAAAAACAGTTCCTTATTATATGGTCCACAACAATTCCAGGAAAATTTCCGGAAACAGAAAAAGCGGGTGATACTGATTATAACCATCGTATTTACTCTGTTACTACCAAAGATTTTAAAACCGTCTCAGAAACCCGGTTATTCTATGAAAAAGGATTCAACGTGATAGATGCAACAATTAACAAGACCGGAAATAAATTTGTAATGTTCGTAAAAGATGAAACAAGGATCCCCCCTCAGAAGAATATAAGAGTTACAACTGGTAAAAGTATGTATGGTCCGTATAGCGGTCCTTCAGATCCGGTTACAGGAAATTACTGGGCCGAAGGACCAACCGCAATAAAGATTAATGGAACATGGCACCTCTATTTTGATAAATACATGGATAAAAAAATGGGTGCTGTCATATCAAAGGATTTGAAATCATGGGAAGATATTTCTGATAAAATAACTTTTCCTGATGGAGTAAGACACGGGACTGTTTTCAGAGCAGACATAAAATTTCTTCAAAATCTATTAAATAATGGGCAAATACGTTAATGATCATCTTATTAAAGATGAATCCGTTGCTTTTGAAACGAAATATCACTGGGTGATCTTTTTAACTCTTAAATCACTTTTAACCCTTACAATCGCCCCCATGATTCAAAGAGCCCTTTCAGAATTTGTCATAACTAACCGGCGGATAATCATAAAAACAGGTTTTATTGCCCGCAGTACTTTTGAAATGAATCTGTCGAAGATCGAAACTGTGAATGTCGATCAGACTGTTATGGGCCGGATTTTTAACTACGGGTCAATTACAATAATTGGTACCGGTGGAACCAAAGAGACCTTTCACAATATTTCCAGACCGCTCGAATTCCGAAAAGCATTCCAGGAGCTTTGCTGATATGCGGATGGACCCCATAATAATTTAACATTTTTTAACATTACTTAGTTATATGGCTGTTTATATGTCTATTAACATATAGATAAATAGAATTATTACCGCATATTTTTAATATCTGTTCGGTATTTAGATTTAATTTCCGAACAATTGTTTTCTATTTCATGTTTATGTTTCAAATTCTGTAAACAATTAAAACTACAATAAAATGAAAAAGTCAATTCTTATTCTCGGAACAGCAATATTGATGGGATCATCTATATTTGCTTCTTGCAGCAAGGAAAGCGACGAAATGACCCCTGTAAAGGACATGACGATTGCTCAGTACGCATCCTCAGATGCAAACTTTTCGACACTTGTTCAGGCACTTGCCAAGGCAAATCTTGTAAATGTGCTGAACGGTGAAGGAAACTTTACAGTATTGGCCCCAACTAACGAGGCTTTCAGTAACTTATTCACCAAGCTGGGTGTGACCGGTATTGCAGATCTTTCTGCTGAAACGCTGACTCCTATACTTCTTTATCATGTTCTTGGTGAAGAAAAGAAATCAACAATGCTTTCTGAGGGTTATTACAACACTTTAAGCCCCGCCCAGGGTAGTTTTGCCAGTTTGATGATCAGCCTTAACGATGGTGTGAAGATAAATAAAGAAACTACTGTTGTGGCAGCCGATGTCGATGTCAAAAACGGTGTTATTCACGCGATCGACAAGGTATTGCTTCCTCCGACTGTTGTTGATCAGGCTGTTTCAAATGATTCATTCAGCATTCTTGTTCAGGCAGTAGTAAAGGCTGGTCTTGCAGGAACGCTTAGCGGAAACGGTCCTTTTACAATATTTGCTCCGACAAATGCCGCATTTCAGGCCTTGTTTACAAAGCTCGGAATTTCAGGTCTGAATGATCTAACAGCCGAACAGCTTGTGCCAATACTTAAATATCATGTTGTAAGCGGCAATGTAAGATCGAATCAGCTTACAGCAGGTTCAGTTGCAACCCTTAACGGAAGCTTTAATGTAACACTGAGCCCCTCACCTAAAATCAACAATTCTTCTGACATACTTGCAACCGACGTTCAGGCAACAAACGGTGTCATACATGTAATTGATGAAGTCCTTCTGCCATCAAAATAAGTATAAATTTTTTTCAACTAAAACTGCAGCACAAATGCTGCAGTTTTTTTTTGCCCGTAACCCAATAAATTTACTCCGGAATACTTAAATTTAATATTAAATAAACCTTAATGGGGATATATACTTTAAATGATCTGGAAAAACTGACCGGTATCAAAACAGATACAATAAGAATGTGGGAGCAGAGATACCGGGTAACAACTGCTCACCGGACTGAAACAAACAGGAGATGGTACACAGATGATGATCTGAGAAGGCTCATAAATATTTCCATACTTAACAGGAGCGGTCTCAGAATTTCTGAAATAGCTTCCATGCCTGCCGATATCCTCGAAGAAAGAACTGCTGAAACGGTTAAAGGCAATAGCGGACCTGATATTCTTGCCGATTCCCTAATCATTGCCATGACCAGACTTGATGAAGATGCTATAGATGAAATACTTCTCCGGTCAGTAATTTATCGTGGGTTTGAGGCTACTTTTTCAACTGTTGTCTTTCCTTTTCTTATTAAGGTAGGGGTGATGTGGCACACTGGTACGGTCAATATAGGTACAGAACATTTCATCACAAATATTTTCCGCCGTAAGCTTATTGCCGGATTTGAAAATCTCCGTCCCCCCAAAAAATCTGATGGCAAAAAGATCCTGCTGTTCCTACCCGAAAATGAGTTTCACGAACTTGGGCTGCTTTACTTTGCCTATATCCTTCGCAGCCTTGGGAATAAGGTACTTTATCTCGGGCAATCGACGCCGCTGAATGCTGTTGTTGAAACTTGTGAAGTATGGGATCCTGATTTGTTGATTACCGGTGCACTAACGGCAATATCCATTGGGGATCCTGATGATTTTGTCATGAAAGCAGGTTCTTTATTCAGGGGGAAAAAATTGCTGCTTGCGGGTTCTCTTGCTGAAGCTGCTGCCAAGAGTAAAAAAAGTGGCGTCTTTCCATTGCGGACTAAAAGAGATCTGGAAAAGCTTCTCAAATAAGCCACCCTTTTTGTTTCATTCAGTTTTCTGTCGTTATTGAAATCCATTTGCTTTTATTTTTGTTTAATATTAACCACTTAAGCACCATCCTTCATGCAGTATAACAGGAATAATCTAAATAATTCGTCATCGCCTTATCTCCTTCAGCATAGCGAAAATCCAGTCTGGTGGCAGGAATGGAGTCCGGATGTCATAAGATATGCTGAGCTGGAAAAAAAGTCTTTATTTGTTTCAGTCGGCTATTCGACCTGCCATTGGTGCCATGTGATGGCTTCGGAGTCGTTTTCGGACAGGGATACTGCCGATTTCCTTAATTCCCATTATGTTTGCATTAAGATTGACAGGGAGCAAAGACCTGATATTGATCAGTTTCTCATGGATTTTATCAACAGCCAGAATGGAAGTGGCGGATGGCCTCTTAATGTATTTATGACGGAGGATCTCAGACCCGTGTATGCCCTAACCTATGCGCCCGTAAAACATCGGAATCCAGATTATACTTTCCTTTCGGTTGCCCGGAAGGTATTTGAATTCATTGAGCAAAAAAAAGATACAATTCCACATTTCAATCCTGGGAAAAATGATCCTCCATTTTCAGGACTGGAAAACCTGGTTGAATCAATATTAGGATATTTTGATCGTGATAATGGAGGATTCGGCTACAATCAGAAGTTTCCCTCACACACTACATTACTTTACTTATTATATTTTCAGGCTTCAGAAGAGAATGACACAGTAAGGAATATCTGCATCAAAACTCTTGATGCCATGAGGCTCAGAGGACTTCATGACCATCTTCAGGGCGGTATTTTCAGGTATTGTGTTGACCCGGAATGGACCATTCCCCATTTTGAAAAAATGCTTTATGACCAGGCAATGGCACTTTGGGTATATGCCCTTGGGTTCAAACTTACAGGCGATCTTGTTTACAAATCAATGGCAGAGAAGATTATAATCTGCCTTGAAGATTCTTTTAAGGAAGGGGAATTCTATATTTCGGCTCATGACGCAGACACAGGACATCATGAAGGGGCAACTTACCTGTGGAGCTATAATGAACTGGTTGAGATCCTTACTACTGAAGAATTCAAACGATTATCTGAAACATATATAATCAGTAGGGATGGGAATTTTGAAGGAAGGAACCATCTGATCAGAAGGAATGATAATGCTATTAAGGATATAGAGGACAAACTTTTATCAATCCGTAATAGCAGAAAACAACCCTCTAGGGACGGGAAGATAATCTCAGGAATTAATGCTCTTACAGCCATTTCTTTAATTCAGGCCGCCCGTTATCTTGACAATAGTGAGCTGATGACAAAGGCTGATTCTCTGGTTCATAATATCATTCAGAAATTCTGGAATGGAAAAACACTCGGACATACATTTTTCAATAGTTCGCTGCAGGAACAAAGTTTCCTCTCTGATGCTGCAGCCCTGCTTACTGCAGTTAGTATGCTTTATGAGCATGACCGTTCATGGCAGGGAATGATGTCAATAATGGCAAGATATGTTAACACATTCAAAAAAGGGGGTGACTGGATTGAATCGAAAGCTGATGATTTTCCTTCCGTTAGTGCATCCTGGTTTGATCATCCGGTTCCTTCCGGAATGAGTATGACATTGATGGGAAGGACCAGAGCCATGTTATTGTCGGGAGGGGAGACAACCACAATGGAATACAGGCTACCTCTCCAGGCTGATTTCTTTAACGTTGCAGCAATGATCTCAAACGGCCTGTTTCATGTTTTTACCACAAAGGAATTAATACCATGGAATATGCTGCCGGCAAATTCCTTGCAGAAGCGGGGAGAACCTGAGAGTGACTGTTTCAGGGGAGAATGCAAAAAATATTCCCCGCCTGTTATTGAATAGTTATACCTTCCTCAAAAAGCCCCACAGGCTGATCATAGACACAAGTGAAAGGGCAATTATTGCTGAAACAAATATTGACCTGTAGTCATCCTGCCTCTTGATAGCAATACCAATAAATGCCCATACCACAGCCAATCCGATAAAAGGATTTTTCAGTCTGTAAACGGTCAGTCCTATGAGCAAAGCACCTATGAAGATCATTATAATTGTCCAGGTTTCCTGCGGAATATTGAATCCGGTCCATTTTATGCTTACAAATAGTGCTGTGGCATTTGCTATGGTAGCAATGCAGATCCAGCCCAGGTAGACTCCGAAGGTTGCTTTTATGATCCCAGATTGCAGTTCACGGATTGATATATTTATCAGGATAAGGGTAACGAGCAATCCAACCATAATAACCAGAGATAAAGGCAGTTTGCCATAATGCCAGAATAAAATCCAAATTGCATTAAGTATGCATGAGATGCTGAACAGCCAGCCTATATCCGAAATAGCTTCCTTGCCTGATCCCGTGAATTGTAAAACACAATATACTATTAGAAGCAGATAAATAACACCCCATATTGAGAAAGTAATTCCGGCAGGAACAAAAAGATTGGGAAAAGAGTCAGAGAGCTCTCCGGTAGTTTTATTATTCAATGGAAGTGCATTGGCCAGATAGTTCATTACCATCATTCCGGCAAACAGAACAATATTTATATATTTAACCATGGCAAATTTTAATTTGAGATTATATTATCAAAAATAAGAAATTAAAACGGCACTGTTAACTTTACAATACTTTCTACATTTGAAGTGATTTAAAACCACGGTCCATGTATCAGAAAGATTATATTCTCAGGATGATTGAGATGCTTGGTGACCTGCTGGCTGCAATTCTCGGACTGATAAAAAAAGGGGATTACATTAATGCTTCCGAAGAGTTGGGAAGGATCTATTATGATATGCTTAAGGAAGATGCAGCTTTCTTCAGGTCAATACCTGAAGCTAACCTGACCAGCAAACTGATGAAAGAACATAATTTTACAAACGGTCACCTGGAGATCCTTGCAGAGCTCTTCAATGCCGAGGCAGAGCTTGAGAATGCAAAGGGGAACAAACCTGGTTCTCTGGAATACTTCAAGAAATCACTTTTGCTTTTTGAGTTCATCGACAGGGAGCAAAAGACTTTGTATCCGGAAAGACTTGGAAAAATGGCAGAAATCAGAAAAAGAATTGAGGAAATCAAGTTGGGCTAAAGCCCTTATCGGGTTGGGAGTGCCGTTCTCCGCTGGCTGAAGCCAACGGTAGCTGAATCCACTTTCAACGTGCTAAGAGTAGTAGTTTGCGAACCTCAAAGAGTTCTTAAAAGAATAATAATATCAGAGTTTCGTAAATAGGTTCAATCAATTACCTTATAGTTTTAAGTGAGGAACTAAACAGTTACCTCAATTATTTAACATATCAATTATTCAGATTATCTCATCCTGAATCTGTTGCCGACACAATATTTTAAAGGATTATCCGCTATAAAACTGATTGGCACAAGTTTTGCAATTGATAGGTCGTAACAAGTTCTTTAAACAACAAACATCATGAAAAGATTCTTAACCACCTCGATACTCGCAGCAATGTTTGCAGTCGGGACCGCACTTATGGCTCAGGATTATCCGGACGAATATCTGGGATTGCCCGGGGATAATTTAAATCTCTACGCTGTAATGAATTTATTCCAGAAATCTGAAACCCTTGAAGGTTTTGAAAAAAGCCTGAACGATGAAAGCACCAGGATAAACAACCTGGATCTGAATAACGATAATTATATCGATTATCTTAAGGTGGTTGATTATGTCGACGGTAACGTTCATACAATAGTTCTGCAGGATATTCTTGACCAGAATGAAAGCCAGGACGTGGCTGTCTTTACCGTTGAGAAGCTCCGTGACGGATCTGTTCAGATACAGCTTATCGGAGACGAAGCTTTGTACGGGAAAAACTACATTGTGGAGCCCAAATATGCCGAGACCCCGAACCCGGGATATACAGGCAGACCAAACAGGAAGAATGTAAGTGTCGTTACAAACAACTATATTATTGTTGATTCGTGGCCGCTTGTAAGGTTTATTTATCTTCCAAATTATTCAGTATGGCATTCTTCATGGTACTGGGGTTATTACCCTGAATACTGGCACCCATGGCGCCCCTACTACTGGCACTACTATTACGGATATCATTACCACTGGTTCCCTGAATACTACAGTCACTTCCATCGCTACGACCGTCCGCGTTGGGCACACTGGAACGATTTCTACTACAGCAATAAGAGGATTTATTCAAAAAATGTCGTTATCAATGTAAATGAAGGCCGTTATAAAAATACTTACTCACGTCCGGAACAGAGACAGGAAGGTGAAGCCCTTTATGCAAAAGTACATCCTGAGAGAGCATCCAGCATTTCAACAGGAAACAACAACACCAGAAGACAGGTTTCCGATGCTGCCTCCAACAGGCAGTCTGCAGGATCGGGAAATGCAAATAGCAGACGTTCAACAGATGCCACAGTTGGCAACACAAGGGCCGGTTCATCTCAGGGTCAGAACAGCAGCGGCAATGCCCGCAGGTCATCAGGTGAAAACAACGGTGCAGTAAACCGTTCAACCACGACTGTCAATAACAGGGCAAATACAAATTCTGCTGCCGGGCAGAGTACTGTCACAAACAGGAGATCATCATCCGAAACAGGAAACTCAGGATCTGCTTCAAGTTCAAGGGCTTCACAGAAGGCTGAACCTGCAAGGACAACCAGGCAACAGTCGAAAGGCGAAAGCTCCTCCGCCCGACGGACAACCGAAAAAGCCAAAAAAGAGACCGTTACGAAGCAGAGTTCTTCAACTAAAAAAGAGACTGAAAGCGGTTCAACGCGTAGGAAATAAAGAAAATTTCATGATATAAGAATGCCCCCCTTCCCTCCGAAGGGGGGTTTTATTTTTTTCTTAACTTTAAAATCCAGGTTATTACTTTTCAGACTATGTTACGCTATCTATCCATTATGACAGTTTTATTTGTTTTGTCCCCGGGATATGCTCCTGTTGAAAAACCAAAACCAACAATTTTTCTTATCGGTGATTCGACCGTCAAGAACGGAAGCGGCAAAGGCGAAGGTGGTTTATGGGGGTGGGGTGATTATCTTTATACACAGTTCGACACGTCGAAAATTACTATCCGAAATTATGCCCTGGGAGGAAGAAGCAGCAGGACATTTATTAGTGAAGGACTTTGGGATGATGTCCTGGCAAAGCTGAGGCCGGGCGATTATGTGTTAATCCAGTTCGGGCATAACGACAGCAGCCCGGTAAATGATGAAAGCCGTGCCAGAGGTACGCTGAAGGGGATTGGCGGTGAAACTGAAGATATAGATAATATCCTTACAAAAAAGCATGAGACCGTTCATACATATGGTTGGTACATCAGGAAATATATATCTGATGCAAAAGCTAAAGGAGTCATTTCTATAGTTTGCTCTCCTGTACCCAGGAATATCTGGGGGGACGGTAAGGTTATAAGGGCTTCAGGCGATTATGCCAAATGGGCTAAAGAATCAGCGCTGGCAGAAAAGGCATATTTTACCGATCTGAATGAGATTATTGCTGGAAAATATGATACTCTCGGGGAAAAGGAAGTTACCTCAAAATTCTTTCTTGCGGACCATACACATACAAATGAAGCCGGGGCAAAGATCAATGCTCAGGCGGTTGCTGAAGGAATTAAGCAACTTAAAGGATGTAAGCTTAAGGAATTTCTTTCGCCCCCTGCCCCCTAAAGGGGCTTCATTATATCCTGAATATCAGCCTCCCTTCAGGGGGGTTGGGGGGCGGTTTTCAGAATGCAGTAATTACTCCAACACTTACTTTCCCGTATGATTCAGGATTAATAATCTGTGTAAATTCTCCGACAACCCGCATATTTCGCCTCAGAAGATATCCTGCATGCAGGGTTGCCGAAATATAATCCAGACTATTATAATCCGATTCAACCCAGTTATATAGTCCGGTAAGGTACCATTTGCTCATATCTCCTTTTGGAGCGTAAATAATTTCCGCGAAAGCGCCAGAGGTCATAACATCACGTCTAATTAAGCCAGGAGTATCACCGGCGACCCTTGAGTCAGTTCTTCTGACATACTGTGCATTTATTATCAGCTTTTCGTCAATGTCAATCGTAATATCCGGACCAAACATCTGTATCTGGCTGACAGCATTGTAGTAAGGATCATATACTATTTCCCTGCCTGTATATCCGAAAACACCAATCGACAGATATTTGCCGATCGACTGGTTTATCCTGAGCATGAAGTTCTTGTATTTATCCTTATCGAAGATGTATCCCTCACGAGCTTCCCCGATCCCGCATCCGTTAAGCATCTGAGCAACAACTGTCGTACCGGTTGAAAAATCCTTCTCAATTATTGCACCTCTGTCATATTTAAGATCGGCGGTTGAAGTTCCGGGAGCAGCTCCATAAATCCGGTATGGTTCAAGGGTGTACCTCAGTTCACTTTTAAAGAGCGGGTCTGAAACCTGGAACTGGCCTGCGTACAGATTAATTCCTGTATTAAGAAAATTGTTATATATCAGGAATGCATCCTCGAGCCCTGCTACTGATCCTCTTTCATTCATAAGAAAATAGAAATAATATGAAAGATGGTCAGATATTTCACCACCTGATAGTATTTTCAGGACAAAAGGTGCGGCAAAATCAGGAGTCCCTTCATTATTGAAATTATATGAGGCAAACCCGTCAACCCTTATCGCAAGGGGAAGCTCCCTGAACAGCGATAGCTTATCATCGCCGGTCTGAATAAAATATCTTGGGGATTCATATTCTTTCAGTCTGAATCCGTTCCCTGCAAATTCATCACCGAATGGTTTCAACCTTGGCAGAGCAGGTGAATGGCATACCTGGCAGCTTATCTGATATTTCCGTGCAAAAGCCGGGATAGCACCGGCGGGTTTTGACTGAATAAAAATGATAAGAACAGAGAAGAGCAGGGCAGTTAAAAAGTATTTTTTGGTTTTCATATAATCAGGTTTTAGTCTTTATGGCAGGATCTGAATACTTGTTGAGTGATCGTTCACGTGCTTAATTTCAGACTCATCTGGCGGCACTTTCAGGAAGTCAGCAACCGGTTTCACAAGGAGCTGATAGTTTAAAACAGCTTTTACTGTCATTACACCCGGTGCGGCATCATTTGGTATGCGGAATGTAAATTTTTCCACCTTTGTCTCCCTCGGTCCGATTCTGTAATCAACCCCCTGTTTTGCAGTGTTCCATTGCATTATTGTCATCCTTCCTTCTGGATCGAAGTACGGCATCCTGAAAATCCTGTCGCCCGTCGGGATCCCATCACGCTGAACACCTTTGAAATCGGGTAATCCGAGAGGAACACCCATATCCTGGTACGCCAGGTAATCTCCTGATATTGTGTATTCTTCCCCCACAAATCCCTTCTTGTCGACATTCAGATGGTATACTTTCCCTTTTGAATCGGTTGCTTCAACGTTTAGCCATGCGATACGGTCCTCGACCGAACCGGTCGGAAATTTATGGCCGGTTTTCTGGTTGAACAGGGCGACTGTAAAAATTACACTCTCTCCCGGTTCAGCTTCACGAATATCCGGATGGATTCTTACCTCAATAGTACCCCTTACTTTACCGGGATCGTGGGCGCCATGAAACAGGTGAATCCTGGCATCATTATATGGTTTTGTCATAAGTGCATTGAGGAAGGGCCCTCCTTTGGGCATATGGCAATCCTGGCAATGCACCCCTTCTTTTGCATATGGCCCCTCTTTCCATTCCAGCTGTGTGCTTTTTACCCAGACACCGAACGGATTTTTTTCATTGTGGCAGTTGCCACAGAATTCCGTGGTTCTGAAAAAATCATTTGTTACGATCTTATGGGCGGGAGATTCAACGGTCGGAGTCCTTCCTGCAAACTTCGTCATCCCTGGCCTGATAAGGTAACTGAAATTGAACGGAGGATCGGTCTGCGCGGATTGTGTCAGATGACAAACCTCACAGGAAACGGATTCATTGGCCATACTTTTCTCTGAAGGCCTTGGCGGAGGGAATTGCTTTCCTCCTATAAAAGCCAGGGGAGTATGGCATCCGTTGCAACCGTCAACGGGGTCTTTGAGATCAGGCTTTGCTGCCGCATGAGGTACGGCAAGATTAAAATATTCTATTTCATCCCAGTGATGCGTATATGCCTGGGACATCATTGCCTGGGACCATTGTTCGTATATACCCGGATGACATGACCTGCATTTCTTTGCAGATTCAAAATCCTTGTAGTCATATTTACTCTTCAGATCCTCCTGCGGTGTTAAAAGTCTGAAAGCTGCCAAAGACAAAATAACAATGCAGGAGAAGCCAACAAGCATTAAGATAAGTGAATTTGTTTTTCGGCTCATAGAATTTGGTTTTAGGTGGTTAAAAGGTAAGAAAAAATTTAGTTTCTTTTCCTGATTTATAAATCAGTTTGAATCTTTTGACAAAAAAATTAACTTTGAACGATGTTGTTTTACAGCCTTTTAATGACAAAACGAATCCTGAAATCCTGATGCTGAAATTATTTAACGAGACATCATTTAAGATAAGTCAGGTCATAACAAGCTCTTACAGTACATCATTCTCAAATGCCGTCAGGCTTCTTGACCGGGAGATCAAGGAAGCAATTTACAGCATTTATGGGTTTGTAAGAGTTTCGGATGAAATTGTGGATTCTTTTCACTCTTTTAATAAGAAAAAGCTTCTTGAAGAATTTGAGAGGGATTATTATGAAGCAAGAAATAATGGAATCAGTTTAAATCCTGTTCTCAATTCTTTCCAGATAACTGTCAGCAAATACGGTATTCCTGATAATCTTATTCAGGCTTTCCTCAACAGCATGAAAATTGACCTTGTAAAGCATGACCATAAAACACAAAGCGAGACAGAGGTTTATATTTATGGTTCTGCCGAGGTGGTTGGACTTATGTGCCTGAGAGTTTTCGTTTTGGGGAACGAAAATCTTTACAATGAGCTTGAGATTTCTGCCAGAAAACTGGGTTCGGCATTCCAGAAAGTCAACTTCCTTCGTGATATTAAGGATGATACAGAACTACTAAACAGGCAATATTTTCACAAATCAATCGAATCGGGATTTACTGACACTGTCAAAAATGATATAGTTGATGATGTTAAAAAAGAGTTTGCCGAATCCTTCCAGGGGATAAAAAAACTTCCCGGAAATTCGAAAATCGGAGTTCTTACAGCGTACTACTACTATAAAAAACTCCTAAAAAAAATAGAATTGACACCTGCAGAAGAGCTTCTCGGAAAAAGGGTCAGAATTCCAGATCTTATGAAGATACTTTTATTGCTGAAAGCATATTTCAAATGTAAACTGAGGTTATTGAATTAATCTGAGCAACTATTATAACCTTTTATAAGACAATCTGTATGATCATATTACTGATAATAACGTCGTTCTGGTTCATGGAATTTGTTGCATGGTCAAACCACAAATATGTCATGCATGGGTTCCTGTGGTCCCTTCACAAGGATCACCACCTGGCTGACATTGCCAGCAAGCCTGTACTTCAGAAGAACGATTTCTTTTTCCTTATTTATGCAACTCCTGCAATAATACTTATCATCTGGGGTTTATCAGCTGCCAATCCTTACATGATTGCCATTGGTGCAGGGATTTCGCTTTACGGAATGACCTATTTCATTTTTCATGATGTCGTGTATCATCAGCGGTTGCCTTTTTTCAGCCGGCCTTCCAATGCATACGTAAAAGCAATCATCAAAGCTCACCAGGCACACCATAAACCAAAGAACATTAAAGATTTCAATAATTTCGGCCTTCTGATCTTTCACAGGAGATATTTCAATTAAGCAGTATGTCATTGTATCTGACCCTGGAACTTTGTTCCATCACTGTTCCCTTAATACTAAGTTTCGACAGGAAAGTGGGATATTACAGGCACTGGCCGGTGCTCTTTCCGTCAATTCTTCTCACCGGGGCTTTATTTATTATCTTCGATATTTGCTTTGCAAAAAATGGTATCTGGGGTTTCAATCCGCGATATCATTCAGGCCTCATTTTATATGCCCTCCCTGTCGAGGAGTGGCTCTTTTTCATCATAATACCCTATTCGAGTATTTTCATTCATTATGTAATCAAGGCATATTTTCCGCAAGCTCTTTTAGCTGATAAAACAACCAGAATTATTTCTTTAATTTTAATAGCAATACTGATTCTGTCAGTAATAATCAATTATCAAAAAGCATATACTGTTGTATATTTTTCTATGATGATAATTGTTGTGACTATCGCATTATTAACGAATACCGGATTGCTGGGAAGATTCTACCTGTCGTTTCTTCTAATACTGATCCCGTTCATCCTGATTAACGGTATCCTTACCGGAAGCTTTATTGAAGAAGCAGTGGTCTGGTACAACAGTGCCGAAATAATCGGATTGAGAATACTGACAATTCCCGTCGAGGATTTTGCCTATGGTTTCAGTCTGATTCTTATAAATCTGATGCTTATGAACTGTTTCCGAAAATTGTTCAGAAGGACCCATATAAGTTGAAATGAATCCCGGAATGATAAATACTGAAAAAAGCAAACTGATCAGGGTAATTCTGATTATATTTTACAGTGTCGGAATTGCAGGAATATCATCAGAAGCAACAAGGGATTTGTTCAAATCGCTAACTCCTCTGGCTCTCCTGTTAAGCCTGCTTGTAATTTTCATTTACCATAAGCCGTCGAATCTTAAAAAGGAGATAATATTCTTCATATCTGTTTTTGCTGCAGGGTTTCTGATTGAAGCTTTTGGTGTTAACACAGGAAGGGTATTCGGGACCTACAGTTATGGAAATGGTCTGGGGGTAAAGGTCTTTGGAACTCCTCTCCTGATAGGGATCAACTGGGTATTGCTTGTATGGTGCACTGCGGTAATTGTTGAAAAGACTGCGATTCCGGCCCTAATAAAGATACTTTTTGCATCATCGGTTATGGTGCTTTATGATGTTATCATGGAACAGGTGGCACCAGTAATGAATATGTGGAGCTTTGATGAAGGAAACCCTCCATTAAGGAACTATACTTCCTGGTTTCTGATAGCAGTTATTTTTCATTCATTGCTTAAGCTTGCAGGGATCAAGCCTGTTAACCGGATTGCTCCTTTTGTTTTGTTCATCCAGGCTATGTTTTTCATTATATTAATCATCTTTTTTAAAATTGCCTCATGATCCTCAAAGCATCTCACCATCCGGTGATTTATCCGTTTTTACAGGTCTATTCACTCTGGAAAATAAAGAGGAACTTTCATAAGGTGTTTATTTCAGGAAAGTATCATGAAAAGGGTAAGCCGGTTCTGCTGATCTCCAATCATATAAGCTGGTGGGACGGATTCTGGGTTGTGTACCTCAACATAAAGTTCTTCCACCGGATATTCTATTTTATGATGCTTGAGGAACAACTGAGGAAAAATATCTTCCTTAACAGGGCAGGAGGATATTCTGTGAAGAAAGGATCAAGAAGCATTATTGAGTCCCTAGATTACACCTCAGAACTCCTTGGGGAAAAAAAGAACCTTGTACTGATGTTTCCCCAGGGGAAAATAGAATCGGTTCACAATCAGATGATAACTTTTGAAAGAGGGATCGAGCATGTACTGAAAAAAGTTAAGGGAAAAGTACAGATTCTGTTCCTTGTCAACCTCATCGATTACTTCTCAAATCAGAAGCCCGGACTCTATATGTATCTTCGTGAATACGAGGGCTCAGATTTCACCACCGAAACCCTCCAGAATGAGTTTAATGGCTTTCTTGCCGCCTGTATTGCTGAAAATATTGGAAAGAGGAACTCATGATGGTGTATATAGCTTATATTATTTTAGTTTTCACAGTTATTCAGCTGCTTGTCGCACTTGCAAATCTGTGTTTTGAGACAAATCTCCCTAAAACAGATTATGTACCGGATGTTCTTGTCTCTGTCCTCATTCCTGCACGCAACGAGGAGGAAAATATCGGAACTCTTCTTGATGATCTGATAAACCAGGAGTACAGGAA
>DOTV01000018.1:13014-38048 GCA_003520925.1 Bacteroidales bacterium | reverse complement strand
TCATGAGAGATGAATAAACAAATGCCCGTCAAATTACGGGCATTTGAAACCAAGTATAAAGATGAAGAAGAATGTTCATCGCAGCATCAGCCTGCAATTGCCAATATTATTCCCATTGCTGACAATCTGAATTTTATATTCTCCTTTAGCTAGTTTTTCTTTCGGAGAATAGTTTAAAATTATCTGGCGCGATTGTTCAAATTCTCCTGAAACTGAAGATAAGCTTGCAGTAAGATTCCGTGAATTCAGCGGGAAAAACCACGAAATACTTTTATCATCAGGGTTTAAAGTTGTACCTGAAGGAGTTGTTATTTTAAAACTTACAGATTCAGTGAGGCTCTGAGGCACCTCGAATGTCATATTCAGCTTTTTTGCCCGTGTTGCACAAACTACAATCCTCTCATTCTTTTTGCCCCGCGTGGCTGTGACAAGGAAATTATCTGCATTGTATAACCTGGCCTTCTCAAATTGTGACGCAAGACTGTTCTTTTCTTCCTCCAGCTGGTCTAAGGAATTTTGCAGGTCATTGCTCTTTGCCAGTAATTTGTCATTTTCTGATTTAAGCCTTGAAAATTCCATTTCAAGCTCGGATTTTGTCTTTTTCAGATCAGCCAGTTCAGTTTTATTTGAACGAAGTGACCTGTTCTCACCCGATAAGGCATTGATTCTTTTCAGGTTCTCATCCAGCCTCAAAGCTGATTCTGATAATAATCTGCCATTGGCATCACTCTTTTCCTGCAATGCAGAGAAATCAGATTTCAGTTTTGTCAGGTCCTTTTCGATTGCAGACCTTTCAGATAAGTATTTTTCAGTGGCAAGTTTCTCAGAAGCGAGATTTTTCTTGTTTTTTACATTTGACCCGATTGCTAAAATTAATCCAATCAGTAAAATAGCAATAGCTGCTCCCAGTACATAAGTTGCGGTTCTTTGATTCATATTTTCAGCCATTGGTAATTCGGTAATAAATCTCTGCAGGAATCTGCTTTTTATTGATTAAAAATTGATTAGAAGTTAATTAGAAACTCCTTAAATATCAGCTGATCTAAATAAGCTTGCAGTAATTAAATAAATGCCAGTTCAAATTGCCGGCTTATTTTTTTATGAATAAAAATACCATAAGCGCCAGGTATAGAACAATAATTATAAAAGAATTAATGCTGAGATTCCATGCCTGTTTTTTCTTTATTTTAAATAGGAGGCCCAATACAACTACTGCTGTCATTATAATAGTGACGTAAATTGATATGGAATGCGAAGGCGATATGTCTTTGAATATTGAACCTTCAGTGTAAAAAATATCATCAAACCCCAGTATGAACACATTAAAAACATTACTGCCCAACAAATTTCCAACAGCCATATCTGCTGAACCCATCTTTAACGCAGATAATGAAACTACCAGCTCTGGTAATGAAGTTGAAGCGGCTAAGAACAGAGTGCCGAAAAAAGAATTACTTAAACCGGTAGACGATGCAATATGTTCACCAAAATAAGGAAGGAATACTGCCGCAGCTATTACGATAAATGCATATATAGCATATCCTGTAATTGTTTTCTTAAGCTCTGCAGAACGTGAAGGAGATTGCAATTTTGTGTGAGGTTGAGATTCATCGAAAGCAGCAAATTCATATTTATAAATAGATCGGACAGCTATTAAATAAACTCCAAATAAGGCAAATGAAGAACTGCTTATCCATAATACTGACGGGATAACATGAGACTGAGAAAGAGCTATCCCGGCTACAGTCAATAAAATAATTCCAAATATGGCTCCAACGATATGGTCCGATTTGACAACAGAAAAAAGAGATTGTTTTAGCCTGGCATCCAATATTGTAAGGATGAGCAGGTTAAAAATACAACTTCCAAAAATATCACCTGCAGCAAAATCAGGCTCTTTTATGATGACCACTGAACTGATTCCGGTTATCAATTCCGGCAAAGAAGTAACTGATGCCATTAAGATCAGGCCTACCCATGCCTTACCCATTCCGGTAAGGTCGGCAATTTTATGGCCATAGAATGAAAGTTTGGTTCCGCTGTAAATTATTATACCAGCACATGTGGCAAAGCCCAGAATGTAAAGAAATAAATTACTCATAATGGTACCGTGTATTTCGGTTTTTGAAATATTTCCATTAAAAATTACGGTTACCTAATACAAATTTGCGAAAATATGAATGAAATCCTTTATTGTTGATTAAGAATTGATTAGATATTGATTAGAAACTTATTAAATACAAGTTATTTGTCTTTATTAAAGTAAATTTGCATAAAAGTAACAACAAAAATGGAGAACATTAATATTCTGATTGTCGAGGATGAACAAAGACTAGCTGACATATTAAAAATGCAACTTGAGGAATCGGGATTCAATGCAAAAATTGCATATGACGGGTATACCGGGAAACAGTTAGTTGAGAAAAACAAGTATAACCTAATTATTCTGGATATAAATCTGCCACTGATAAATGGCTATGATTTATGTAAGGAGATCAGAAAGACCAACAGCAACATCCCGATAATTATGCTCACAGCTTTCGGTATGCCCGATAATAAGTTAACCGGTTTTGATGCAGGGGCAGATGATTATATTGTTAAACCATTTGATTTCAGGGAATTGCTCGCGCGTATAAATGTTTTCCTAAGACGTTCAGACGCAAATCTAGAAACAACCGATAAGATTGGAATTGCCGATCTTGAAATGGATTTAAATACTAAGACCGTTACACGTTCAAATAAAAAGATAGAGCTCACTGCCAAAGAATCCTTATTGCTGGAGACCTTTCTGAAGAACAAAGACAAATTGCTCACCAGGGAGTTAATTATTGAAAAGGTGTGGGGAATTGATTTTGACCCAAATACAAATATTATTGATGTCTATGTAAATTACCTTAGGAAAAAAATTGATAAGGATTTTAAACCAAAACTGATCCATACAAAGTTTGGATTTGGCTTCTATTGTAGTGAAAAAGAAATTTAGGCGATGAATATAAAAATCAGATTAGCGATTCAATTCACCCTTATTGTAGCCGGAATATTATTGTTTTTCTCATTGCTTGTTTACTATTTTTCATATACAAGCCAGCTTGCAAAATTCAGGCAAAATCTCCTGGATACTGCAAAAAATACTGCAACTCTTTTAATAAACGTTGCTGAAGTTGACTCATCATTATTAAAAAAAATCCAGCAATCTACAATTTCCTGGGAAAGAGAAGAACTGGTGCTGACCGATTCAGCTTTTAACCTTATTTATGGTAACAACATTGAATATCTGTCAGATAACACAACTCTGGTAACAAATGCGCATGGTGACTTAAACTATTTTTCAATTTCAGAAAAAGAAGGAGTCTGCTATAAACATTTTTATGATAGCCACACCTATTATGTGTACGCCATGGCCTTCGATAAATCGCGTATCGAAAACCTGTCTGGACTCCGTAAAATCCTCTTCTGGAGCATTCTTTTCAGTATCTGGCTCTCGGTGCTGTTTTCCTATTTTTTTGCCAGGAAGGCTATCCAGCCGATCTCACAGATTATAAAAAATGTCAAGGAAATAAATTCCCTGAAGCTAAGCCACCGCCTTGATGAAGGAGATAAAAAAGATGAGATAGCACAACTGGCAATAACATTCAACGAGATGTTGTCGGATCTCGAGATTGCTTTCAGGAACCAGGAGGACTTCGTTTCAAACGCGTCACATGAATTGCGGACACCACTCACGGTGATGATCGGTGAAAGCGATTATATCCTCAGTCATGAGAAGAGTAAGGAAGACTATTTAAGACTAATATCAGGAATTAATACCGATCTTAAAAAGTTAAATTCACTCCTTATTAATTTACTCGAATTAGCACAAATAAACAGGGACAAGACTATTGTCTTTTCGGAAGTACGAATTGATGAGATTGTTTTTAATACTATTTACCAGGTAAAAATGAAGTATGAGGGACGTAAAATTGTACCAAAAATAATATATCCCGAAAGTGAGAATGACCTGGTGATAAATGGTAATGAAGGATTACTTGGAATTGCCTTCAAGAATATCCTTGACAATGCATGCAAGTTTTCGAACGACGATGTAATTGTGGAGTTTGTAATTACTGACAATTATATAACCGTCATTATTAAGGATAATGGCATAGGAATACCTTCCGAAGAACTTGAGACTATTTACAGACCTTTTTCCAGGGCCACAAATGCAAAATTCATTGGTGGTTTTGGCATAGGGCTAGCTTTGGTTAAAAAGATATTTGAACTTCACAAGGCTGTTGTGGAAATTAAAAGCAAAGTGAATGAAGGAACCCGTATGGATATACTTTTCAGTCGTTATGCCAGATAAATCTTTTATATCCTGGTCCGATGACCAGGGGTCTGAACTTACGTTATAAGGGTATCAGATCTGGCGATGATTTTGAAATAAATAATAAACCTCTTAAACAAATATGTAAATTAGCAGACAAAACTGAAACTGAAAAGAATATTTTATTAATATCAATGAACTAATAACAATTATCGAAAAAATAATTTTTTAATTAACAGAAAAACTATGGAAATCATTAGTGTATCAGCATTGGAAATTCTTGATTCAAGAGGTAATCCGACAGTAGAGGCAAATATAATCCTCGAAGACGGAACAAAAGCAAAAGCAATGGTGCCCAGCGGCGCTTCAACAGGGGAACGTGAAGCATGTGAATTACGTGACGAAGATAAAAAACGTTATGGAGGGAAAGGTGTTCTGAAAGCAGTTGAGAATGTGAACAAAATTATTGCAAAGGAGATAACCGGAAAAGAATTCAATAATCAGCGCGAACTTGATTACTTTATGATAGAGTTGGATGGAACTCCCAACAAATCAAAACTGGGGGCAAATGCTATTCTGTCTGTTTCAATGGCTTATGCACGGGCTGAAGCTGAAAGTGCCGGCCTGCCGCTATATCAATATCTTGGAGGAGCCAATGCACACCTGCTTCCTGTTCCCTGTCTGAATATAATTAACGGCGGAAAACATGCCGACAATAATGTTGATTTCCAGGAATTCATGATTGCACCTCATTCAGCAAAAACTTTCACCGAATCAATCAGGATGGGTATTGAAGTATTTCATACCCTGAAATCAGTTCTAAAGAAGAAGGGATACAGTACAGGTGTAGGTGATGAAGGCGGCTTTGCTCCTGATCTGAAATCGAATGACGAAGCTGTTGAGGTAATACTTGAAGCTATTGACAAAGCGGGATATAAACCCGGAACCGATGTAAGCATTTGTCTCGATCCTGCTGCAAGCGAAATGTGGGAAGACGGAAAATACAAGCTCTTCAAAAGCACGGGAAAACTGATCTCAAGCGATGATCTTATTAAACTGTGGGAGAGCTGGGTAAACCAATATCCGATAGTACTTATTGAGGACGGGCTTGCAGAAAACGACTGGACAGGATGGAAAAAAATGACAGACACTCTGGGTAAGAAGATCGAAATAGTAGGAGATGACCTTTTTTGCACCAATAAGTCAATACTTGCAGAGGGCATAGCCAAAGGAGTTGCAAACTCGGTTCTTATTAAGCTTAACCAGATCGGCAGCGTTACCGAAACACTCGAGACGATTGAGCTGGCTTACAGGAATAATTACAATGCTTTCGTTTCACACCGCAGCGGGGAGACACCTGACAGTTTCATTGCCGACCTTACTGTTGCTGTAAATGCAGGACACCTTAAAACAGGCAGCGGTTGCAGGGGAGAAAGGATCGAAAAATTCAATCAGTTGATGCGCATTGAAAATGAGCTGGGCAAATACGCAAAATTTGCAGGAAAGAAGGCTTTTAAAAACGCATAGATAAAATTGCAAATAAAAAAGCTGCCTTTATCGAAGGCAGCTTTTTTTATGCTTAAAATATCCTGATCCTAGAATATACTGAATGCTACAGTTAATCCTGCAAGAACCACTGACACCATCGACATCAGCTTAATAAGTATATTAAGAGCCGGACCTGAAGTATCCTTGAAAGGATCCCCTACAGTGTCACCAACTACTGTAGCTTTATGGCACTCGCTTTTCTTTCCGCCATAATTGCCTCTTTCAACATATTTCTTTGCGTTATCCCATGCTCCGCCGGAATTGTTAAGCATACTTGCAAGCACAAAACCTGCACTCATACCTCCTGCGAGAAGTCCGATAACTCCCGGGACTCCAAGAACAACACCAACAACTGTAGGAACAGCTATGGCCATCAGTGCCGGAACCAGCATTTCGCTTTGTGCTCCTTTTGTGGATATCTCGACGCATTTTGCATATTCCGGTTTTCCTGTACCTTCCATGATCCCGGGGATTTCACGGAACTGGCGACGAACCTCATCAACCATTTTGCCTGCTGCACGGCCGACAGCTTTCATACTCATTGAGCTGAAAAGAAAAGCCATCATGGCTCCGATAAAAATCCCTCCGAGAAGAACCGGATTGAAAACAGAAAGATCATAAGCTGCAACGAAATCCCTGATAGTTGAAGTACTTAAATTAACTGCAACCTGTCCCTCTGCAAGATTTGTGGGGACACTGTTGTGATAAAATAATGTATCTCCGATCTGTTTGAATCCTTCAGGAGCCTTATCAGCTGTTTTAATCAACCACATTTTTATCTCTTCCATATAAGCGGCCATAAGAGCGAGAGCCGTAAGGGCGGCCGAACCTATTGCAAAGCCTTTCCCGGTGGCAGCTGTTGTGTTGCCAAGTCCGTCGAGAGCATCGGTTCTTTCCCTTACTTCCTTAGGAAGTTCCGACATTTCAGCATTTCCCCCTGCATTATCTGCAATAGGACCGAAAGCATCAGTTGCAAGCGTTACACCGAGTGTCGAAAGCATCCCAACCGCAGCAAAACCTATACCATAAACACCCATTGCAAAGTTATGGAAGCCACCTGCAAAACCATAAGCAGCGATAATCCCTGCAGCAATTGTAATTACGGGGATCCATGTTGAAGACATTCCAACAGCCATACCTTCAATTATTACGGTAGCAGGACCCTGTTGAGACTGCCTGGCAATACCCTGAGTCGGCTTATTTGCATCAGATGTATAGTATTCAGTAGACTGGCCGATTATTACACCGGCAACAAGGCCTGATACTGCAGCACCGAACACACCCCACGTAATCCAGTTTATCGCAGCCATAACTGCAAGTACTACAAGTATAAGTGCAGAACTGCCACCTGTCCCGAGAAGAAGTGCATTAAGAAGTGCCTTGGGGGTTGCAGATTCTTTTGTTCTTACCATATAAACGCCTGCTATTGAAAGCAATATCCCGATAGCTGAAACCATCATAGGGGCAATAATGGCGGTGAGCTGATCACCCTTAGCCATAACCGGAAGTGCTGCACCAAGAGCGGCAGTAGCAAGTATAGAACCAGCATAAGATTCATAAAGGTCAGCACCCATACCAGCAACATCACCAACATTGTCACCAACGTTATCAGCAATTGTTGCAGGATTACGCGGGTCATCTTCAGGAATACCAGCCTCAACTTTGCCAACCAGGTCAGCACCGACATCAGCAGCTTTTGTAAAGATCCCGCCACCCACACGCGCAAAAAGAGCCTGGGTTGAAGCACCCATCCCGAATGTAAGCATTGTAGCTGTTATTTCGATATATTTCTGATGATCATCCGTACCGGCATTTACAAAGTTAAGACCGAGCAAGTGAAGACCGTTAACCATGTGTTCAGGGGTGAATACAGCTTTGTCGAGGATCAGGAACCAGATTGCAATATCAAGAAGGCCAAATCCAACAACGACAAGGCCCATAACAGCACCACTCCGCAGAGCGACCTGTAATCCTTTGTTAAGAGATTTTGAAGCAGCCCATGCAGTCCTGTTTGAAGCAGCAGTAGCTGTTTTCATACCAAGGTAACCGCATAACCCTGAGAAAAACCCGCCAGTCAGGAAAGCAATAGGCACAAACGGATTTTGAATTCCCATGTATGCGAGTATCAGTAATAAAACAACAAGAATTAGGAATACCTTGGTAACAACGGTGTACTGACGTTTCAGATAGGCCATCGCACCTTCACTGACATAAGCAGCAATCTCTTTCATCCTGTCGGTACCCTGCTCCTGTACAATCATGCCTTTGTAAAAGATCCAGGCAAACAGCAATGCTATAAGCGCTGAAATTGGAACGATCCAAAATAAACTACTAATCATGATATCTGTTTTTAAATTAAAAAATGTAAAGGTTTAGAAAAGCAAATTTTTTGCCGGTACAAAACTAATTCAGTTTTTTATTTATGCAAATGAAAAAAGAGATTCTTCAAGTGAAATTCGTTTATTAGAACCATTCTAAATAAAGAATCAGAGCCAATAAACCATTGCCACGGAATGGTGGTGATTGTTATTATACTTTTTACTGAGAATTGAGCCTGATTAAATAGCCCGGAAAAACTCGTAATTGATGTTTTCAAGCTCTGCCATGCTTGGATAAGGATAAAAAGCAATCTCATCCTTTGCTCCGACATAAAAGCCTGATGCAATTGTCCTGTACAAAAGCTCGCCTGAGAAAATCCTCTGGACAGTCTTCATGTGTTTCTCGTATTCTCCTCTCAGAATTTCAAGACAATCCCTCAGGTGTCCGATATTCTGGTAGGGCAGATGCTCAGCTGATCCATAAAGCGGATTGGTGGCCAGTTCCCCGAGTTTCAGTTCAACAAAGAACAGCTTGGGGAGCACTATTGGAATTGAATTGTCGGTAAGCCTTTTAAGAAATACCGATGGCGGAAGCTCACTTGCAACAAGAGGTGTTACCGGATTCAGTTCCTGGTAGAGGTGAAGAGCGTTCTTTACCTCTTTATCCTTGTCATACGGTGCCCTCTTTAACTCAAGTGCAATTCCATGATCGGTGGTAAGGTAAAGTGACTTAAGCGCTTCAACAGGAATTGTTTCGAGAACTCTGTAAACGGAGAGGTAGACGGAACTTTTAGGACTGCCATCCTCTTTTGCAACACATCTTTTGTTAAGACTCTCATTATCAATAAGATGTTCTATTTTATTGAGATCTACTTCGAAGAAAATAGTCTGGCTTTTATTCCTTTTTTTTGTTCCGGTTGAAAGGTACATTCCAAATCCTTCAGGAGGAAGCATTGAAGCCACTAGTGCTTCAGGGGTACAGGTCAAGTAAATGTATTTGCTCATAGTCATATATTATTTAAAGAACATCCATTTCCCTGTTGAAAATCCGGTTTAAAGAACATTTGACAAAATCTCTATCAAATTTAATCTTCTTTTTCGACAAAAAAAGTGAGAAGTGAAATCATTCATGGTTATTTTTTATCAGCCTTTTATCCGTTAATCTGTTACATTTGCCACATAATAAAATCAGATAACTGAATCATAAATATAAAGAGATGAATATTTTTTTTGATGATAAGATCGCAGAAAGGCTTGGCGGAAGCAGTTTCGGTAAATCGACAGCTATCTACAAATTTGAGCTTATAAAGCGGGCAAAGGCAGAAGCTAAAAAGGCACATCCCGGAGTGAATTTGATTGATATGGGTGTTGGTGAACCTGACTGGCCGGCAGATGACCTTGTGGTTAAAACGTTATCAGTAGAGGCAGGCAAACCGGAAAACAGATGGTATGCCGACAACGGGATCCCAGAATTCCAGGAGGCTGCAGCCGGATATCTCGAAAAAACTTACGGGCTTTCAGGCATAGTGCCCTCTGAACAGATAATCCATGGAATAGGATCGAAGCCGGCCCTGGCAATGCTGCCAATCTGTTTTATAAACCCGGGTGATATTCTGCTGACAACAGTTCCGGGGTATCCGGTTACAGCCACTTATACAAAATACCTGGGTGGTGAAGTGTTTAGCCTGCCGCTCACAGAATCAAACTCATTTTTACCTGATCTGAGCTCGATCCCATCGACCGTTTTAAAAAAAGCCAGGATGCTTTACCTGAATTATCCCAATAATCCCACAGGTGCTACGGCAACCACTGAATTCTTTGAAGATGTTGTCGATTTTGCATTGAAAAACAATATAATCGTTGTCAATGATGCTGCCTATGGTGCACTTACTTACGACGGACAGAAACCACTCAGCTTTCTTTCCGTTAAGGGGGCAATGGATGTCGGACTGGAAGTGCATTCATTGTCAAAGGCTTTTAACATGACCGGGTGGAGAATCGGATTTATTTGTGGAAACAGCAAAGCCGTTAAAGCATACGGAACTGTAAAGGACAATACCGATTCCGGGCAGTTCAGGGCAATTCAGAAAGCTGCAGTTGCAGCTTTAGAACATCCGGAAATAACAGAGAAGACTGTTGCGAAGTATTCAAGGCGATTTGATCTGCTGATTGAAGCCCTGAAGGATACCGGTTTTGATGCAATAAAGCCGAAAGGAACATTTTTCTGCTATGTAAAAGCTCCTGCAGGAACTGAGAATGGCAGGGTATTTAACACAGCTTCAGAGTTTTCAGAATTTCTTATCAGGGAATCACTGATATCTACTGTACCATGGGACGATGCAGGTAAATATATCCGGTTTTCGGTAACATTTGAAGCTGATTCTGAGAAGGTAGAAAAAAATGTAATTGATGAAATGAAGCAAAGGATGAAAGCCCTGAAGTTAATATTTTAAAAGGTGGTTATTTATGAAATTTAACCACAGAGTTTCACTGAGTCTAACAGCCTGCCCCGATCCATCGGGGGAGTTTCACTGTTTTTACTCCGTGTCATTCAGTGCAAACTCCGTGTGACTCCGTGGTAAAAAAGATTATAATGAGCGAAACTAATTTCACAGAAGATCTCAGGCAAGCATTGAATGTTCTTACAAAGGGCGGAATTATTCTATATCCGACCGACACCATCTGGGGACTCGGATGTGATGCAACGAACCAGGATGCAGTTGAGAAGATATTTAAGATCAAGAAAAGAAGGGAAAGTAAAAGCCTCATAATCCTTGTGAACGGATTTACAATGCTTGAGCGGTACATACGACATCTCCCCGAGATTGCCGGAGAGTTATTGGAAGTATCGGAAAAACCTCTGACTATTATATTTCCGGAGGGTAAAAATCTTGCACCCGGGGTCTGCAGTGACGACGGATCGGTCGGAATAAGGATATGCAATGATGATTTCTGTAATAAACTGATCACCCGTTTCAGGAAACCTGTTATTTCGACATCTGCAAATATCAGCGAATCCCCGTCACCATCATATTTCTCCGAAATAGATGATGAGATAATCAAATCAGCAGACTACGTTGTAAAATACAGGCAGACAGATACTAATAAAAATACGCCATCATCCATCATTAAAGTTGAGGATAATGGCGTGATCAAAATTATAAGGAAATAATTTTGCTATTTTGATCTTACATGGCCTGATCCTGAAACCCTTGCATTTACTTTCGGATTCCCTGCATAGGTTACGTTACCGCTTCCGGAAACATGTGCATCGAGTGTGTCTCCTGCTTTACAGCGGCAGTTACCGCTTCCGGAGATACTCACCTCAAGATGATCAATTTCAACTCCCTCTCCTGAAAAACCTCCTGATCCGCTGATTGAGATATCTCCGTTGTCCACACTCCCTCCCGATCCCAGAATAATATCCCCGGAACCTGAAATCCCGCAATCAAGATTATCAACATTTAACTCATTTGTTAAAAGCTTGCCGCTACCGCTTACATTAAGGCTGAGCCGGTCCGATTCCACCATATCCATGATCTCTGCCTTTCCCGATCCCGAGACTCCTACTCCCTGTAACTCCGGCATAGTGAGGTTAACTGTCACCCTTTCATCATTTCTGAATGAGAAACGCCAGTTTTCCTTTTTAATGACCAGCCTGTCACCCGATACAACTGTCTGAATCTCGTTTAGTTCACTCTTATCACCTTCGATTGTCAGACTGAATTCAGGACCAATTCTTATAAACAGATCACCCGAAACGCCGAAGCTGACTTTTGTAAAATCTTTTACATTCCGGGTCTCTTTCGACTGTGCTGATACCAGGGCCGTGGTAAATACCAATACCGTAAGGAAAACTGTTGAATACATTACTCTCTTCATTTTAATATTTTTTTTGATTTATGGGCATTTTGAACTAAAGACGGATAGTTTTTAGTTTAGTTGCAGGAACTATTGAAATTTCTCGGAAGTGAGCAAAAGAATATTATCTATTCGGGTTTCCCAGTAAATCAATTTTAACCGCAAAGTACCCAAAGTAGTCGCAAAATCTGCAAAGGAAACACACACAGCTGGCGTGGATTTAGCGAAGCGTAATCCGTGCCGTTTTCTTAAAGGCACCGGTTGCAAATCGGCGCCAGCAGGGGAAACCGATCTTTAGTTAAGATCAATAAGTCCCTCCGGAATTTGAACCATGATAGTCCTTTTCTTCTTGTCAATCCGGACTATCAAATCATTGTGGAATGGTATCAGAATCTCTTTTTTCTGAGGAGAGATTATTTTTAGCAGATCCTGCCCGGGATTATTAATTATTTCCCCGATGGTGCCAAGAATGCTTTTATTGCTTAAAAATACTGTAAAGCCTGTAAGAGCTGCATCTTCAGACCTGACGGATTTCCTTTCGCCTGTGGTAAGGAACAGCCGGCAGCCCTGGAAATCACTCACTTTTTCATATGCCCCGTATCCCTCAAACCGCAGTTTTAGAATATCATCCCCTGAATATTGGGAGTAGGAAATAAAAAAAGGAACCGGTTTCCCTTCTATTTCAAGAAAAACCGATTCCATTTCAGAAATATTGTCAATATAATCCTTCTCCAGCTTAACTGCTATGGTGCCATCATAGCCCTGGATCTTAATGATCCTCCCCAGTAATATGTTGGCATTGTAACCCACCGGGTTTTTATCCCTGGTATACCACTGTTATTCTGCGGATTTTTCCCCAGACGCTTCCTCTGTGGAAGTAGTCTCTGCGGATGGGGCTTCTGTCATAGTGGCCTCAGCTACGGTCTCTGCCGGAGCCTGCTCTTCTGCTTCAGGTTTAGGATTGGCTTCAGCCTCTGCTTTTGCTGCAAGATCAGCCTGCCTCTTTGCAAGTCTTGCTGCCCGGGCTTCATTTATCTTCTTCTCCTGGGTCAGGCGTTTTCCGACTTCATCATCCTGCGATTTTTCAAGGCCTGCTTTTTTGGCCTCAATTTTTTCTTCATTCTGCTTCATCCAGGCTTCAAACCTTTTTGTAGCCTCAGCATCGTCAAAAGCACCTTTTTTAACTCCTTCGAGAAGATGCTTTTTGATAAGTACTCCTTTGTAAGAGAGGATAGCCCTGCAGGTTTCTGTAGGTATGGCGCCATTCTGCAGCCAACCCAGTGCCTTATCGAAATCGAGTTCGATTGCAGCCGGGTTAGTGATTGGATTATACATTCCGATCATTTCAATATATCTGCCATCCCGTGGCGACCTGCTATCTGCTACCACAATGTGGTAATAGGCCTTTCTCTTGCGGCCTTTTCTAGCTAATCTGATTCTAACTGCCATTTAATTTATAACGCTTTTTATTTAACCTGCTTTTTCAAAAATGTGGGTGCAAAGATAAAAAAAATATTTATGTTCCAATTACAATTGATACATAATATAATAAATGTAGAGACAGGTCTGAGACCTGTCTCTACTCTATATTTATTACAGAATCCCCTGATTAATTTTAATAACCCGGATTCTGCTGTGCTTTTAAATTCGGATTAGCCTCGGTTTCTCTGAAGGGAATCGGAAATACAAGCCGTGGGTCGGTATAAAGCAATGTTCCTACATTTTCATGCAACCTGCGCTGATCATGTATCCTGTGTCCTTCGAATGACAGCTCAAGTCTCCTTTCAAGAAGGATCTGAGCCAGTGTCACAGTGGTAGCCGGAGCAAGCTTAGCCCGTGTATGGACTGCATTAAAGTCACTCAAGGGTGTAGCGCCGATTGCTGTTCCCAGCCTCTGATTGCATTCTGCCCTTATAAGGTACATTTCTGCAAGACGGATCAGGTTAACAACTCCGTAAAGATTGTTCCATTTACCGGAACGCATCCCACCGTTGCCAAGCCAGAAAAGATCGCGCCTTGCATCACCCGGAGAGTAAAGGTTAAGGTGACCATCAAGGATTTCAATATCTCCGTCTCTTCCTCCGAATTCAGTTGTTGAAAAGAATTCTGTCATTGAACTCAGCCTGTCCTGGGTTGTGATCTGGGTTGCAAAAATATCCTCAGCACTATTATCATCATTATTGAAGACATCAGCATAATCAGGCATAAGCTCGTATGCTCCTGATCCGATAACTGTGTTTGCAGCATCCCTGCCTTTGGCATAATCTCCCTTCTGAAGATAAACCCTGGCAAGCAGTGCTGTTGCTGCCCCGCTCGATGCATAGACATCATTGTCCTCCGGTAATTTAGAGGCTGCTGTAATAAGATCACCAATTACCTGATTGTAAACCTCCTCAACAGTATTTCGAGATACATAACTCTCGTCATTTATCCCACGTGTTGGTGTAAGTACAAGAGGAATACCGAGCTGCGTCGAAGCACTTCCGGTCTGGTATTGCTGGGCATAAAATCTTACTAGATCGAAAAACATAAGACTGCGCAAAAACAGTGCTTCACCTTCTACCCGGTCCCTGTCAGCTTCGTCAACGACGGCCAGGGCACTGAGAACATTATTGGCAATGTTTACTACCTCATAACTGTCGATCCATTGAGCTGTGGCATCCTCATTTGATGAGTTCATCTGCTTATTGAAGATCTGGCGAGGTCCGCCATAGGTACCAACCCAGAGACATTCATTTGCACCACCAAGCAGCTCAGCGTTACGAAGTAAGCAACCTCCATAAATGCTTAGATCATCAAACTGGGCGTAAGCACCTTTAAGAACGCTTTTCACGTTTGCATCCGACTCAAGAGAAAGTTCCTCACTGATACTCTGGTAAGGCTCAAGGTCCAGCAGTTTATCGCAGGCGGTAAAAAACAGTGCCAGTGCGACTATTATCGAAATTGAAAATATCTTTTTCATCGTAATTTGATATTATACATTTATAAATTGATACTGAGTCCGACAAGTATTGTCCTTGGCTGCGGAGCTGAATAAAAATCAAGTCCGGACGTGATGTTTGTCACTGCAAAATCTGACGATACTTCAGGGTCCCATCCTATAAACTTTGTAAATGTCAGGAGGTTCTGTCCCTGTAAATAGATCCTCAATCCGGAAAGTTTCAGCTTTCTGACGAACGAAGCCGGAAGGTCATAGCTCAGCATCGCTGATCTTAGTTTAACATAGTCTCCATCGGAAATATACCTGCTGCTTCTTCCCTGGTCTCCATTGCTGTAACCCAGACGTGCCTGCGGTATCATGGTAATATCACCCGGTTTCTTCCAGCTGGCAAGCTGATCTGTTGTCTGGTTGTCAAACCATGTGGCATTGGCAGCCATATATGGGTCACCGGCCATTTGAATCTTATTGCCTGAAACGCCCTGGAAAGTAAATGTAAGACCAATTCCCTTATAGGCAAAGGTGTTTGTAATAGCTCCCAGGAAGGGAGGATTAGGATTTCCGAGCACAACAAAGTTTGCTTCAGCAAAATCAGCTGTTGTTGCAGTGTGGTCAATTACATTCCCTTCTTCGTCCTTCGCATTTACATACCAGATTGCATCACCATTGTCAGGATCGACACCAGCATATTCCGCACCGTAAAATACTCCGAGGGGCTGACCTACCTTTACTACATTCATGAAGCGCGAACTTCCTTCGTCGATAACTTCCTGCCCTCCTAAATTTGTAACCTTATTCCTGTTATAGGAGAAGTTCAGACTTGTTTCCCACGTAAATTCTCCTGATACATTCGTGGTATTAAGCACGAATTCAACACCCTTGTTTGTTACCGATCCCACATTCTGAGTCTGGACCGTATAACCTGAAGTTGCCGGAACAGGAACATCGAGCAGAAGATCGCTCGTGTTCTTGGAATATAAATCAATCTCACCTGAGATCCTGTTTTTAAAGAATCCAAAATCGAGGCCTAAATCAATCTGCCGGGTTGTTTCCCATCCAAGATTTGCATTTGCAATCTGCGACGGTATAAGACCTGACGTTCCATTATAGCTGTCAACTCCGAAGAGACCCAGATGCCTGAAGTTACCGATGCCTGCATTGCCGGTAAGACCATAGCTGGCCCTTAGTTTTAAAAAGCTCAGGGTTGGATTGTCTGTCAGAAAGCTCTCTTTGCTTATAACCCAACCGAGTGAAAGTGCAGGGAAAAATCCGTACCTTGAATTAGCACCGAATCTCGATGAACCATCAACACGTCCGGCAAGGGTAACAAGGTATTTAGCCATATAATCGAAGTTCACCCTCGAGAAGTATGAAAGGAAACTGTACTCAGTCTTGGATGAAGATGCACCGCTTATAAGTCCGGCACTTGCAAGTGTTTTAAGATCGTCGAGCGGGAATTCCTGCCCTTCAGCCCATGCATTATCGATTACAGTATACTGATACTCTGATCCCAGAACTGCACTGATTCCGATACTTCCAAACTGATTCAGATAGTTGAGGTATGATTTTGCAGATACGTTCTGGTTCTCGCCGTAGTTCGCAAACGCATATCCTCCTATCCCCTGGCCTGAGTCGGTCCTTTCGCCGTATCTTGCATTTTCTTTCGTGCTGTAAAGATCGAAGCCGAATTCATTCCTCCAGTTCAGTCCTTTCATAAGCTTAAAGCTGAGATAACTGTTAACAAGAGTTCTGAAATTAGAAATATCCCTGTTGGCCTCCTCAACATCAATCAGACCATTATAATATGTTGTAGTTGGTGTATTATATAATTTACCGTCGAGATCCCTCACAGGTGTGATGGGAGATAATGCAACAAGCTGCATCGGTGTGGAAAAGGCATTATCGGCTGAAACCTGGTCGATAATTGTCTTTGTGATGCTTAATGCCAGTCCCATATCAATAAAATTGTTCACCTTATTATCAAGATTAAGTCTTCCGGAAACTTTCTGTATACCGTTCGACACAAGGATACCTTCCTGGTTGGAGTATGAACCGCTGGCAAAAAACTTAAGCTTGTCATTTCCTCCCTGGGCCGAGAGATCGGCAGTTGTAAGATTCCCTGTCTGGAACGCCTGATCCTGCCAGTCGGTATTCACAGCCAGCTCCGGATCGGTATATGTAGCCCAGCCATCATAACGGTTGAACCGGCTCCTGACGAATTGCAGCCATGAACCTGAATATTCGCTTGGGTTATTTATAGGATCATACCCTTCATAAAGATCACTGTTATATGCGGCCTCTTCAAAATATGAAACAAACTGCTCGGCATTCAGAAATTCCCTGCGGTGCGAAGCCTGGCTGATGCCTTTCTGAAAGTTGAAATTCAGCTTTGTATCACCGCTGACCCCTTTTTTGGTTGTAATAAGAATTACGCCATTGGCACCCCTTGATCCGAATATTGCGGCAGATGCAGCATCCTTAAGAATTTCAACCGACTCAACATCATTGAAGTTAAAAGTTGAAAGAGGATTTATTGCTGCGCCCGACTGGTTAAGAGTTTCTGTCGAGAGAGGCACACCATCCACAACATACAACGGTTCATTGCTTGCAGTAACAGAAGAAGATCCCCTGATCCTCATCCTTGTTGAGCCTGTGGCTTTACCATTCAATGATTCAACAAAAACCCCTGCACTTTTACCCTGAAGGGCGAGTTCGACAGAAGCTACAGGCATATTCTGTAAGTTTGAACCATCGACTTTTGTAATACTGCTTGAGACTTTCGACTTGATCTGTGTACCGTAACCGACAACAACGATTTCGTCAAGGATTGTCGATTCGGTCTCAAGAGCAACATCATAAACACTGGCTGTGCCCACCACAACCTCTTTGGTTTTCATTCCGACATACCGGAATTCGAGAGTTGAACCTGCCGGAGCATTTATCTGATATTTTCCATTCACATCAGTAACAACACCGATAGTGGTTCCTTTAACAAGTACAGTTACACCGATAATGGGCTGATTGTCTTCCGCTCCGGTAACCGTACCTGTAACGGCCTTTTGCTGTCCATTTGCTGGCAGCAATAAACCGCAGACTACAAAAAATAACAACAGAATTTTCTTCATCACTTTTGGTTTAGGTAGTTAATAATTTCCAGGATAATAAAATCCTTTTACTGTCCTTAATGATGCATCGCATCAGGTTGCAAAAATATAATTATAATCTAATTATTATATCATTCTGTAACTTTTTCGGGAAATATTTTAATAATTTAAAGTTAATATCTCATCCCATTTTGTTAGTGGGCGGTTACCCTTTTTTGCCTATTTTTGTGTTCCAACCTTTTGTAATTTTTCAATCCATATGGCCACTTTTTCTCACCTGCATGTTCATACTCAGTACTCTATCCTCGACGGAGCATCAAACATTTCAAACCTTATGGATAAGGTTAAATCGCTTGGTATGGAAGCTATTGCTATTACCGATCACGGGAACATGTTTGGAGTCAAGGAGTTTCATGCAAGTGCCATTAAAAAAGGAATTAAACCGGTAATAGGCTGCGAGATTTATGTTGCAAAAAGATCTCTTGCGGAAGTTTCAGGGAAAGAGGATCGTTCAGGCGACCATCTGATACTTCTCGCAAAGAATCTTAAAGGATATAAAAATCTGATAAAGCTCGTATCAACTGCCTGGATAAAAGGCTTCTACTATAAACCACGGATTGACAAGGATCTGCTGGAGCAGTATAAGGAAGGGTTAATAGCATCATCTGCCTGCCTTGCAGGAGAGATACAGGATGAAATTCTTAAAGGGTCAATCAGTGCGGCTGAGGAGGTGCTGAAATCATATATTAAAATGTTCGGCGAGGACTTTTACCTTGAAATTCAGAGGCATGAAACATATGATCCTGAAGCTGACAGGAGTGCATTCCCGCTGCAGCAGAAAGTCATCGAGGTTTTCAGGCAATTCTCTGCTAAATACAATGTCAGAATCATTGCCACAAATGACGTGCATTTTATAAATGCCGAAGATGCTGAAGCTCACGACAGGCTTATCTGCCTTAACACGGCAAAGGACATCGATGATCCCGACAGGTTAAGGTACTCAAGGCAGGAGTATCTGAAGACAGAGGAGGAAATGAGACAAATCTTCAGCGATATTCCGGAAGCCGTAGATAATGTCGGGGAACTGATTGACAAAATTGAAAAATATAAGCTCGATCACGATCCCATTATGCCCGACTTTGTTCTTCCCCAGGGTTATGCAAATGAGGATGATTATCTGAAATATCTCACATACCAGGGTGCAAAGGAAAGATGGGGAAATCTTACGGAAGAGCAGAAAGCACGCATTGACTTTGAACTCGACACGATTGCTAAAATGGGATTCCCAGGGTATTTTCTTATAGTTCAGGATTTTCTGAGAGCTGCCAGGGAAATGGGAGTATCGGTCGGCCCGGGAAGAGGCTCGGCAGCAGGCTCGGCTGTTGCTTTCTGCCTGAGGATCACCGATATCGATCCGATAAAATATGGATTGCTGTTTGAAAGGTTCCTCAATCTCGACCGAATCTCAATGCCCGATATTGATATCGATTTTGATGAAGATGGAAGAGAAGATGTATTAAAGTATGTTGTTAATAAATACGGCCACGATAAGGTTGCTCATATTATAACTTTCGGGACCATGGCCGCTAAGATGGCAATAAGAGACGTTGCGAGAGTCCAGAAGCTGCCTCTTTCGGATGCCGACAGACTGGCAAAAATGGTGCCCGACAGACCGGGTGTTACACTTGCCACGGCATACGCCGAGGTCCCTGAGCTCGCAAAGGAAAGAAATTCATCAAACAAGCTTGTTGCTCAGACTCTCAAGTTTGCTGAGGTGCTTGAAGGTTCAGTAAGACAGACAGGTATTCATGCATGCGGGATAATAATAGGGAAGGATTCTCTCGACAACTATATTCCATTATGCACCGCAAAGGACACCGACCTTTATGCCACCCAGTACGACGGCAGCCAGGTCGGACAGGTCGGTTTGCTAAAGATGGATTTCCTTGGGCTTAAAACCCTCTCTGTCATAAAGGATTGTGTGGAGAATATTAAAAGATCAAAAGGAATCACTATTGATATAGACAACCTGCCACTCGATGACAAAAAGACTTTTGAGCTTTTCAGTAATGGGGAGACAACCGGCATCTTCCAGTTTGAGTCGACGGGGATGAAAAGGTATCTGCGCGAACTTAAACCTAACAGATTTGAGGATCTTATTGCCATGAATGCTCTTTACAGGCCGGGTCCGATGGAATATATCCCGAAATTCATCAGGAGGAAACATGGGCTCGAGCCAATAGACTATCCCCTGCCGGTGATGGAAAAGTACCTCAACGACTCGTATGGCATTACAGTTTACCAGGAACAGGTGATGCTTCTGTCGCAGGAGCTTGCCGGATTTACAAAAGGCGAAGCCGATAACCTGCGCAAAGCGATGGGGAAAAAGAAAAAATCCATCATGGATGAAATGAACCTGAAATTCAGGGAGGGATGCAGCAAAAAGGGGTACGATGAAAATATTGTAAATAAAATCTGGTCCGACTGGGAAGCTTTCGCACAGTACGCTTTCAACAAATCGCATTCAACATGTTACGCAATGGTTGCCTTTCAGACCGGTTATTTGAAAGCACATTATCCTGCCGAGTATATGGCGGCGGTCCTTAGCCGGAACATTAACGATATTAAGAAAATAACAATATTCATGGATGAAACCCGGAGGATGGGGATGGATGTTCTCGGACCTGATGTAAATGAAAGCTATGTAAAATTTACCGTCAACAAGGACGGGAATTTACGGTTCGGGCTCGGCGGAATTAAGGGGGTAGGCGAAAGTGCTGTTCTTCAGATGATTAATGAGCGGGAAGAAAATGGTATTTATAAAAGTATTTTCGATCTGGTTGAAAGGGTTAATCTTAATTCCCTCAACAAGAAAAATCTCGAAGCAATGGCCGTAGCAGGAGCATTTGACTGCTTCAGCAATATTTCCCGTGCCCAGTTTTTTGCAATTGATTCAAAAGGAATAAGTTTTATTGAAAATCTTATCAGATACGGAAATAATGCAAAGGCTCTGAAAAACTCGAGTCAGCAATCACTTTTCGGTGGACATGGCGGTTTTGATATAATCAAACCCGAACCCACGCAATGCCCCGACTGGCCAAAGCTTGAAAAGTTAAACAGGGAAAAGGAGGTGATCGGTATCTACCTCTCATCACATCCACTGGATGATTTTAAGCTTGAGATAAACACTTTTACCACCGCCACGCTGGCCGATCTTCAGAACCTTGGTGAATTTATTGACAAAGATGTCACTGTTGCCGGTATGGTAACCGATACAAAAAACGGCATGGGTAAAAATGGTAAACCTTACGGCTCTTTTACTTTGCAGGACTATTCCGATTCTTTCAGATTTATGATGTTCGATAAGGAGTATATTGAGTTCAGCAAGTTTTTTAATGCGGGATATTACCTTCTTGTAAAAGGGAGGGTCCAGAAAAGGAGATATAAGGATGATGAACTTGAATTCCACATAAAAACAATCAACCTTCTGTCAAGTGTAAAAGATGAACTTATTAAATCAGTGACACTTAAAATAAATCCTGAAAACATAAGCAGTGAACTTATCAGCGAACTCATGGAATTTGTGAAAGAAAATACGGGCAATACTGAACTTAAGTTCATTTTCTTTGATGCAGAAGATAAAATCTCACTTTCAATGTTTTCCCGCACCCTCAGGGTCAGGCTTAACAATGAACTTATCTCTTTTCTCGATGATTATCCCGGACTTGAATATAAAGTTAATTAGCTATATTTGGATCATCCAAAAAACATTAAAGACTATGGCATTAGAGGTAAATGACATTAACTTCGATGAGATCGTTCTCAATTCCGAAATACCCGTACTGGTCGATTTCTGGGCAGAGTGGTGCGGACCGTGCAGGATGATTGCACCTATCATGGATGAGATCTCCAAAGATTTTACCGGCAGGGTTACTGTTACAAAATGCGACGTTGATAACAGTCCGGGTGTTGCTTCAAAATTCGGGATAAGGAACATCCCTACAGTTCTTTTCTTCAAGAACGGGAAAGTTGCCGACAAGCAGGTCGGAGCTGTACCCAAGAGCAATTTCGTCAATAAAATAAACAACCTGCTGCAATAGAAATCCTCTGATGACAGTTTGTGTTTTTGCTTCCTCCAGCAGCCTCATTGATAATGAATATGTCAAGGCAGCAGCCGGTCTGGGTTCCCTTTTTGCACAATCGGGAATGAAAGTCATTTATGGTGGCGGTGGCATTGGTCTTATGGCTGCCCTGGCTGATGCAGTAATTGAAAATGGAGGATCCATAACCGGTGTGATACCATCATTCATGAATGATGAAGGATGGGGTCATCCAGGGGTAAATGATATGATAGTGACTACCGATATGGGTGACAGGAAGAAGAACATGTTCGCCAGAGCTGATGCTGTTGTTGCACTTCCGGGAGGGATCGGAACCCTCGAGGAACTTACTGAAGCCATTACCCTGAAACAGCTTGGACTCTTCACCGGACCAGTGGTAATATTAAACACACTAAATTTCTACAGGTCGTTAATCGATTTCCTTGATCATATGGTTGAGGGTAATTTCATGAGGCATGAACATAAAAACATGTGGTCGGTTGCAAATACTCCCGAAGAAGTCATTGAAGCTATCTCAAATGACAAGGGATGGATCGATGATCCGAGAAAAATTGCAAAGATCTAGAAAATCTTAGCAGTTTCAGGTCCCCCATCCGGGTGATTCAGGGGGTTGATCAATATTTCTAGTTTGCTTTTACTGAATTTTGTTTTCAGAAATAGCTTCCCGTCTATTTCAGGCGCCTTAACCCCATCTTTATAAATCTGATCACCAGAAAAGATCCTTACCTCATCCCAAAAACCCAGTCTTATAAAATGATTCAGTACACCTGCTCCTCCTTCAATAAATAATGACTGAATACCCCACCTGTAAAGGTAATCGAGGATCTGAACCGCCGAAGGCTCATTTTTATTAAGCTTAACCAGCACTGATCCCGTCGATATTATTTTCTCCGGATAAAACGAAAAAATAACCGTTGATCCGATCAGCTTGTTCATAGCCATCCCCTCCGGAAGCATTCCGGAACCAGAAAGGATAAGCCTGACCGGATTGTTACCTGTCCAGTCCCTGACATTAAGAAATGGATCATCGGATCTGACAGTTCCACCTCCGACAAGAATCGCCTGTTCCTCAGCTCTCCATTTATGGACAAGAACTTTTTCAGACATCCCGGTTATCCATCCAGGCCTGGCCGAAGAATTATTTCCTCTGTTTATATCTATGAATCCGTCAGAACTTTGTGCCCATTTAAGAATTATATAAGGTCTTTTCTTTTCATGAAAAGAAAAAAAACGATTGTTGATTTTCCGGCACCGCTCCTCGTCAACGCCAGTTATTACCTTGCAACCTGCTTCTTTAAGCTTTGATAATCCCTTTCCCGATACCTTCTCGCTTGTATCCATAGTCCCGACCACAACAACCGGAATTTTGTGCGAGATAATAAGGTCAGTGCAGGGAGGCGTTTTTCCGGTATGGGAGCAAGGCTCAAGATTAACATAAATTGCCGATGATGCGAGCAATTCCCTGTTCCTTACAGAATTTATCGCCATCACCTCAGCATGGTGCCCTCCTGCTTTCAAATGATAACCTTCCCCGATTATTTCACCTTTGTGAACTATAACAGAACCAACCAGCGGATTTGGATAAGTCATACCTGCAGCCTTCGATGCGAGCTCAAGGCATCTTTCCATGAATTTAAGATCATCGTTCCCCGACATATCCCCGAAAGTGCTAATTTTGACTTATGGCTTGTAATTTACAAACAATTAAAGATATCAGGAATTATATTTCAGGGGAACTTTCAGGTTTATATCCTGAAAAGGAATGTGCAGGTATATCAAATATAATCATTTCGAAACTCTTTGAAATGAACAGAATTTCTTCTCTTATGAAAGAGGATGAAATTTTAACCGACACAAAAAAGATTGAGAAAGTAATACGCTATTGCAGGAAATTAAAAACCGGAGAACCGGTTCAGTACGTTATCGGAGAGACAATCTTTTACGATTGCTTAATAAAAGTCAGCCGGGGAGTTCTCATTCCCCGTCCTGAAACAGAAGAGCTTGTGGATCATATAATACAAGAGAACAAAGGATTTACAGGATCGGTTCTTGATATCGGGACAGGATCGGGCTGTATTGCTGTTGCCCTTGGTATAAATCTTCCATCTGCAGGAATAACAGGTATAGACAAATCCCGCCGTTCAGTAAAAACGGCCATCAGGAATGCAGAACTGAATAAATCCGCAGTCTCATTTTTGGAGGCCGACCTGTTTAAATTAAAGCCATCTCAAATACCCAATGCCGATATTATTGTCAGCAATCCGCCGTATGTAAGGTACTCTGAAATGAAGTTCATGCACAGAAATGTACTTGATTTTGAGCCACACAGGGCTTTGTTTGTACCCGACGACGATCCATTGAAATTCTACAGGGCAATCCTAGACCTTACTGGTTCCATTCTGAACCCCTCAGGATCCGTCTGGTTTGAGATCAATGAAGTTATGGGAGAATCTGTTCATGAACTTATGAAATCATATAATCTCCATTGTATAAAAATCATAAAAGATATTAATGGCAAAGACCGTATAGCGAAAGGGAAAAAAGATGCCTGAAAATCCTCTTGTCAAAACTGCCCTAAATAAGGCAATGGCTCTTTGTGCAGGACGGGAATACTGCAGCGGCGATATCAGTGCAAAGCTTGAGTCGTGGGGTTTAAACGATTCTGAAGTAAATAGAGTTATCGGTATACTTATCAGAGAGGATTTCATCAATGATAAGAGGTATGCCGAGGCTTTTGTCAGGGATAAATATCACCATAACAAATGGGGAAAAGTTAAAATTGCTTCCCACCTTAAAGCAAAAAAAATTGTATCCGATCTAATCTATTCAGCACTTGCATCA
>DOTV01000018.1:5192-12740 GCA_003520925.1 Bacteroidales bacterium | reverse complement strand
TTGATGAGGATCAGTACAAACAGATGGTAAGGGATACAATTGATTCTCACAGAAAACATGTAAAAGCAAAGAATCAATATGATCTTAAAGGCAAATTGCTCAGGTTCGGTCTTTCAAAGGGCTTTGAGAGCAATTTATTGTATGATATCCTTAATGAGATTGAGGGAAAATGATCTTATTAATGCACTCACCCCCTCTTTACAAAGTAGAGAGGGGGCTGGGGGGTGAGTATATGTCACAAAGATCCAAAGATCCATACAATGTAGGGAAGGAAAGACACAATGAACAACATTAATGAAACAGCTATATCATATGTAATGAGCTGTTTACCATTGTCAGGGTACTTAACATAGAAAACCGAGAACAAAATCCTCATTAATAGTTGTGCGGTAAAAAAGATGAACACTCTGAGCCCATAAATGTTCCATTGGTATGCTTCCGAAATCCTTCCCCTGACAATAAGGGAGAAACTGTGCGACAATCCGCATGAGACACATGGTTCACCTGTCAGTTTCTCATGTATACAGACGATAGGATATTTATCACTGGCTGGCGAAAAAAAACCGGAATATGCAAAAACAAGCAGAATTACTCCGGTAAGAATTATATTTATTTGAAGGTAAGGGTCTCTTCTGAAAATCTGCTTAAAATCAGAAAAGAAATTATTTTTTCTTATCCAGGCTGTCATCGATCCCGGTATTGGCTTTCTCAAGCTCTTCAAGCTCCTGATGTCGATTCTGCTTGCCGGCGCTGGCTTTTATTTCCACCGAATCCCCGTCGGCGTTAATTTTAATGGACACATTTGCATCTTCGAGTTCATCAAGAACATTTTTCTGAACATCGTTTATAACATTCTCTATATTCCCTCCCCACTCCTTATTAAACTTATCCCCGATCTTTCCAGCAACAAATATCTGTGAAAATGAAATAAGCGTTGCAACAACACCGATAATAAGTCCTGCAACCAGGACTCCCCGGGGCGAACCGTTCCTCGAAGCCTGGGATAATCCTATTGAAGCAAGCACTATTGCAATTATTCCCGGTATCATTGCTATGATTCCTACGCATGGGATCACCGCAATCACAAAAGTTACGATTGCCGTTATAAGAGCTGCTATTCCAAGACTCTGTCCCCCGGGCTGCTTTGGGGTTTGGCCCGAAAGTGGAGGCTGGTTCTGTCCGGTGTTTGTTGTAAAATCTTCCATGACATTTATTGGTTTTCGTTATTTTTCATTCCCTGTCAGAATATTTAACATATCCTGCTCTAAAGACGTCAAAGGATTTTCAATGATGCGTCCGGTCTCAACTTTATTCTTCATAAAAATAAAAGTGGGTACCCTTTCGATCCCCAGAGCGTCGTAACCTCCCACAGGCGCCATTTTGGTGTTGTCAACCCCTATAAAAACCATTCTCTCCTTAGGGAACTGCAGAAGATCTGTTATTTTCATGAAACGTGGCACCTCTCTCCTGCTGTCGGGACACCATGTACCCATAACAACCGTTATTGTAAATTCATCTTTATTAATATTGGCTAGTTTGGCTATAACTTCCGGGAGAGGCCTATATTCATCAAATCCCTTCACAAACCATTCTGAATGAGGAGGTTTTGAAAACTGGAGAGGGTTAATATAACCAAGAAGCCATGTAACCGGGTCAGCATAATTTGTCCCGGCCTGTTTCTCAACCGTGGAAACGCCTGTACTTCCTGATTCAGCAACAGGTTTCCCTGTTCTGCAACCTGGCACAATCATTGTGAATAAAATAACAATTGTCAAATATTTCTTCATCCTCCAATCTATATCAATTTATATCTATTTATTTCAATTTACATCAATTTATTTCTATCTGTTCCTATCATTCTTAATCTTTCCCCTTTCCTCCCACTTCCCCCTGTTTTCGCCTAATATAATACTTTTTTATTCAAATTCATTCAGGAGGATTTCAAGTATCTGCTTGGCGGCTTTTGTCACCCGGGTGCCGGGACCGAAAATTGCCGCTACTCCTTTTTGATACAGGAAATTATAATCCTGTGGAGGGATAACACCTCCTGCAATAACAAGTATATCGTCTCTTCCCAGCTTCCTGAGTTCATCAATAACTTCAGGAATAAGAGTTTTATGACCGGCAGCAAGGCTTGAAACACCAAGCACATGCACGTCATTTTCAACTGCTTGTTTTGCTGCTTCCGACGGAGTCTGGAATAATGGTCCGATATCCACATCAAATCCGATATCAGCATATCCTGTTGAAACAACTTTGGCACCTCTGTCATGGCCATCCTGACCTATCTTGGCTATTAATATCCTCGGCTGGCGTCCCTCCTTCTCCGCAAATCTGGCTGCCATCGCCTTTGCTTCTTCAAATTCATTGTCGGATTTGTATGACGATGAATAGGCCCCTGAAATTGTTCGTATCACTGCTTTGTACCTCCCTGTTATTTTTTCACATGCATAAGATATCTCTCCAAGGCTCGCCCTTTTACCTGCAGCTTCAACTGCCAGCTCAAGAAGGTTTCCCTCGCCCGAGACCACACATTTTGTTATTGCTTCAAGAGCCGACTGGCATTCTGCTTCATTCCTCCCGGCCCTCAGCTCTGCAAGCCGTTTTATCTGGGAGTCCCTGACTGCGCTGTTATCCACCTCCAGTATCTCGAGTGGTTCCTCCTTGTCAAGCCTGTACTTATTGGTTCCGACAATGGTCTGAAGGCCTGAATCGATTCTTGCCTGAGCCCTTGCAGCAGCCTCTTCAATCCTCATCTTCGGAATACCCGACTCGATAGCTTTAGCCATTCCTCCAAGGTCCTCTATTTCCTCTATCAGCTCCCATGCCCGATTGGCAATTTCATGTGTCAGGCTTTCAACATAGTATGAACCTGCCCATGGATCAATTGATTTACAGATATTTGTTCCCTCCTGAAGATATATCTGAGTATTCCTTGCAATACCAGCCGAAAAATCTGTCGGAAGTGCCAGAGCTTCATCAAGGGCATTTGTATGAAGACTCTGTGTATGGCCCAGTGCTGCAGCCATTGCTTCAATTGTTGTCCGCCCGATATTATTGAACGGATCCTGCTCGGTCAGGCTCCATCCGGAAGTCTGACAATGGGTTCTGAGCGCCATCGACTTCGGATTCTTTGGATTGAAACTGCTGACTATTTTGGCCCAAAGCATCCTGGCCGCCCTCATTTTAGCAATCTCCATGAAATGATTCATTCCAATACCCCAGAAGAATGATAACCTTGGCGCAAAGTCATCAATATCAAGGCCGGCCTTAATGCCGGTCCTCAAATACTCAAGTCCGTCAGCCAGCGTATAGGCAAGCTCGATATCGCATGTTGCACCTGCCTCCTGCATATGATAGCCTGATATGCTTATCGAGTTGAACTTTGGCATCCTGGCTGAGGTGTACCTGAAAATATCTGCAATAATCCGCATTGAAAATTCCGGCGGATATATATAGGTATTCCTTACCATGAATTCCTTCAGGATATCGTTCTGGATAGTCCCCGACAGCTCTTCATGTTTTGCTCCCTGTTCAAGTGCAGCAACTATATAGAATGCAAGTATCGGAAGGACTGCCCCGTTCATAGTCATAGAAACCGACATTTTATTGAGAGGAATGCTGTCAAAAAGGATTTTCATGTCAAGAATTGAATCGACAGCTACACCTGCTTTTCCTACATCTCCGGTAACACGTTCATGATCAGAATCGTACCCTCGATGAGTCGGAAGGTCAAATGCGACTGACAATCCTTTCTGACCGGCTGCAAGGTTCCTCCTGTAAAATGCATTCGACTCCTCAGCAGTCGAGAAACCCGCATATTGTCTTATTGTCCATGGCTGAAAAGTATACATCCCTGAATAAGGGCCTCGGAGGAAGGGCGGCACTCCGGCTGCAAAGTCTAGATGTTCCATACCCTCCAGATCATCCTTATCATAAAGGTTCTTTACAGGAATGTTCTCTGGTGTCATCCATGGCCCGCTTCCTTCACCAAATGAGTGAATGTCAATTCTTCCAAAATTTTTTGCGGCAAAATCGCTGTATCTGAATTCAGGTCTCATAAATTTTCTTTTACTATCGTTGGCAATCCAGCAACTTTCTCTCTCACAAATCCAGAATTAAGTGCTGATATAAATCCTCCCATTTTCTCAATGTCAGTGAACAATTTCCAGGAGTTTTCAGCAATCAGAGTCGTGAGGGTTTCAATATAATATGAGCCGGCCGAAGGATCAGCAACTTTGTCAAACCATGCTTCCTCCTTTAATATTAGCTGCTGGTTCCTTGCAATTCTTTCAGAGAATTCATCAGGCGAACCACCTGTAATATCAAATGGATTGACGGTAAGGGAATCAGTTCCTCCAAGGATGGCCGACATAGCTTCTGTCTGCGTTCGCAGCATATTGATATAAGGATCGGCAACAGAATCATTCCATATTTTTGTAACGGAATGTATCTCCATCCTGAATTTTATATTGTCCGGAGTATTATAGGCTTCTGCTATAAGCTCCCAAAGTATCCGTGCTGCTCTGAGTTTTGCTATCTCCATAAAATAATCAGAGCCTGTCCCAAAGCTGAATCGCATCTTCGATGCAGCATCGCCGGCACTTATTCCCCTGTCGGTAAGCTGCGTAAGATATTCTGCTGCCATTGAGATACTGAATGCAAGTTCTTTTACAACTCCGGAACCGAGATTTGCAAAGTTTGAACCATTGATTATAATGTTGCGGTAATCAGGCAGAAGTGCACATTCTTTTGTGAGGGAAGCCAGGTAATCAAAGCCTGCTTCAACCGGAATACATAGTGTTCCGGTCATCATAAGCCTTCCGAGAGGATCAGCTTCCACGGCACCCCGAAGTGATGTCCTGTCAATTCCCCTTTTCCCGCAAATATTAATCAGAGATGAGATTATCTCCCTGGCCTTTCCGTTGGTAAAAAAATTAATCTCTGAACCATCCGGATCTACTCCATCGATCAGAAGTGCCAGGTTATTTTCATTTACCGATCCCGGATCCTCAAGGATAAATCCAAGGGAATCAACCCCTTTCATGAGAATATTGAGGGCTTTTTTATTTGCAGCCGTATAGTCGGAGACCTTTATGTTTTGTCTTACAAGCCAGTTGTTGGAAGATGAATGAACCCCTCTGTCATGACCGGTGGTTATGATGTCTCCCCTTAAGAGTAAGGGGAGAAAACCATCAATGTGCTTTAGGTTCTGCAAATCATCTGTCCTGTAAAAGGGCATAACATCGAATCCTTCACCGGTTTTCCAGACAAGCTTTTCATAAAAATCAGCTCCCTTAAGGTCGGCGCTGATCCTCTCTAACCACTCCTTCGTGGTCACCGGAGGAAACTGTTCAAATAGTCTTTTCTGCATCTCTTATTTTCCTGCAAACTCCATCAAAAATGATTTAATGAACTCATTCAGATCGCCGTCGAGCACTGCAAGAACATTTCCCGATTCGGAGCCTGTTCTGTGGTCCTTAACCATCTTATATGGATGGAGCGTATAGGAGCGGATCTGTGATCCCCATTCTATTTTTTTCTTTTCTCCTTCAATTTTAGCCTGCTCTTCCCTCAGCTTTCTCAGCTCAAGCTCATATAATTGCGATTTGAGTATCCTCATTGCATTCTCCTTGTTGTTGAGCTGCGAACGGGTTTCCTGGTTTTCTATTACGATCCCTGTGGGATGATGCCTGAGCCTGACAGCAGTTTCAACTTTGTTTACATTTTGTCCTCCTGCTCCGCTCGAACGGTAAGTCTCCCATGTGATATCAGCCGGATTTACTTCTATTTCAATGTTATTGTCGATAAGTGGAGAAATAAATACTGAAGCAAATGTCGTCTGACGCTTACCCTGTGAGTTGAAGGGTGATATTCTTACAAGCCTGTGGACACCGTTTTCACTCTTGAGATAACCATATGCTCTCTCTCCGTCAATCTCGAGTGTGACCGATTTTATTCCAACTTCATCACCAGGCTGGAAATCAAGCTCTTTTACCTTATAATTATTTCTCTCTGCCCATCTGAGATACATCCTCATCAACATCGAAGCCCAGTCGTTGCTTTCAGTGCCTCCGGCTCCTGAATTGATTTTGAGAATTGCCCCGAGCTGGTCTTCTTCTTTCTGGAGCATATTCCTCACTTCAAGGTCCTCGACCATGGATAAACATGTATCATATTGCTTATCAACATCTTCCTCTGATGCTTCACCCTCCTTGTAAAAGTCGAAGATGACCTGAAGGTCCTCAAAGCTCTGATCGACCTTGCTGAATTCCGCAGTCCAGCTCTTGACCTGTGATATTTCTTTAAGAAGTTCCTCTGCCGATTTCGGATCGTTCCAGAAATCTGACTTCTGGGTTAGCAGTTCTTTTTCCGTGATCTCTTTAAGTTTTCCTTCGATGTCAAAGATACCTCCTCAACGCATCACGGCGTTCCGACAAACTCTTAATCTGCTCGGTAGTTATCATGAAAAATAAAATTTGGTGCAAATTTAATCTTAATTTGTTTACTTACCTTTAATCTCTTTCAATAAGTGCCGGATGCTGAAGTCATTTTTATATCATAATCTTACTGAGGCTGGTTGTGATGAAGCAGGACGTGGCTGCCTGGCCGGTCCGGTTGTGGCCGCAGCTGTGATTCTTCCTAAAAACTATAAACATCCGGTCCTGAACGATTCGAAAAAGCTTTCGGCAAACCAGCGGCTGGAGCTTAAGGATGAGATTGTGGATTCCGCGATTGCCTGGAACGTTGCTTTTGTCGATAATATTGAGATTGATGAGATAAACATCCTGAGGGCTTCAATAAAGGCGATGCATCTTGCTGTTGAAGGTCTTAAAAAAAAGCCTCAGTTCCTGCTCATCGACGGGAACAGGTTTATTCCTTACAAAGAGATTAAATATGAAACCATTGTAAAGGGTGACGGATTGTACTTCTCAATCGCGGCTGCATCGGTTCTTGCAAAAACCTTCCGTGACGAGTACATGGAAAAGATCCATAATGAATACCCGGTCTACGGCTGGAACAGGAATAAGGGTTACCCGACATCATTTCATCGTGAGGCGTTGAATAAATACGGCATCTCTCCGTATCACAGAAAATCATTCAGCCTCTTCAACACCCAGCTGACGATCAATTTTTAAATAAAAAGTTATCTTTGTCGATTATTTTTGATAAAATCCAAAAAAAATACACCATGAAAAAACTCATTTCGCTTTTTATAATTTTCATAGCATGTCTCGGACTTAAAGCAACTCCGCCCGATGAAGGTATGTGGGTACTCCCGCTGATCGAAAGGCTCAATATCGGAAAAATGACAGAGCTTGGACTTAAGCTTTCTGCTGAAGATATTTTTAGCCTGAACAAAGCCTGCATTAAAGATGCGGTTGTTTCAATCGGTGGATGTACTGCTGAAATTGTATCCTCCCAGGGATTGCTTCTTACAAATCATCATTGCGGTTATGGCCGTATTCAATCTCATAGTACCGTCGAACATGATTACCTAAAAGATGGTTTCTGGGCAATGACAAAGGAAGAAGAACTGCCAAATCC
>DOTV01000018.1:2705-4802 GCA_003520925.1 Bacteroidales bacterium | reverse complement strand
AGCACAGGGAACAAACTACAGGGCCACTGTTACAGATTTCTATGGAGGTAACTATTTCTATCTTCTGGTTTATGAAAGATATAACGACATTAGACTTGTAGGTGCACCTCCATCATCGATCGGTAAATTCGGATTCGACACCGATAACTGGGAATGGCCCCGTCATACAGGCGATTTCAGCGTCTTCAGGATTTACTCGGGTCCCGACGGCAAACCAGCCCCTTTTTCAACTGAAAATATTCCTCTTAAGCCAAAATACTGGCTCCCGGTCTCGATCAGGGACCTGAATAAAGATGATTATGCGATGATTTTAGGTTATCCCGGAAGAACTCAGCGATATGCAACATCTTTTGAAGTTGATGAAATCCTGAAGATCACCAACCCCAACAGGATTAAGATCCGCGGTACCCGTCAGGAGATACTTATGGCCGACATGATGGCCGATCAGAAAGTCAATATTCAGTATGCATCAAAATATTCCGGATCATCAAATTACTGGAAATACTCAATTGGCCAGAATAACCAGCTTAAAGCCCTGAATGTTCCTGCAAAGAAACAGCAGATAGAAAATCAATTTAATACCTGGATCGCGGCTGATCCTGACCGTAAGGCAAAATACGGTGAGGCTTTGAATATGATCCGTACATCAATCGAAGGAAGGGCAGAATTTCAGAATGCCCAGCAATATATAAGCGAGTGCTTTAATCAGGGCTGTGAGATTCTGAGTCTTAACACGGTAGCATCATCCCTTATCAACGCTCTGAAAGATGGTGACGCTGGAAAGATAACCGATCTGACGAACAGGATGAAGAACTTTATCGGTTCATTTTATAAGGATTATAATCCGCCTACCGACAAAAAGGCTATGAAGGCAATGCTGAAACTCTACAGAGCTGATGTTCCGGTTAAATTTCATCCCGATTTTTATGTGAACATAATTGATAAGAAATTCAAGGGGAGCATTGACAGGTATGTCGATGATCTTTTTGCAAGGTCAGTATTTGCCAGTGAAACAAAACTCTCAGCTTTCCTAAACAAGCCTGTTTTGAAAACACTTGAGGGCGATCCGGTTTACATGGCAGCCAGCTCCATAAGCAAAGTAAGTACTGATGTGTCAAAAAATCTCAGCCAGTTTGATGCCGGCCTTGCCACCGGACGCAGATTATGGATCGCCGCCCTGAGGGAAATGACACCTGAAAAGACTTTATATCCCGATGCAAATTCAACCATGCGTCTTACATACGGTACTATACAGGACTATGATCCGAAAGATGCTGTTACATATAAGTATTATACAACACTGCAGGGAGTCGTCGATAAGTACAAACCCGGCGATTACGAGTTTGATCTTCCCCAACGGCTTATCGATCTGAACAATAAGAAAGAATTCGGGAGATACGCCTCACCTAAAGGTTTTATGCCCGTATGCTTCCTTACGACCAATGATATTACGGGAGGTAACTCAGGAAGCCCCGTTTTAAATGCCAACGGTGAGCTGATTGGTCTGGCTTTTGACGGTAACTGGGAAGCAATGAGCGGTGACATAGCATACGAACCGGAATTGCAGAGGACAATAGCTGTCGATATCAGGTATGTTCTCTGGATAATGGATATATACGCCGGGGCCGGGCACCTGGTTAATGAGATGACTATAGTAAAATAAGATCTTTGCCTATGCATCTGGACTTAAGGGAGATACTTGCTGCTTTTATGGTCCTGTTCGCCATTATTGATATTACGGGATCGATCCCGATAATTATCGATATCAAATCCAAGACCGGCGACGTGCATCCGTTGAAAGTTACGATTGTTTCTTTCCTGATATTCCTTGCATTTTTATTCATAGGAAGCCCTCTGCTTGGAATCTTCGGAGTCGATGTATCCTCATTCGCAATAGCCGGTTCATTCATCATTTTTCTGATAGCAATGGAAATGATCCTTGGCATCGAACTCTTTAAACAGGAAGCTCAGGGAAGCGGTGCTGTCTTTCCGATAGCATTCCCTCTGATTGCCGGGGCAGGTTCAATAACAACCATCCTTTCTTTGAAAGCTGAATATGAGACCATAAACATATTTATTGCACTGGCACTCAATATG
>DOTV01000018.1:1866-2391 GCA_003520925.1 Bacteroidales bacterium | reverse complement strand
GGGAAGGGAGGACTGCAGATACTGAAAAAGGTTTTTGGTGTTATTCTGCTTTCAATTGCTATTAAACTTTTCCTGACCAATACAGGTATTACGATTTTTAATGGCAAGTGAAATAACTATTTATACTGATGGTGCTGCCAGCGGAAATCCCGGGAAGGGTGGTTACGGGGTTGTTCTGATCTCAGGGAAGCACCGTCTTGAAAAATCAGAAGGATTCGCTCTTACGACTAACAACAGGATGGAACTTTTAGCAGTGATCACCGGACTCGAATCATTAAAGATTCCCGGAAGCAGTGTTGTCGTGTATACCGATTCAAAATACGTTGCTGATTCTGTTGAAAAGGGATGGCTGTTCAGGTGGGAATCAAAAGCTTTTAAAAAGAAAAAGAACTCTGACCTCTGGATAAGATTTCTGAAAGTCTACCGGAAACATAAGGTCCGGTTTGTATGGATAAAAGGACATGCAAGCAATCCTGAAAATGAGCTATGCGACCGGCTGGCGGTTGAAGCCTGCAAAGGGATCAA
>DOTV01000018.1:0-1540 GCA_003520925.1 Bacteroidales bacterium | reverse complement strand
ATGAGGGGTCAAACTGAACTTTATCAGCTGCTGACGAAGCTTGGAATAAGCTTTGAATATCACGAACATCCGCCTCTGGCTACTATAGAGGATGCAAAGCTCCACTGGAAAGATTATAATTCAGGCAGATGTAAAAATATCTTTTTCAGGAATCATAAGGGGAACAGACATTTCCTGGTGATCCTTGAACATCTGCAGCAGTTAGATATTCATGATCTTGAAAAGCGCCTCAGGCAGGGGAAACTCTCATTTGCTTCAGATCAGCGCCTTAAGAAATACCTTGGTGTCGAGCCCGGATCTGTGTCGCCTTTCGGACTTATAAATGATCCCGAAAAACATGTCCATCTGTTTATTGATGAAAGACTGAAAGAAACCGATCGGCTGGCATTTCATCCAAATGTAAATACCGCAACCATTGTTGTTTCAAAATCTGATTTCCTCAAATTCCTTGGTTATACCGGAAACTCATACGAGTTTATAAAGCTCTACGATTAATATTCACCCCCAACCCCCTAAAGGGGGGCGGAAAATAAATGGATTTCTGTTTTATTTGTATTTTCCGTAAACCGGCTGTTTCCATTCATCAGCCGGCTCGTACTTGCTCATGCAGGCCCACAGGATTCCCCTTTTCTGTATCTCAAGAGCCTGCGGTACACTGAAATCAGCAGCAACATGACCTAAGGACGAATAAAAGACCCTTCCCTTCCCATAGAGTTTTTTCCATGCCACCGGGATAACATTCCCGCCGATCCAATTAGCACTTTTATCACTGAAGGTTGTCGTGGCAAGCACCTTCACATTCGGATCAACATGAACATAGTATTGTTCTGAATGCATGTCAAAATCAGTGAGCCCTTTAGTAACCGGGTCCTTATGATCCACAATGTTCACCCTGTAGTCAATTACACCACCAGGATGAGCTACCCATTGACCTCCTACCATAAACTGGTATTCAGTATTATTCCTGAACGAATCTCCCAGGCCGCCATGCCACCCTGCCAGGCCAGTTCCGCTTTTAACAGCATCCTCCAGGGCTTTTTCCTGTTTCCCATCTATCGTTCCCATTGTCCATGTCTGAACTATAAGGTCAAAATCTTTTTGCAAATCATATTTTGTATATGCCTCCAGAGTATCCGAAACCGTTACCTCTCCTCCTTCTGATTTTATCCATGGAACAAATATATCCCGGCATTTGTCAGGCTCGTGCCCCATCCATCCACCCCAGACAAAAAGTACTTTCTTCCCGTTTAGCGGTGAAACTCCTGCAGAGTATTTATTGCGGCCCAGTACCGAAGGAGAGATTATCGCTGCAGCTGTCAAGGCAGCACCCGTTGCTATAAATGATCTTCTTGTAACCATATTTGTAAGATTTTAGTCTAAGATATGAATTTAAAATTTAATCTTTTTAACCATTTTTTGCATCAGTTTCAATTCTTATGCGTCTTTAGTTCAAACCATGAAAAGATTTCGAATATATGAAAAGATTTTTAATCAACCTGATTATCTTGTTATTAATACTTCCAGGTGTAACCGGACAGAC
>DOTV01000019.1:19652-26312 GCA_003520925.1 Bacteroidales bacterium | reverse complement strand
ACGTCTGATTCTGGATCAGAAGAGTGGGAGTTCGAAACTCTCCGGGACAACAAAAAGGGTGAGTACGCGAGCGGGAGCGAGTGCCTCACTCTTTTTGTTCTCACTCTCGCTCTTAAACTCACACTAAATTTTGTGAGTGTTTTTTATTTTTTACCAGGTTTTTACCAGTTTTTTGGTGGAATATCAATGGAATCATTTGATAATAAACATAGAAAAGTGGTAATTAGCACCACCCTAATCTGGATCAGAATAGTTCAGGTAAGAGCCCTGACGGAGCAAACACAAAGTCACGCTTAGGAGTGACATTTTCATTTTGTGATGGGGATTTTGACATATTGTTTACCTGCAAGCTTAGGATTATATTTCACTGCTTTGATCTTAACAGAGAATATACTATTAAACAATATATCATCAAAATCAAACCAATTATAATAATGTACCAATCCTTTCTAATTGCTGTGAAGGAAAAAAAGAGATTAGCTAATAGACCACAAAAGAACATTATTCCAGAAACAATCTTTATTAAAGTAGTAGTTCTTGCTCTGTCTTTAATTTCAATTGCTAATGAGGGGATTATGGTAAGAGACAAGAAAATCATATTTCCTGCCACCAATATTGTTTTATTGACTCCCTCATAAAAGCTGTAAAATCCGAACGAGATTAAAGCGCTTATTGCCAGGGCAATTATTAAATAAACTGAGTTTACTTTCATGTCTTATTTATTAATCGGTGGTGGTGGTGGAGTAACGGAACCTAAGATAAATGATAATTCAGCAACATTCCCTGCCTGATCCCAGTTTGACATCCCCTGTTTCCAGACAATTGTTTCTTTATTTAGTTGGCCGTTTTGTACCATTACCTGAAGCTGCTGCAAATTAAATGGACCACTTTGTTTTCCATCATTATAGATCATGTAAACTACAATTGGAGGAGGCGGTGGAGTTTGTTGCGACTGGTTAAATCCATGCATTGTGTTACCAATCATCTGACCGAGTCCACCACCAACTGCACCGCCAACCATTGCCCCTGCAACTAATCCGGCTGCATTAAATCCTCCATCAACCGTTGTACCTGATCCGCCAAGCTTACCAAGACTTTCCGCAGCAGTTTTAGCAACATCAGCTTGTTTATTTACAGTAAACGCAGCCAGATTATTCTGTTCGACCTGTAACCGCATCCCTTCAAGCTGGATATCAGTTGAAACATCTATAAATTTAGTCTGCTGATCTACGGTAGATTTCTTGAGTTGTTGATAATGAGGGTGCTCTTTGTCGAGCTCTATTGCTCCAATATCAAGCCTTTTCAGATTGACTCCGAAATCATCCGAAAGAATACTTGAAAGCATAGGTTTTACATAATCATTTATTTCAGAGATTTTTCTTTCCATCTGCATAGCTGGAATGCCAGTGTCTCCAGGAATATTGATTACGATTTGTTTAATTTTTCTTGAGGTTACATCCTGTATTTGTTTTCTGAAGTCTTCAAGACTAAAGTTGATTAATCTGTTCAACTTTATGAAGTTTCTATAGTCTGTAATATTAAAAGTTAATGTTCCTCTTACAGCACATGGAACGCCAAGGTCAGGGAAACGTTGGTCAAAGACATCAAAATATGGAATTCCGAATCTTATCTGAATGTTACCTGCCAGATTTATATAATATATTTCCGCCTGGAAAGGCGACTTGCCACCGAAAGCAGCGCCAACAATACCTGTAAGGATTGGGAAATTAGCAGTTTTAATAGTCTGATCATGAGGGCCTATGATGAAATCCTGAATTGTCCCGTTGTTTTGCTTGTAGAAAAAGACAGCCAGTTCTCCATCTTTCACTCTTATGCTGCTGCCATAGCGAATGGCATTTTCTTTATTTGTTGTATTCACTATACCAGTAGGACTCCATTTCCAGACAAGATATTCTTGTTCATCACAACGGATTACGTCCATTAATCCACCTTCAGGTTTATTATTAAAAATACTCATATCTTGCTTATGTTTATTTAATTAGCTAACGTGCATGATAAATTAAAACATATAATCTTTGTTTAGAAATATTAATTGTACAACTTTTTAATGAGTTTCAGTTTTTATCTATTTTACTTTTTATGCTTCCATTTCTGTCAAACAAGGTATTACTTTTGAGAATTACTGATTTTCTCTAAAGCATCTTTTCTATCATATTCATTACTAATTTGTTTTGCTTTGACTGTTGCACTATTAAAATCTTGGTTTTCTATTAATTTATCAACTTCAATGGTAAGGATTTTGTCTATTGTCTCTTTTCTGTCATTATCAGAGTTTATGGTATTAGCTTTGTTTCTTGCCAACTCCAAATCATTTATTTCGATTAGCTGGGTTACTTCAAGCATGACAATCTCATCCAATGCATTTTTCCTTTCGTAATCTGTACTAATTGTATTTGCTTTGTTTTTAGCATTTTCAATTTCATTTTTCTCCAATAATCTTTTATACTCATAAATTTTTATTTTATCTAAGGCTTCATCTTTTTGGTAAGCATCCTTGATGCTACTTGCAGACATTTGAGCATTTTCAACTTGACCAAGAATTAATAATGAATCAATAGCCAATCCTGTTTGTGAAGGGCCAAGACTCTTCATAAAGTCGTCAGAATTATACATTTTAAAAACTCCAAATAAAGAAACTAAGAGACTTAAAAGCATAATGCCTCCACAACCAATTCCTCCATATTTCAGAAATTTCTTTGTTGTACTACCAGGAGTATCGTTAAGAGTTCTTTCTATTTGTCCTTTCTTCTTTAAATTGTTTGAACTGTTATCAAGAAATGAATATTGATTCAATATTTCTTGAATCTTGCTATCTCCTTCTCGCTGAGCTTTTAAAAGATTAAATGCTTGCATAGCTTTACCAAGCCATGCTTGTTTCAAAGGATTTCCCGTTATAGCATTTCCTTGAGTACCTTCATAATTAACATAGGAAAAAATTAGTAATTGGATAAGTGATTCTTTGGTGTTAGGTAATGTAAAAGTGTTAATTATTTGTGCTTTTTTATTATTGGCAGCCATAGGATTATATGTCGACAATAATGTTTCCTTTCCAAGAATTCTTACTTTCTCATTATCAATGGCCATCAATTGGTTTTGCAGCTCCTTAATGTAATCTCTTATTTGACGATTGGTATCAGTTTCCTTATTGAATTCATGCCCACACTCCGAACATTTCAATGTTAAAGCTGGAACTGGTGCACCACAGGATGGACATTTCTTTGTATCACCAACTTTGTTTGATTGTTGTTGATCAAAGGGTACATGCATATGTCCACTTTTAGTAACAGCTAATTCACCGTCTAAGATTAACTCAACCTCATCTTTATCTTCGCCTAATTTTTCAGCTTTCCTTAAAATAATTTCTCTTTCTTTTTCAGAAATTTCGCCATCTGCGACGGCTAACTTTATTAACTTCTCAATTTCCGGATTCATATTATTATTTTTAATTTCTATTCCCCATTTTAATGTTTTGCAACCTTGTATAAAAGTAAAAAATGTCTAAATAAAACTATTTCATACTGAGCTGTTTGGCATATGTTTCGATTTTCTCAAATGTCTTTTTATCATCCTGCATTGAAAAACGGGCAGTAATAATTATTTCTTTGCACTTTTTATTCCATGCAGTTGAAGTAATGTTATGGAGATTTCTTTCTGTCCCGTCAAATATTTGAAATACACTTTTAATCTCAGCTTTAGGAACTGCCTTTGCTAAGAATTCTAAAATTTTTTCTTTGGAAACTGGATCAGGGAAAAAAGAAATAATTGCAGCTTTTTTGTTTGCAAAGGCATTAATTTTTTCAAGAAAATGCGATGATCCCCAAAATCCATATTCAGATAGCAATTTACCTTCTTCTTTTTCAACAATTGCCAGCTCAGCTAGCAACTCCTTAATAGAAGATGAATCTTTATTCAAATTAATTTTACCCCCACAGATAGAACATTTTGTTGTGAACGATGCTACATTTGCTCCACAGGATGGACATTTATTAAGTATCTCCTTCTTATTTGATTCAGATTGATTTTGCTGTTCAATCTGAAGGTCTTTTTTTATTAAAGTCAGTTCTCCATCTAGGATTAGCTCTACCTCGTCTTTATCTTCACCCAGTTTTTCAGCCTTTCTCAATATAATTGATCTTTCTTTTTCTGTTATTTCTCCATCTGCTATTGCCAGTCTAATTAAGTTTTCAATTTCAGGTTGCATATCATTTATTTGTTAATACTTTGTTGAGTTAAAGTGGATTATGTCTGCTCCGTGAATATCTGAAATGTTTATCCCATTAAATTAAAAGTGTTGAGATAATAGAGAGTAGAGAGAATCCCAGACAAACTAGAAAGAATATCAGAGAATATTTCAGAATTTTATATTGATTAAGAAAAGACATGGCAATCTGAAAAAAATTAATATTAACAACTTTATTATCATCCTTAGTTTTAACAGAATCAGTTTGTTTATCACTTTTTCCCTTTTCCTTTAAAAGCACCAATTCCCCATTAAGAATCAACTCAACTTCATCTAAATCTTCACCGAGACTTTGAGCTTTACGCATGATAGTTTCCCTTTTCCTTTCAGTAATCTCACCTGTAGCGACAGTCAGATTTATTAATTTTTCTATTTCTGCGTTCATATATTATGTTTTGAGATAAATAATATTGTAAGAGTTTATATTTTCTTTAACTTAAGATAGAAGTCAAAGGCATCCTTTAACAATTGAGTCAAACGCACATTCTAAGTATTTCAGGTTTTGAAAAAAACTATAAAAACATCAAATTGAGGTAGAGGTTTTCTCGAATAATAAAAAGCTTTGATGCGTAAACAACCTGATTTAAAAATAAATAATTGCAATAATAACTAAGAATGTTTAAGTTTTATTGTACACTTAAGCACAAAAGGCAGGTTAAAAAATAAAACTGAAAACAGGCCAATTCTGGACCTTCTGAGTTAGGGTATTAATATAATCGAATTCAATTTATTATCTGTCCCGTATTCATCAGGTCTATTCTAACATCTTGCCAGGTTCTTGCCAGGTTTTTAATCGCTATTTAATAATCTGTATAAGTTTTAACGAATTTCAGAGGAATATGACGCCATTCTTTGACCTCAATAATATAGAGATTCAAATAATAACTGGACCGAATTATAGGGAAGTCGACAATCTGCCCCTTCCTGACTTTAGTAATGACACTTTGGGCGCAAAAGAGAGGAAAATCTTGTTTCAGAAAGACTAGATACCTTGAATATCAAGAAGTTTGGAAGTGTAGGGGCGCGGCGGACAGGACAACATCATTCAATGTTTGTCATAGATAGAGTATTCATCAATAATGAAACTGCAGTTGAACATCCAAAAGCCGATTTGGGTTTAGTTTCGGCTGTTCTGGTTCCCCATTTTGTCTGAATCAGGTTTTGAGAATTACGGTTGTTATAAGCGACCTTCACATTCAATTTAAGCCATTCAACCAGTTCGTTTTTATCCAGATCATTCGTATACATTCGGGCATACCGGGCAAAAATTCCTTTGAAGCCAGGCAGATCATTTCCATTATCCTCATTATTCATCACTTTTCCCTTATACATCTCATCTCTTATATAGAGTGCAATTTTTTGCGCTTCAGACAGATAGCTGGCTTCTTTGGTATATTTGTATAGCATTGTTGCAGCACCGAGATAAGTTCCCTGATTATAGGTTGAACTCCAGGTGCTGATCTTTAACTGTCCTGTTTTTTTATCCAGATCAACATTGTCATTTATTTTACCCGTTGCCGCATCAAACAGGTATAATTTCGACCATGTATAAAGTGAAATAGCCTTATTGTAATATGTACTGTCGCCTGTGGCTTGCGCAAGATAACAGCATGCCACCATTGATGGTCCGTTTATACAGGCATTTTTTGTTGTTTTTGAATGATACCAAAGCATTCCTCCACCGTATGAATAATTAAATGCCCTTGCGTACATTTTGTCGAACTGTTCCCTTGCCTTATCCAGGTATGTTATTTTACCTGTTAACAGATAACCTCTTACACTGACAAGAACCATCCATGCAATATCATCATTGTATTTGTTATTCTGCCAGTCAGCCCCGTTTTTAACAATGAAATTCCTGTACATAGCTTCAAATCTGGTTATGTATCTGGTATCTTTTGTGACTTCATAAGCATCAAGAACCACTTCCATCATTTCAGCATTATCCCAGAAATAACCATTGACAGATTCAATATTGTAACTTGAATACCATGCATCGAATACTTTGCCGGCAATAATCTCTGGTGAAGTATCTTCCTTATCGGTCTCTTTCTGAAAAAACCATTTCTGGTGATCTGAATTGGTGGATACAGCCAGATCAACATCAGTTCCATCGGCAATACCTCCGGCATGAAGATTAAGCGAAGAATTTGGATCAGCAGCAGGTTTTATATAGAATGATCCCTGACCTGCTTTCCTGATAATCCATTTTACATCATCACTTCCTGTGTCTGAGAACTGATCAATATTTACCGAATCTGAAGGCAATGCAACAACATGCAGAAGCTTCCCGCTTGCCACATTTGCAATTTTATAAATACTGTTCCCAGTATGTGTAACTATCCACCTCTGTGCATCCGATTTTGTGTCTGTCCGGCAATCAATACTGGCGCTGTTGT
>DOTV01000019.1:0-19274 GCA_003520925.1 Bacteroidales bacterium | reverse complement strand
ACAGACAGAAGAACAATTCGGAAAAAAATTGATTTCATTTTTCTGAAATTTGAGAATCAGGTATGATTTGCTAATATAAATACATTATGATCAACAATCAAATCGTCAATGGCGGGGCAGCATCAGGTTTTGCACATATGCAATTTTCTTTTAAATTTGAGTAGTTAATACGGGGATTTAGCTCAGTTGGCCAGAGCGTGTGACTCGCAGTCACAAGGTCGGGGGTTCGACTCCCCCCATCTCCACTCTAATAACCAGCAGGTTAAATAAAATCTATGAAAGCATTAAAGTGGATTGCATACATCTCTGCCGCAATCGGGGCAATATTAACTCTGACCGGAGTATTTTCTGCAATAACTCTCAAACACCGACTTGATGCTTTATACATTGTAAGCTACTTCCTTGGTGCCAACTGTTTTTTAATTATTGCCACCTTTATCCTTCTTTTTATCCATACAAATCAGCATAACAAAGAATGACTCTTTATTACTCCAGGAAAGGCTTTGTGATATGCCCGACTGTGGGGTAAAAAGGCACAATTCATCAGTAATTCATTTGCTTGTCAAATGCCAGAAGCCGCAAACAGTACATTTGTAGGCTGATAACTCTTTTACATATTTTGTCTTCCTGAGAAATTCAATAGCGTCATTTGCCTCAATCAATGAATTATACATTGTCTTTTTACAGGCTGATTCGAATGGATAAGTCTTTCTGTTATGGCTCCTGGAATATTTCATTATTCAGAATTTCAAAATACATAGTTAAAGAAAAATATTTGCGGAATGACCATAAAATAATGCTTATTTATATATTCCGACGGACCGAACGACAGAAGTTATATTTATTTATTTCAGATAACTTGGTATAAATTTTGCGGCTTTTAATGTTTTGTTCCTAACCCGTATCCAGCAAAACCCGTCTATGAAACACGTATTCTTGTTCCCATTGTTAATAATTCTTACAGCTTCACTCCTGCTTTCTTCCTGCGATAAAACTGAAATCATAGGGCCACGACCGACCCTGCCCCTACACAACAGAAACGTTAAACCCCGGACACCAATTACAGTTGGTACAATAAGGGGTTACTTCGATAATCAATACCGGGTACTTACTGACCATATCGAAAAGGTGCAACCAATTGACAGCTTCTCAAATTGCTATTTCTATGGTAAATGCAGCAATTTCGACCTGAAGCAGATCAATCTGATCAGATGTGATGAGGAATTTGTAGCAGCAATTTATATAAATGGATTATCACCTGATTCATTGCCGGCCCAACTTCCTGTACCTCAACAATTCGGCCGGTCTGCGGAAATACAATTTTATTCATTCGGAAATTGGAACAGCACATCACCCGGGCATTACTGGTTGAATAATTTTTACGGTGTAAATGTATTTATCACCGATAACACGGATGATGTTCTTACGGGCACTTTTGAAGGACTTCTTGGATCTTCGAAGGGCAGTATCTGGGTCAGGGACGGAGAGTTTAAATTAAAGATCTTCAGGAAAAAAGTACCCTGTGGTAAGTAACCTCCGCCAATTTTTAGAGACTCCGAAAGAAAAGTTAAAAACCTTGATCCTTAAACGAATCCTGTTGAAAATAAATTTAACTTTGATATAATGAATTTTGGAACTTCATCTAACTGGTTAAAGAATGACTTCCCGTTACTTGATTTTATTTTCAGCGTTTGTTTTAAATAGTCTTACTTCTTATACTCAGTTCAATTCTCCGGTAAATCCTAAAGATATTTCAGTAAATCCCGATCTTATTATACAGGTTGGAGCATTCAGGCTCGAACCTAATTCTTCGGTATTGAAAGGAAAGCTCTTAGCTGTTCTCGACTACCCTGTTACTGTTGTCATTGAGAACGGATTCTATAAGGTTCAGATTACAGGTTTTACAAGTCAGGAAGAGATGGAAAAACTCTATCCTACACTTGCATTTCTTGGATTGAAGAACTTCTGGGTATTACCTGTCAGGAAAAGGGAAGAAATCAATGTGGAAGCTATTATGCTGCCTGACACTCCTGGCGAAACAATTGTCAGGAATCCAGATACCCCGGTAATTGCTGATGATCCTCCCATTGATTCAATACCCTCTATTGCCCTGCAGATTGAGGTATACCGCGACAAATCGGAGGCAATTGATGCTCAGAGGATAATAAAAACAAAACTTAATCTGCCTGTTCAAATTGTACAGGAATGGGAATACTACAAAGTATTTGTTACAGGATTCAAGACAGTTGAGGAGGCCAATAAATACTATCCGGATCTTGCAAAACTCGGATTTCCAAAAATTTCATTGATTGAACATTTTAAACAAAGGAAATGAGGTTGTCTCAAGGTCTTTAGACCGACTCCTTCATGAAAGGCTGATTTGAAAAATTATTAATATCTGTGATTCTGGCATGATAAATGTTGCTTTTTACAGAAACTGAAAAGATTCTTTTCTACCACCAGTCATGTTAAATCACATGAAAAAACCGGTATTGGCTATTTTATTAATCCTGGTAACAACTCTGGTCACTGCCCAGAAAGAGAATAAGAAAAGCCTTGTCGGTATAAATTCAGGAATTTCCATTCCATTTGATGATTTTGCAGACAAAAAAATGGAGAATTACTCCGGTTTTGCAGCACCCGGGGCCAATATTGAAATCGATTTTTTCCGCTACACGGGTAGATTCTTCGGACTCAGCGCCAACATTGGCTACTCGAATATTTTTTTTAATGAGAAAGCCTACAAATCAGAATATGACCGCATCCTGAACAACTATGGCAAAACCGCTGTAACTGCAGGCAACTATCAGATGTTAAAAGGATTAATAGGTCTCATCCTGAAAATCCCTGAAATCAGGAATGCTGAACTTTTACTTGTTTTTCAACTGGGCGGTTCCATGAACGTGCATCCCGATTTGCTTGTCACGAATTCAGAATTGGGTGAGATCAATTCAGTTAAAAAAGATACAGAATGGAGCACCATGAGTAATACAGGCATAAAAATAAATTATTATCTGACTGAAAAATACGGCATCAGCCTGAACTATAATCTGAATTTCACAAAACCAGCGTTTAATGATGAAACCAGTGTTGAACAGACTTTCTTTCTGCCTGTAAGATACCAGAATATTAATGTAGGATTGGTGATTAATTTATAAATACTTGTGAATGAATGCAAAAACAATTATATCCCTTCTGTTGATGTTGTTTGTTTCGTGTAACGATAAAAGACAAAATTTTGACAAAGCCATAATTCCGGTTTCGACAGTCAATTTTTCAAAAGTAAATTCAACATATGATGATTACAATTCAGATTTAAGCATCTCGTGGTGCGACCGGTCCTTTTCACTGTTGTTCTCGACTAACAGGGCCAGCGGGGGAACCCATTTCGATTTTATTCTCTATTCCTGCAAAGCAACCGGAGACTTGGTGACAGGTATGTTCGACATGTCAGCTGAGTGGAAAAGATGCGGACTTGCTGATTCGATAAACAGCACTTTCAACGAATTAGGGCCCTACTTTACTTACGATTTCAGTGCAGAGGAGTTTCATCGGACAGAAAGTGAAACTGGACGTCTTTTCTACACCTCGGACATAAAAGGGAATAATGATATATACTATTGCTATTATGAAGCTGATGAAAAAGATATGCTGCCCATTGGTAAACCTGTAGGACTTTCAGGTTTAAATTCAGATTTTGATGATGGCTACATGACAATTCACCCTAATGAAACAGCGAACAGGGAAACTGTATATTTTACTTCAAACCGTGATAATAATTTTGATATTTACCATGCTGTGAGCGGTGAAAACAAACTGATTAATCAGCAGGTGTTTTCTGTTAATAAAGTTGAGAAACTGAGCAGCATTGCGGATGATAAATGCCCTTATATCAGTAACGATATGATTGTATTTACTTCGAACAGAAACGGAGGTTTTGGCGGCTTTGACTTATGGTTTTCCATGTATGACGGTAATGAATGGTCAGAGCCTGTCAACTTCGGAAAGGATATAAACTCTCAGTATAACGAATACAGACCCATAATTATCTCCACAGACAAAGATGGATTCTTAAACGACCTTATGATATTTTCATCTGACCGCCCCGGGGGAAAGGGAGGATTTGATCTATATTATACAGGATTGAACAGACGGAACTAATTGTTAAATAATTTGTAAAGAACTGTCAGGTTAGAATTTCCTGATTACCTGGATATAGTTTGTAAATCCTTTCAGCATTTCTACCCATAATAAGCTTCCTTTCGGCTTCACTTTTCGATTCGATAAAATCCGTTGCTATATTCAGTGTAGATTTATAGTCCGCCGCCAGTGTACATACCGGCCAGTCAGAGCCGATCATCAGCCTTGACGGGCCGAATGCATCAAATACCACATCGAGGTATGGTATAATATCACTTTTGCTCCAGCCCTTCCATGCTGCTTCAGTGACAATACCTGAAAGTTTACAGGCAACATTTTTTTGCAATGCAAGTTCCTTTATTCCCTCTTTCCATGGTGAAATTATTTTATCTTTTACTGGCGGCTTGCCGATATGGTCCAGAACAAACTGCTGACTGGGAAATTGTCTAACCAGGGTTAATGCATATGGCAGATGCCTGGGAAATATCAGCAATTCGTAAACAAGGTTGAATTTTTTGAGCAGACTGATCCCTCTCAGGAAACTCTCCTGAAGCATGAACATATCATCAGGCTCATCCTGAAGAACATGCCTTATTCCAACTAATTTTGGATCTGCAGTAAATTCTGCAATCTGCTTTTCTGCTTCACCGGAACATAAATTAACCCAGCCAACAACTCCTTTAATGAAATCATATTCCCCTGCGAGCCTTAAGAGCCACCTGGTCTCATCAAGGCTCTGCCTTGCCTGAACTGCAATCGATCCGTCAATATTTTGCTGTTCCAGATGCTTCAACAGATCACCTGGCAGAAAGTCTCTTCTTAAAACCTTCATTGAGTCTGAAATCCAGGAATACTCTTCCCGGTTATAGACCCAGAAATGCTGATGGGCATCTATCCGCATGGTTATCAGGCAAATTTCAGGAGGATCTTCAGGTGGTTTTCAGGTTCCTCTTCAAGCATCTCGAATCCGTGCTGAATATCGGCAGGATCCAGTATATCAGTCACAAGAGCGTCGGGTTTCAGGGTACCCTTCTCAAGATTTTTAATTGTTTCAGCGAATTCACCATGCGACACCCTCGATGTAAGTATAACAGCCTCTTTCCATATCAGTTCCTTCATGAGCAGAGGGACAGGCTCATCGCCCAGACCAAGAACGCAAACTGTTCCAGCCCCGCGAATGCTTTGGATGCAGCCTCGCACGGGATTGACAACACCTGGAATTTCTGAAAAATGTCCGACTGCCTCAAATGCAATATCAGCTCCCTTTCCATTGGTAATCTCTTTAATCCGGTCGACAGGTTTTACCTTTCCGGCATTAATAGTAAATATATCCGGAAAATGCTTTTTAGCCAGGTCCAGTCTTTTATCGAGGATATCGACCAGGATTACAGTATTCATTGTTTTTGTCCTTACTGCCTGAAGAATACTCTGTCCGACCTTACCGGCACCCCAGATCACAACTGTGTCTCCTGTCTGCACTTTAGCCCTGCTGCAGGCATGAAACCCAATGGAAAGAACTTCTACAAGTGCTGCATGGCGTGCAGGAATTGAAGGATCGATCCTGTAAAGCATACTTTCAGGAACATTAATGTATTCCCCGAATCCACCGTTCATATCGACCCCAAGCAGCTTAAGCGAAGTGCATGCCGGATAATGCTTCCTCTGACAGGCAGGGCACTTACCGCACCAGATTATTGGATCGACGGCAACAATGTCCCCGGTATGGAAGTTCTTAACCTCAGGTCCGGTTTCCGCTATCGTTCCAGCAAATTCATGTCCGGGAATAAAAGGGACCGGCGACCTTGGATGAAACTCCCCTTTGAAAATGTGCTGATCACTTCCGCATATACCGGCATATGTAACTTTAATAAGCGCTTCATTATCGGCAATTTCTGGCCGTTCAACCTGTTTCCATTCAAAACGGCCATATTTTTCAAGAACTGCAGCATGCATCGAATTCATTATTAATATATTGAAGTTAGTATTTTGTATTTTAAAATCACTATACAAAAGGGTACTCTTTATCGATAAGTCCCTGACTTTTCATAGCGTTGAAGAATTCCTCAGGGACCTCGTTCAGAACCTCTCCGACATTTCTTTTTACATGGTCCGGATTGGATGTATTCAGAGCAACAGCAGCTATGGCAGGATGACTCATCCCGAAACGGATACAGGCATGAGACGGGCTTACTGCGAACTGATCACAAACCTTAAAAAACGAATCACGCCATTTAAATAATTTGCCATGCTCCTGTTCTTCTCTGCTTACATGCCGGTAGTTAAAATAATTACCGCCAGTAAGAAATCCGGCGTTGAAGAGTGCCGAGTTAATGATTGTCACACCCTTTGCCCGGAGCTCGCTCATAAATGAAACCAGTTCCATGGGATGACTGAACAGAGTCAGACTGTTTGCAAACATTGCCCAATCGAGATCAACATCCTTCGATATCTCACGGATTACTTTCCAGTCTTTTGCCCCCACACCTACAGCCACTGATCTGGCAGACTTCTTAATTTCAAATAGTGCCTTGTAAGCATCGAGTATCTCATTGTAAAATTTCAATCTAAGTAACGGATCATTACCTGCAGCAGCCAGATATTCATCCGGATCATGTACCGAAAGCAACCGAGGACGATACTTTTCCCCCAGCAAAAGATTACCCTGGTCAAGGCATGAAATAATTCCCTCAGCGCTGATTGCCTGTTTTGCGTCATGATGAATGTCCATCCAGACTCCCTTTTCAAAACCTGGTTCTTCAGCGGTCAGTTCAGTACGAAGCCAGCCAAGCTTATTGCTAATGATTATCCTGTCAGGATCGGCACTTAGAAATGAAAGGATTCTGCCCAGTTCTTCAAGTGCCAGACCCGCACCATACTTACCTGCTGAATCAAATACTACCGGACCATCAGATGATTGCAGGCACTCTCTTACAATCGACAGCTTAGTGTCTTTATCCAAAGCACGGTAAAGATTACCAAGGGCGCTGGTGCCAAAGATGATCGAAGGTATCTTAATACCGGTATTTTTTATCTCAATATATTTCATATTGTAACAGGCTATCTTCAGCTCTAAACAGAATTTCAGCCAATATCAAAGGTAATGATTTTGTAAGCTGGAGATAATCAGAAAATGAGACTCTAACGGATTCTTTTTGAAATCTCAGGAGAATCCTGTAGATTTTTACTTAATTCGCTAATTGTATTTTGAAAGACATAGCTTATTATGCTGAGATATTTTTATCTTCTTTTAGCGTTTCTTCAATTTCATCAGGCCCTATCAGCCCAATACCTTAACAAGCCATCACCTGTTGACAAGCCTGAGAATTTTGCTGCCGTTGTGACATTTCTTTCGTCTGGTTATATGGAAGGAAGGGAGGCAGGTTCCCGCGGTGCATCATTGGGTTCCGATTTTATTGCATTAATGATGCAGATCAATGGGATTGACCCCTTTGGAGACAGAAAGAGCTGGTTCCAGGATTTTAAACTGATTCGCTTCAGAAATGAAAAACCGGAACCAGGAGAATCTGAATATAATGATAGTGATTACTTTCTAGAAGGAGACACAACAATAACAAATGCATCTCAACTGATTGACACCTTGCCTGTACGCAATGTAATCGGAATAATCCCTGGAAACGATACCTCAAAAAGTATTGTCATTGGTGCGCACTATGATCATCTTGGAATGAGAAACGGACTAATCTTTTATGGTGCTGATGATAATGCTTCCGGTGTGGCAGGAATGCTTTCACTTGCAAAAAAGTGGGTCTCCTCAGGTGAAAAACCACAATATAATCTGATTTTCTGTGCCTGGACTGCTGAAGAGAAGGGACAGCTGGGAAGCAGTTATTTTGTGAGAAATATGGGAACCAAAACTGGTAAGGTTCTTATCTGTTTTAATATGGATATGATATCCCGGAGTGCTCCGGAAGATACAACGGGACGTCAGATCAGCATCGGTACCCTGCCTTTCAGTGAAGACCTGAGACTAATGGCAAAGGAGATCAACCTCCGGTTTGAAAGACCTTTTGAATTCGATCTGTGGGATGTTACAGGCCACACCGGCAGTGATTACAGGTTTTTCAGCGAAGCAGGCATTCCGGTTATGACTTTTTTTTCGGGATATAATTCCGATTATCATACCACGGCGGATACATCCGACAAGATCGATCTTCGGAAAATGAGTGATATACTTATCCTGGTCGATGAGATTATCCGGAAAGTACTGCGTAATTCTTACGGAAATTGATCATTTCCTGAATGATTCACTTCTGATGGTTACAAAATCGAGCATCTTCATGTTCACTTCGATACCGATTCCCGGTTTTACAGGCACATCCATCGTTCCATCAGCATTGACAACGAACTCTGGTTCAACAATATCCTGTTTATAATAACGTCTGCTCCCTGATATATCGCCAGGCAGTATAAAATTCGGAAGGGAAGCAAGAGCAACATTCCCGGCACGTCCTATACCTGATTCAAGCATACCTCCGTGCCAGACAGGGATATTCTTTGAGGCGCAGTAATCATGTATAAGCTTCGACTCCGTAAAACCTCCCACACGTCCGGGTTTTATGTTTATCACCCTGCAGCTGTCAAGTTCAATAGCTGCTCTGGTGTCGTCAAGCGAATGAATGCTTTCATCGAGACAGATCGGGGTCTTCAGCACATGCTGAAGCTTTGAGTGATCATATATGTCTTCATAACCAAGAGGCTGTTCAATCAGAATCAGATTAAAATCATCCATGATTTTAAACAAGTTAAGGTCCTTAAGTGTATAGGCCGAGTTCGCATCAACCTGAAGAAGGAGTTCGGGAAATTCCTTTCTGAGGGCTTCCACAAACTGAATATCAAAGCATGGAGAGATCTTTATCTTGATCCTTTTATATCCTTCTGAAAGGTATCCCTCAACTTTTTTAATAAGCTTCGCAGGTGATTCCTGAATCCCGATGCTGACACCTACCGGGATCTTTTCCCTGACTCCACCCAGCATCTTCGAAAGAGAGACTCCCCTTGTTTTGGCAAATGCATCCCATAAGGCTGCCTCAAGTCCCGCCTTTGCCATCATATGCCCGCGAACCTTTGAATATGAAGAGATTGCTTCATCAATCCCTGTCATATCTTTTCCAAGAACAGAAGGTATAAGGAAATCCTTCAGGATATGCCAGGCAGTGGAAACTGTCTCATATGAGTAAAAAGGAGTCCCCTCAGCAACGCTCTCTCCCCATCCTTTTACTCCCCCGGCATCAACACTGACAATAATATGTTCCTCATCATATTCAGTTCCCATTGATGTCACAAAGGGAGTGACCAGATCCATTTTAATATGGCGAATTTCTATCCTCTCGATTAACATAACTGCAGGTGTTTGCTTTAGTGTCTAAAAATACTTAAACTTGAAGAACAAATCCTTTTATTTTTCTGAATCATTTATAAGATTTCTTCCTGTTGTTTACAAAAACGAATGAGACCAGGCACCAACGATCGATAACTATTGCACAATAACCTTCCTGAAATAAGTCTTTGCAGTTGACCCGATCTCCAGGAAATAAATCCCCTTTAACAATTGTTTTACATTAAGTTCATACCGTCCGGAATTAATTCTCTGAAACAATACTGATCGTCCGTAAATATCGAGAACTCTTACCGATTTTATTTCAAAATCTGCATTTATCATCAGCATATCATCTGCCGGATTCGGGTAAACATTTAAACTCTCCGTGGCATCAGGATTTTCAACAGATGTCAGAATACTGTTTGAGGCTATCCAGTTCGATGGATTATTATTATCCAGACCAGGATCGATCAGCTTCAGATAATAGCCGTTCCCGTCAGCATCAGGCCATGGCATTGTGTCTAAATAACATACATTGTCAATTATATTGCCGAATGCATCGGCCAGGACAAGATTCTCCGTTTTATTTGATAAGTTTCTCGTAAACTGTCCATAAGGTGCAAAGCCATATTTGGATCTGAATATCTGATAGTTACCCGCTAAAATTAAGGAAGAGAATGGTTCAATTGAGGAATTTACCGGAAACTGGAAAACAAATCCTGTTCCAGCAAAGTAGATGCCTCCCAGGTCAACTGTCTGATCACCATTGTTTGTAATTTCGAGGTACTCCATCTTGTCCTCATCAGGATATTCTACCGAAATTGCAGGATGATACATTATCTTTGATATTATCAACGGTGGTAAATCAACGTTCTCACATTGATCGTATGTTCCGAGATTAGAAGTAATCCATGGAATACGGTTTCCAAGCCAGGTTTTAATATCAATTATGTTCCGCTGAAGGTTTCCGTTATTCAGCCAGCGTTCATTATCTCTGGTTACCCCTTCAGCTATAACAGCTGCTGTTCTGTCAATAAAAGCACTGATCACTTCCTGATTAAATGGCTGTCCCGGCTGTATAAGGTCATTCCATCTTTTTGCCAGGTAACATCTGAACTTATTGTTAAGGATCAGATCTCTCCAGAACCGTGCGCCCTCATTGTCGCCGTCCGATAGTTGCCAGACATTTGCATTGCTCCTGTTTAATCCCCAGAAAAACAAATCGTTGCCAAATGTAAGATCGTTATCCCAGATTGGGCCAGCCCTCAGTTTCCCATTTCTGTCCTTATGAAAATAAGTACTATACTGGTATGCATCGGCATTTGACCCAAGTTCACTTATGAGAATGTAGTCAATAAATGAAGGGATGTCGATGACTGAAGGGAAACCACCGGAGATTGAAACATCCTGGTTAGCTGTTTTTACCTGAAGATCTAGAAACTGTGAATGAATGTATAGATCCTGAAATGGTGTAACATTTTCTGGTTTGGGAAGCTCATGTATAAAATCAACAATATCTCCCGACCAGCTTCTCATATTCCAGGCTACAGGGTCACCTCCCGTTGTTTTGTCAGCTTTTGTGATATATCCTCCTGTAATGTCTGGTATCTGATTATCATTCCTGCTGATCTTTGTAATGTCAACCCTGTTGTCGTCAGCTTTGATTTTTTCCTGAAGAAGATAAAGACCCTTATACTCCCCATTTATAATCAATTCACAATATTCTGTTCTTGAAGCATATTCGCCTATTTGTCTTGAGAGATTATAACACAGATAATCCCGAATAAAGGCCGGATCGAACACCATCCCATTCAATATCCAGTCGTTCTCTTCCGGCATATTGAGCAGACTGACATTATTATTTGTAATATTATCAGCCATCCTTGTTGTAAAACCATAATTTTTCTTATTTGTGACTTGTGATGACGATCCCCTGATTTCAATGTCAATTCTTCCGTTGTAATTTAGATAAAGAGGATTATTCTGATCAGTCAGATAGTTCCTCTGTCCAGGTCCGCGGAAAATTATTTTTAGTGATGCCAGCACCCGTGGATTATCATTAATAGCGGCACCTCCGTCAGTAGTGATTATAAATACCGGCAGGTTGCTGTCAGTGATAGTCTGTGCTCTGACGCTTATACTGAGCAGCAATGAGAGAGAAAATAAACAGGTCAGATATCTTTTCAAATGGAGTGATCTTATTCCGGTTTGTTATTTGCCTTGTTCATGGCATCATCTACAGCTGCTTTGAAAATATTAAATGACCAGGTCGCTCCCGAAACTGCATCCAGCTTATCGATATTCTGAATTTCCAAAAGCCTCTTTGGATAGGACTGAACTCCTCTCCAGTCATTCCTGCATTGTTCAATATAAAGCTCATTGTCTTTGAAATGTTTCGCATACAGACTGTCGAAACTTTCATGAAGAACAGAGTCGCGGATAATAAAATCAATTCCTGTAAAACGGTCCTGATTTAGAGTAAAAGTGACAATTCCCCAGTAAGGCTCATCGGTGTATTCAGATTGTGATCTCCCTGAATATTTCCCATCCTTATATTTTCTTACGGTATCCTGACCTGTTTCCTGATAAGTATCTGTTTTGGCTCTGCTTTGAAATGATATTGTGCATGTTGCAATCAGAATAAGGGCAGCTGAAACAATTGCTCTTCCTGTTTTCATATACTGGAATTTTTTTCTCAAAAGATATCAAATTCCTTGATACAAGCTATTTCTTTCTTTTATAATATTCTGCTTAAACATATTGACTTTGGTTAAGGGATAATGTAATTTTATATTATGAACCTAACTAAACCTCCTTTTATCCACAATCAACAAATAAAACAAACCATATGGAAAACCTGTTTCACAGCCAGACTATCTGGGGAATTCTGATACGTTTTGCACTTAATCTTATCTTCCTGCTTATCCTTATCCGGGTCCTCTATTTCAGATACTCCAAAAAGGAGAAGTTCTTGTTCACTTATTTCCTTATAGGCATTATTGTTTTCTTCATATGCGCTTTACTTAAGGATGTCGGAATGGGCCTTGGACTGGGCTTCGGACTATTTGCAATCTTCTCCATCCTCAGGTTCAGGACAAGAAATTTCAGCGTAAAGGATATGGCGTATATATTCACTACCATTGGAATTTCTGTTATAAACTCAATGAATATGCAGGATGTTCCGGTCATTGGATATTTAATAATAAATTCCATTATTGTCATTTCAGTATTTATTCTTGAAGAACATCTGAAAAAGAACATGTTCAGAAAATATTCAATATTTTACGATAATCTCGATTTATTAAAGCCGGGCAATAATCACAAGCTTTTAAAGGACCTGTCATCCCGGACGGGACTTAAAGTACTATGGGTCAAGATCCGCAATATGGACCTCAAAAGAAATGTTGCGGAGGTTGAGGTCTACTTTAAGGAGTAGGTTTTCCCTGTTTGTTTGCTAAATTGTTCCGGGCATATTAAAAGAGGAATTTCATGAAAATCCAAATATCTTTTATCCTTCTTATTACTGTCATGATCCTGTCGGGATGCAATACCAGCCCGATTAACCATAAGCGGGTTGCAGGATACAATTTCAAATCACCTGATGCCAGAGTTGTTTTGCCTTATATTTTGCATGAAATTTCAGGTATCAATTTTGTTGATTCTTCAACCCTGGTTTGCATTCAGGATGAAAAAGGGATTCTCTTTTTTTATGACATACTGAGAAATGAAATCATCCGCCAGAAGGAATTTTACGTGAACGGCGATTATGAAGGGATCGCAAGGAACAACGATACAGTCTATGTGCTCAGGAGTGACGGCATTATATATGAAATTGCTGATTTTAAATCGGATGATATAATAGTGACCCCATTTGTAACTGATATCCCATCGAAGGATAATGAAGGTTTATGTTATGATGACGAATCAGGAAGGTTGTTGATAGCATGCAAGGATAATACAGGAAAGGGAGATCTTTCGAAAGACTACAGGTACATTTTCGGATTTGACCTGATATCAAAAAGGCTGATAAGGGAACCGGCGTATAACTTCGATATTGAAGGGCTAAAGGAGTATGCCAAAACAAACAATATCGATCTTCCTCTTAAAAATTCGATGAGAGGACTTGCTGTAGAAACTGACCTGAAATTCCGTGCTTCCGGAATTGCATTTCATCCGGTTACCGGTAGGCTTTATCTGTTATCAGCTGAAGATAATTTGCTTTTTATCTTCAACAAATCAGGTGCGGTTAACCAGATAATCCGTCTTAATCCGGGTATATTCAATCAACCCGAAGGAATAGCATTCCTTGAGAATGGAGATTTGTTCATTTCAAATGAAGGTCCGGGGAAAGGACCGGCTACCCTCCTTAGGTTTAATTATAAACCCGAATAAATTCACCCCTGAACCCTTCCTGCCGGCAGGTCCCAAGGGGTACTTATTATTCACTATTATTATAGCCCCCTTTGGGCGGTTGGGGGGTTAAAAACCCCAGCTTTTCATAACCTTCAGGTCTTCCTCAATACAGGCCATCGGAGTTTTTCCCTGATACGATTCCTGTTCAATGATATAGACTTCGGTGCCGCCGATTTTTCGTGCTAGTTCAAGCACTTCCCTTGCATTTACTATTCCCTTGCCAATAATAGTGCTTTCATACTTTTCGCTTCCTCCGGTAGCAGGAATTTCATCCTTGGCATGAACATTTTCGAATCTTCCCGGATACTGTTTCACAACATCAAGGGCAATCGCGCCACCATTATATAAATTACCCATATCGAGCTGTACAACAACCAGATCCGGATCCATACTCTTCATCATTATATCGAATAGCTTTTCGTTGTTCAGTTTTTCACTGAATTCGAAATCATGGTTATGATAACCGAATTTCATCCCCTGCTTTTTGCAAAGCTCGCCGCATTTATTGAATATATCCATGTAATGCTTGAAGTCATCATAAGTTTTTCTCATGCTGTTATCCATGGAAGGACTCACAACATACTTTTGTTGAAGGATGGCGGCATCTTCAATAGTATATTTCCAGCTGTCGGAGAAATCCTTTTTTGTTTCATCCCAATGCTGCCGGCCCATAACTGTATGGCCACTTATCATTTTAAGGCCTAGTCCGTCAAGCACTTTTTTAAACTCAGCCGGAGAATACCCGTAAAATTTTCTGTTGACATAATTGGCATGCTCTACATATTCATATCCCATTTTGGCTACCTGGGTCAGCGATCCAAGCGGATCTTTTGTCATTTCATCGCGAACTGAATATAACTGAACTCCGATAATGCCTTTCCTTTTCTTGGCCGCAAAAACTGATTGTGGTAAAATTGTGGCTGCGGCAAGAGCTGCGGCTCCTGATTTAATAAATGTCCTTCGTGAAGTTTTCATTTTACTAAGTCGGTTATTGGTTGCCTTAAAAGTAATAAAAAATCCTGCGGATGCAGGATTTTAAAGATATTCTTTGATGCGTTTCCAGTAAAGTTCTGTCATCGGGCCGGAACCGTTCCACGATTTGGCAATCTTTTCAAGATTATATGGCCCATAATGCTCGGCAAAATAAAGAAATACTTTTTCTGATAAACTGATATCAAACATATCTTTGAGTGCCAGATTATTTCCTGTCCTTTTGTTATATTCGTCTATTCTTACCTGTCGTATCTGGAATATTCCGACCGCATTTTCAAATTCATTGTAGGCTAACGGGTTACCCATCGTTTCAACCATGGCTGTTGCATACATAAGGTTAGTGAAAGCCCCGATGCCCCGGGATTCATAAATAATAAAATAATCGGCTTCGGGAGCAGCAACTCTGAATCCTATCAGAAGGAAAGAAAAAATCAGAATGAGCTTCCTTAAACTGAATCTTGTACCAGGCTCCGGCTTTCTAAAGCCCGTTACAACTGAAAGTTTCAGAGGCAGGACTCTTTCTGATAACTTTTTCACAGGGTCATATGTATAAAAATACTTTTTCAAAAATTTCCGGTATTTCAAAACTGATAAAAATCTGATCCCTGAAATATTTTCGGAAAAGTATCTATGCAAAATTTAGTCTTTTTTTTGCAATTAATGGTCAGCATTAGTGGTTTAGTTATTAACAATTTAAATCATAGGTTACTTTTCCCTGACACCCCTGTCAGATATATAATCAACAATTACAGAAGCATAATGTTTAAATTTTCAGTCCTTCACGTTATCGGCAATGAAGGAACTGATCAGCTTCAGGTACACATAAAAATATTTTAACTCAACCGGATGAAACAATGTGAACATAAATCTACCGGGTGATAAATTGATTTTCTAAATTGCAAACCTAAATCTGTTTACCATGCCAAAACGTGAAGACATCCATAAGGTTCTGATAATCGGCTCGGGACCAATAATCATCGGTCAGGCTTGTGAATTTGACTATTCAGGTACCCAGGCCTGTAAGGCGCTCAGATCACTTGGATATAAGATTGTCCTTGTCAACTCTAATCCGGCCACAATTATGACTGATCCAGGAATAGCTGATGCAACTTATATAGAACCGCTGAATGAATATGCCCTCACGGAGATCATCAAGAAGGAGAGACCTGACGCACTTCTCCCAAACCTTGGCGGACAGACTGGTCTGAATCTCTCCTCCATGCTTGCAAAAAAGGGAGTTCTGAAAGAATACAATGTTGAAGTCATAGGTGTGAATATTGATGCAATTGAAAGAGGCGAGGACAGGACAGCCTTTAAGGAAACCATGAACCGGCTTGGAATAGAGATGCCGGAAAGCAAGGCTGTAAACAGTGTGGAAGATGCTGAAAAGGTTGCTGCTGAACTTGGATATCCTGTGGTCATCCGTCCTGCTTACACTATGGGTGGCACCGGAGGCGGCCTTGTTTACAATGCGGAGGAGTTGCGCACAATTGCAAGCAGGGGATTGTCTGCAAGCATTGTAAACCAGGTTCTAATCGAAGAATCAGTATTGGGATGGGAAGAGCTGGAGCTTGAGGTTGTAAGAGACTCAAAAAACCAGATGATAACTGTCTGCTTTATAGAAAATGTTGATGCCATGGGGGTACATACCGGTGATTCATTCTGCACTGCACCGATGCTTACAATCAGTAAGGAGCTGCAGGAAAGACTGCAGAAGTACTCATATGATATTGTTGAAGCGATTGAAGTGATTGGGGGAACAAATGTCCAGTTCGCCCATGATCCAAACACCGGAAGGGTAGTCGTGATTGAAATAAATCCCCGCACATCAAGGTCATCCGCACTTGCCTCAAAAGCGACAGGATTCCCGATAGCATTCGTCTCATCCCTGCTTGCCGGAGGATTGACACTGGATGAAATACCATACTGGCGCGATGGCACACTTGAGAAATACAAACCATCAGGCGATTATGTAGTAGTAAAATTTGCACGGTGGGCTTTCGAAAAGTTTGAGGGTCTGGAGGACAAACTGGGGACACAGATGCTGGCCGTTGGTGAGGTGATGAGTATCGGCAAAAACTACAAGGAGGCTTTACAGAAGGCTATAAGATCGCTCGAGACAGGAAGGTACGGATTGGGGTTCGCCAGGGATTTCAACAAAAAACCTCTCGGTGAATTAATAAATATGCTTAATCATCCATCGAGCGAGCGGCAGTTTATTATATATGAGGCGTTGCGAAAGGGTGCTGATATCGAAGATATTCACAGGAGAACGCATATAAAAGTATGGTTTATTCAGCAGATGAAAGAGCTGGTCGAACTTGAGGAGAAGATACTGGCCTACAAGGGGATGATGATGCCCAATGAGCTTCTCAAAATGGCCAAAAAGAACGGTTTCGCCGACAGGTATCTTTCGAAATTACTAGGCATAAATGAAAAAGTCATACGGGCAAAACGGATTTCACTGGGACTTACTGAAGCGTGGGAACCGGTACCGGTCAGCGGGGTCTTAAATGCTTCATATTATTTTTCGACATATAATGCCCCCGACAAAGTTGAGGTCAGCAGCAAAAAGAAGATTATGGTCCTTGGCGGGGGACCCAACAGGATTGGCCAGGGTATTGAATTCGACTATTGCTGTGTCCATGCAGCATTTGCAATACGTGATGCCGGTTATGAGTCGATAATGGTTAACTGCAATCCCGAAACCGTATCAACAGATTATGATACATCCGATAAGCTCTATTTCGAACCCCTTACTGCAGAAGATGTCCTGAGCATTTATGACAAGGAGAAACCTGAAGGTGTTATTGTTCAGTTCGGGGGCCAGACTCCCTTAAACCTGGCTAAAGAACTCTCTGAAGCCGGAGTGAAAATACTTGGAACAACTCCCGAAACCATCGATCTGGCAGAAGACCGCGATCGTTTCAGACAGGTTATAAATAAGCTTGGAATCCCCCAGCCTGAATCAGGCATGGCCAGCAACCTCGAGGGAGCAATCAGAATTGCAGACAGAATTGGCTATCCTCTGATGATAAGACCTTCATATGTTCTGGGTGGCAGAGCGATGAAAATAATCCTGGATGAGGAAATGCTTGCCGAATATGTGACAAAGGCTGTCGGAGTATCTCCTGACAGACCGCTTCTGCTCGATAAATTCCTCGAAGATGCAATTGAGACGGAAGCCGATGCATTATCGGACGGCATTGATGCGTTTGTGCCTGCTGTTATGCAGCATATAGAGTATGCCGGGATCCATTCAGGCGACTCAGCCTGTGTGATCCCTCCTGTTGTGATCCCCAAAGAGCATAAAAAAACTATTTATGATTATACCCGCAGGATAGCTATGGAACTTAAGGTTGTCGGACTGATGAATATCCAGTATGCCATCTATGAAGACACCGTTTATATTCTTGAGGCCAATCCAAGAGCCTCCCGTACCGTACCGCTTGTATCAAAGGTCTGCAATATAAAAATGGCACGGATAGCTACCCAGATTTTGCTCGGACAGAAACTTTCAGATTTCGATCTCAGGAAGAAAACAATACACCATTTCGGAGTAAAGGAAGCTGTATTCCCATTCAACATGTTCCCTGCTATCGATCCGCTTCTTGGACCTGAGATGCGATCGACCGGCGAAGTCCTCGGTATGGCCGATTCATACGGTATGGCATTTTTCAAATCGCAGGAAGCAACACAGTCTCCATTGCCGATAAAAGGTAACGTTCTGATTACAATTGCCGACCGTGATAAGAACAGGATCATTGAGGCTGCCAGGAACTTCCACGATATGGGATTCAAAATAATAAGTACAGGGGGCACAAAGATGTTTCTTGAGGAAAATGGCATTAAGGCAGAACTGATATTAAAGGTTCATCAGGGCCGTCCTAACATAGTGGATGCTATTAAGAACAAGGAAATCGACCTTGTAGTAAATACTCCTGCCGGCCGGTTAAGCGAATATGATGATTCATATATCAGGAAAAATGCAATCAAATATAAGGTACCGTATATCACGACTACCTCGGCTGCACTTTCGGCAACCGAAGGTATTAAGGAACGGCAGAACGGGGAATACAGAGTAAAATCAATTCAGGAGTATCATTCGGAAATAGAGGACTGAATTACCCCGGTTATTTGCTATTTCAGAAATATTACCAGCTATTGATTTTAAAAGGTCAGATGCCATTTCACGGCTAAATTAACCAACGGTTAAAACCGACGGCAATTGAAACAAGTAATTTATCTGACGGTAAAAAGAAACAGAGTTATCAGACCTTTAATTTCTTTTTAAGTTCCAGTATTTCGTTTTCAAGGCCAGCGACAATATCATTCTTCCTGGATATTTCTATCTCTCTCTCAGATACATCCTTGTCAAGATCATCAACTT
>DOTV01000161.1:13140-15065 GCA_003520925.1 Bacteroidales bacterium | reverse complement strand
GAGAATTACTCTATGAAAGGACGGACTTATCGTTATATGTCTGATCCACTCTTCCCCTTTGGCTTTGGACTGAGTTATACAACTTTCTCAATCGGTACTGCTGAGATCTCGGAAAATAAGATCAGAACCGATGGAAATGTTGAACTTACTATTCCTGTAACAAATACAGGGAAACGGGCCGGAACAGAAATAATCCAGGTTTATGTACACAAAGTAAATGATACAGACGGACCACTTAAAACCTTAAAGGGCTTCAAGAGGATTGAACTGGCTGCCGGAGAATCGGGTCAGGCAGTTATCAACCTTCTTTCTGCTTCGTTTGAATTCTTCGACCGGACAAGCGGCAGGATGGCTGTTACACCAGGGGAATATGAATTATGGTATGGGAACAGTTCTGCTGCCAAGGATCTTAAATTATCAATGATAATAATTCAATAAATTTGTAACATTATGAGAAAACTTATTTCTGTTTTAACTGCAATTGTGATTTGTGTTATTACATCAGCACAATTTTCCGGCGCTCAGCGCGGACAGCAGGAGCAATTGCTACCCGAAGGGTTTAAACCTTCTTCATGCAATACCTTCTTATCACAGTATCCGGCTGTTAACTCTCAGACGCGTCAGGCTATGTTCCGCGTGGTAGCCCCTACAGCTAATAAGGTCCAGGTCGATCTGGCAGGCAAAAGATACGAAATGACGAAAGATGAAAAAGGAGTATGGACCTGCACATCTGATCCTCAGGTGGTAGGGTTTCATTACTACTCTATATGGATCGACAGCGTCGCTGTTATGGACCGGAATACCCAGGCTTATTTCGGAAGCAACTGGGAATCATCAGGGATTGAAATTCCGGAAGGACCTGAAGGCGACTATTACAGGTTCAATAATAACATTCCTCATGGACAAATTCATTCCATTCAATATTGGTCCGGAATTAATGGTATGGAACGTCACTGTAATGTCTATATTCCTGCTGAATATGATCAGAATATCAAAAAGAGATTTCCGGTTTTGTATCTTCTTCACGGTTGGGGTGAGGATGAAAACGGCTGGTCAAACCAGGGTCATTTGTGCAACATCATGGATGGATTAATAGCATCCGGGAAAGCTGTTCCCATGATCATAGTGATGGATTGCGGTGATATCAAGACCAACTCCGATGTCCGCAAAGCTTCTACGAATGATGTAACACAAATCTACGTTAAAGACCTGTTGCCTTTTATAGACAAGACTTTCCGCACCAAAGCTGACAGGCAGAACAGAGCTATGGCCGGTTTATCCAGAGGTGGAATGCAGACGACCCAGACTGTTTTCGCCAACATGGATAAATTTGCCTGGATGGGTACATTTAGCGGATTCTTCATGGGCAACATGGGCAGGGGTCCGGCACCCGGAGCATCAGCCGCATCGCCAAATACACAGAGCGGAAGCAATATGATTGAAACTGCTTTCAACGGTGTTTTCAAAGATGCCGCAGCTTTCGACAAACAGATTAACCTGTTGTTTATCAGTACTGGTACAGAAGAACGAAGTCCCAGGGATCAGGTTGAGTCCCTTAAGGCTCATGGCCTAAAGCATATTGTTTTTCACGAATCGCAGGGTACTGCTCACGAATGGCTGACCTGGCGCAGAGCACTCAATGAATTTGCACCAAGAATATTTAAACAGGAATAATGTTTCCCTCTTCTTTGATCGGAACAATTGAAGCTCAGACACAAGCACCTTTGCCATTAGCCTGAGGATGACAATATTCAAAAGTGCAAATATGAAGGATTTAAAAAATTGTATCTAAACACTTAATTTGCTTGAAAAATCGAATTATAAGAACCGGACAAATGTTGATCCTGGGAGGTAGTTTATTACTGATTTCAGTTCATGCACAGGATGTAACATTTACCGGAAATAATGCTGTGAATAAAAAAGCT
>DOTV01000161.1:1017-12805 GCA_003520925.1 Bacteroidales bacterium | reverse complement strand
ATACCTATTACATGAGCAGCACAACTATGCACATGGCACCGGGTGTTCCGATCATGAAATCGGAAGATCTTATTAACTGGAAAATAGTAGGTTATGCGTATAATGTTCTCGACACTGTTGATGAACTGACCCTTAAAAACAATAAAAATTCCTATGGCAGGGGCTCATGGGCAAGCAGTATCCGTTATCACAACGAAACTTTCTATGTTTCAACATTTGCCCAGACAACCGGGAAGACATATATTTATTCTACAAAGGATATTGAAAAAGGCCCATGGAAGGCATCATCTTTCAGCCCGAGCTTTCATGACAATACAATATTTTTCGACGATGACGGCCGCGTTTATCTGATCTATGGCAATAAAAAACTAACCCTTATTGAGATGAATGCTGATTTATCAGGAGTCAAAACCGGAGGTATAAATCAGGTTATAATTGAGAACTCAAGCTTACCATCAGGAAGTGACAGCAGTCTGGGAGAAGGTTCTCAGTTATTCAAGGTCAACGGAAAATATTTTCTCTTTAATATAACATGGCCGAGAGGCGGTATGAGGACTGTTGTCATTCACCGAGCCGACAAAATTACAGGTCCGTGGGAGGGAAGAATTGCTTTTCAGGATCTCGGTGTCGCACAGGGTGGTCTCGTTGATACCCCTGATGGCAGGTGGTTTGCCTATCTGTTCCGCGATTTTGGATCAGTGGGACGAATTCCCTACATCGTACCTGTTAAATGGGAAGGGGGCTGGCCTGTAATTGGCGTAGATGGGAAGGTCCCTGATCGTCTGGATCTCCCGGCCAGCAAAGGTTTAATCCCTGGCATTGTTGCATCGGATGAATTCAATCGCAGGAAAGGAGATCCCTCACTTCCCCTGGTTTGGCAATGGAACCATAATCCCGACAATAATCTGTGGTCAGTCAGTAAGCGCAAGGGCTATCTGCGTCTGACAACCGGCCGGATTGATACAATTCTTGTTACATCCAGGAATACACTGACTCAGAGGACATTCGGACCAGAGTGTTACGGTTCAACATGTATGGATGTGTCGAAAATGAAAGAGGGGGATTTTGCCGGACTGACCCTTTTGCAGAGAAAATTCGGAATTGCAGGTGTTAAATTTGTAAACGGCACAAAATCAATAGTGATGATTAATGCCCAGACTGGTAAACCCGTTGATGAGGAAGGAGTTCCACTATTACAGAAGATAATTTATCTGAAGGCTGAATGCGATTTCAGGAATAAGACCGACATTGCACATTTCTTCTATAGTCTGGATGGCAAGATTTGGAAGCCGATTGGAACACAGCTGAAAATGGAGTATTCGATGCCCCACTTCATGGGATATCGTTTTGGTTTGTTCAATTACTCGACAAAAACACCGGGTGGTTATGTTGATTTTGATTGGTTCAGGACTGATCTTAAAAATGAAAAAACTGATTAAAAAATAGTAATGAAAGCAATATTAACCGGATTTTTTACTCTGGGTTTCTTAACTCTTTCAAGCCTTGCATCTTCCCAGAAATTACAATTGAATGATCTGGGATACTTTGAGACAAGAGGGGTGAATATTTTCGTCTACAGTAATCAGTATACCGGAATGTTCAATGATGAAAAGAATGCAGGTATTGAGATCATTCATCATGGGATAAGAACCTCCACAGGAGGGGCAGTCCGACTTCAGAACACACCTGAACAATGGGATCTGGTCCCTTCCGTTGTTGACCGTAAGATCGATAGGGAAAATAACAGGATTGATGTCACTCTGCGTTATAAGGATTATGATTTCGATTCGAGGATAAGTGTCAGTCCAAAAGACAAAGGGGTTATTATAAGTGTTTACCTCGATAGACCACTGCCAGAAAAACTCAAAGGCAAAGCGGGTATGAATCTTGAATTTTTACCTTCCTCATATTTCAGGAAAACATATCTGGTTGACGAGAGACCTGGTCTGTTCCCGCTTTATCCTTCGAGTTCAACAACAATTGATTCAAAGAGCAATAAGGTACTTCAGTTTGCCGGTCATACAACATTTGACGACAGAGGAAAGGACGAATATATCGTTCCCGGGCCACTTTCCGTAGGAAAGAATATTATTATGGCCCCCGAGGACCCGGGTAGTACAGTTAAGATAGAGTCATTGAGCGGAGATCTTATGCTTTTCGACGGACGAGACCTGGCTCAAAACGGATGGTTTATTATCCGGTCTATTATTCCTTCAGGCAAAACCGGAAATGTATTACAGTGGTATCTCGAACCTAATTCAACAGATGGATGGAAAAGGGATCCAGTAATTCAATTCTCCCAGGTTGGTTACCATCCCGATCAGAAAAAGGTTGCAGTTATTGAATTGGATAAAAATGATGTTCCTGTACAAAAAGCATCATTATTTAAGGTCAATTCTGACGGGAATACTTCAGAGAGATTTTCAGCGGAACTATTCGACTGGGGCCGCTACCTGCGGTATAATTATCTCAAATTTGATTTTTCATCAGTGCGTGAACCTGGTGTCTATTTTATAAAATACGGCAATAATTCATCAAATACATTTATAATCAGTCCGGATGTTTACAGGTCAATATGGCATCCTACAATGGATATCTGGTTTCCTGTTCAGATGGATCACATGATGGTTAATGAGGGCTACCGGACATGGCATGGGGCTCCCTATCTTGATGATGCACTGCAGGCGCCAGTTAATCACGAGCATTTCGATGGATATAAAATGGGACCTGTTACAGATACGAAATATAAATCACTTGAACGTATTCCGGGATTGAATGTCGGTGGCTGGTTCGATGCAGGTGATTTCGATATTCAGACATTATCGCATGTAAATGTATTACTTAACCTGGTTGATGCATGGGAAAAATTTCGGATCACACGCGACGAGACATACATCGATCAGGATACCAGGTTTGTCGATATTCACCGTCCGGATGGGAAACCTGATATCCTGCAGCAAATAGAACATGGTGCCCTTAATGTTGTCGCCCAGGTCGAAAATATTGGCCATCCTGTCAGGGGCATTATCGTGCCCAACCTACACCAATATCATCATCTTGGTGATGCTGTTAATGAAACCGACAATCTTCCCTATAACCCCAACCTTAAGCCCTATGAATCAGATGACAAGTCAAGCGGAACAATGGACGACAGGTGGGCTTTCACCAACAGGATGCCCTTCCTCGATTATTCAACTGCAGCTGCACTGGCCGCAGCAAACAGGGCTTTGAAGGATTTTAACAGGTCATTGGCAGAGAGGTGCCTGGCTTCGGCCGTTAAAATGTGGGATGAAAACAGCAATCGCCCTGCAACATCAGATCAGACAGGGATGCAGATGTTTTCCGGGGTTAGCGAAATGAATGCTGCACTTCAGCTTTTCATTACTACCAAAGAAGAAAAATATTCCAGGCGATTCCTGGAATTACTGTGGCCCTCCCTGGAAAGAGCCTCAGCAGGCGGAAGAGGTGGAATTTTAACCGCTCTTCAGGCAATTCCATTTTTTGAAAACGATTTCAAGTCAAAGCTACTACCCTCTGTAGTAAAATACAAAGAATTGGCAGACAGTTACTTAAAAGAGAATCCGTATGGAGTTCCTATCACATCAAGAGGCTGGGGTGGTAATGGGGTTGTTATAAATTTTGCCATCACCAATTACTATGCCAACAAATATTTTCCCGAAGTAATTGGACAGGAATATGTATTAAAAGGACTTGATTATCTCTTCGGATGTCATCCATATTCAAACATTTCCTTTGTTTCGGCAGTGGGAACCCGCTCAAAAGAGATTGCATACGGAAATAACAGGGCAGACTTCACCTTTATTGCAGGAGGGGTTGTACCGGGATTACTCCTGTTTCAGCCTGACTTCCTTGAAAATAAGGAAGACTGGCCTTTTTTCTGGGGGGAAAATGAGTATGTTATTGATATCGGTGCCGCTTATGTATTTCTTTCAAACGCAGCATATGATATGTTAAAGAACAACAAATAACCTGTTAAATGAATAACATAAAACACGTGTTACTGATCATAGCATCGATGGGATTTCTAATAACAGATGCTACAGGGCAAAACCCACTTATACAGGACCAGTTTACAGCCGACCCGACTGCAAGGGTCTTCAATGGCAGGGTTTATGTTTATCCTTCTCACGATATACCTGCTCAACCGGGTCGCGGACGTGCTGACTGGTTCGTTATGGAAGACTATCATGTTTTCTCATCCTCAAATCTTTCCGATTGGACCGATCATGGAATTATACTACGCCAGAATAAGGTAAACTGGGTGGATTCAACCAGCTTCAGTATGTGGGCTCCGGATTGCATTGAAAGGAACGGTAAATATTATTTCTATTTTCCTTCAAATCCAAAAGCGGTATATGGTAAGGGGTTCACAGTAGGTGTTGCGATCTCAGGTAATCCTGACGGGCCATTTATACCACAGCCTGAACCGATTAAAAAAATACTTGGAATTGATCCCAATATTTTAATTGATAAGGACGGGCAGGCATATATTTTCTGGTCTCAGGGACGGATTTTTGCTGCAAAGCTAAAACACGATATGCTGGAACTTGAATCTGAACCCAGGGTGGTTGGAGAACTACCTGGTAAGGGTTTGATAGAAGGACCTTTTGTGTTTGAAAGAAATGGAATTTATTACATGACATATCCGCATGTTCAGAATAAAGTTGAACGACTTGAATACGCCATAAGTGATAATCCGATGGGACCATTTAAGTTTGCAGGAGTCATTATGGATGAATCGCCCTCCGGCTGTTGGACAAACCACCAGTCAATACTTAATTACAATAACCAATGGTATCTGTTCTATCATCATAATGACCTTTCTCCGAAGTTTGACAAGAACAGATCGATAAGGGCTGACAGCCTCTTTTTCAATGTAGATGGAACGATCAGGAAGGTAATTCCGACACTGCGTGGCGTCGGACTTACTGAAGCAACACACGAAATACAGATCGACAGGTATAGCAGCATAAGCGACAATGGCGCTTCTATATCATTTATTGATTCACTTAATACATTTAAAGGTTGGAAGGCAATCCTTGGCACAAAGAATGCATGGGTTCAGTACAATGCTGTTAATTTCGGAGACAGGAAACCGAAATCTGTCCAGATCAGAGCATTGTCACAACACGGGGGCATACTGCAACTTTTTCTGGATAAAGCTGACGGACCTTTGCTTACCGAAATAAAAATACCAAAAAGTACTGAGTGGAATACAGTTATCACAAGGAAGCTGAAATTAAGGAATGGCATTCACAATCTAATAGTATCTCTGAAAGATAATAATCCTGTTGAGGTTGACTGGGTAAAGTTTGAAAAGTAGATGCTGATACCTTAGCCAAGGCATTTCCTTTCTTTATACTCATAGGACATGAAACTCAAATTGATTTTTCTATTTATTTTACATTTAATCAGCGGATAGGAAGTTGTTCGGCTAAAAATATTCTTATGAAAAAAAGAACTGTTTTGCTCGCAATGCTTGTTATTTTTGGTACAGAATTTAGTATCGCGCAGAAGCCTGCTCCTGTGAAAGTCGAGAGTGGTAAATTACAGGGAACAATTGAAGAAGGTTTGACGGTTTATAAAGGCATCCCGTTTGCAGCACCGCCTGTTGGAGACTTGCGATGGCGTCCTCCTCAACCTGCACAGAAATGGAAGGGTGTGCGTCAGGCCGACAAGTTTGCTCCAGGCCCTATCCAGGCTCAAAACTTTACTTTTGGAAAGAGCGAGGACTGTCTTTACCTCAACATATGGACACCTGCAAAATCGACAAAGGATCGTATCGCGGTGCTTGTTTGGATACATGGAGGGGGTTTTGGGGCTGGATCTGCCTCTGAGGAACTTTTCTATGGAGATAAACTGGCAAAAAAGGGGGTTATTCTGGTCTCTATCGCCTACCGTGTAGGCCAGCTTGGATTCCTGGCACACCCTGAGCTGAGTGCAGAAAGTCCCAACCATATTTCCGGTAATTACGGCCTTCTTGATATGATCGCCGCTCTGAAATGGATTAAGAGAAATATTGCTGCATTCGGCGGTAATCCCAATAAGGTGACAATATTCGGCGAATCGGCAGGCGGTATAGCTGTCAGCATGTTATGCGCATCACCACTGGCAAGGGGACTGTTCCATGGTGCTATATCGGAAAGTGGTGGCTCGTTCGGACCACCAAGACCTACAACATTTCCCGGTGAAAACATGAAACGGCTTCATGATGCTGAAAAAGCCGGAGAAGGATATGCCAGGAATGCTGGAGTCTCTTCTATAGGGGAACTTCGGAAAATACCAGCTGAGAAGCTTCCGGGGGGACGCGGTATCGGTATGGCATGGCCGATCATCGATGGATATGTGATCCCCGATGATCAGTACAAACTCTATGCTAACAGTAAATACAACGACATTCCGGTTTTAATAGGTTATAATTCCGACGAAGGTGCGAGCTTTTCACAATACAAAACTCCGGAGGATTATTTTGCTGGTGTCAGAGAGCGTTACGGTAAATTTGCAGAAGACCTTATCAAAGCCTATCCTGCAGGCAAAAATACGGTTCCGAAAACTGCCCGTGACCTAACCCGTGATGCAGCATTCGGCTGGCATACCTGGATATGGGCACGACTACAATCCAGGACCGGACAATCGAAAGCTTTCTTTTATTATTTTGACCAACACCCGGATTACCAGGAAGATTCACCAAGAGCAGGTTATGGCTCACCCCACGGTACGGAAATACCCTATGTTTTTCAGCATTTGAATGCATCAAATCCTATGATAGGGAATCGTCAGATAACAAGAGCAGATGAAGAAATCTCGGAAGCCATAGCCACCTATTGGACCAATTTCGCCAGGTATGGAGATCCCAACGGGGAAGGTGTGCCAAATTGGCCTGCATTCAGCGATTCCAACCCTTTAGTTATGTATTTTAACAGGAAACCGTATATCGGACCCGTACCTAGTGCCGAATCACTTAAAGTCCTGGATGCCTATTTCGAATGGCGAAGGACACCGGAGGGAGAGGCATGGGCGAAATAAACAGGTAGGTTCGGTACGTCAATGCAATCCTCAACTCTGGTCTCCGGTTTTCAGTCTTCTGTCTTCAGTCCTCTTTGATATAAGTATCATTTGTAGGCTATATCTATGACTTCAAAAACAATATCTTCCCTGTCTCGTTTCAGGATAACCTTATCCCCGACTTTCTTGTTTATAAGCGCTTTTGCCAAAGGAGAAATAAATGAGATCTTACCTTTGGCAATGTCAGCCTCATCTACACCTGTAATCTGAAAAACCTGAATTTTTCCCGACACCTCGGTTTTGAGGGTCACCGATGCACCGAACCTTATTTCGTCCTGAGGCTGACCTTTCGCATCAATAATTCTTGCTTCAGCAATTCTGTCGTTCAGCAATTGTAATTTTGCATTGATGAAGTTTAAAGCGATACGTTTCTCATTTTCGTCGGCGCTGCTCAGATTATCTCTCTCATCAATGAGAATCTTTTTTTCAGACAATAGCTGTTCCATTCCGGTAAGGGTAACAAAATTTGGCACACCTTCGGGAAGATTTGCCCTCTGCGGGACTATCGGAACTTCTTCCTGATCGTCTTCTTTGACAAAACCTCTGCTCATTTCTGTTGGATGAGAACACTAAATTACCCATTTAAGATAATAATTATTCATTCCTGAAAGTCATATAATAAAAAAAGTGATCATTATATTTGTTAATTGCCATTTGTAAAACATTTCGACAGATTGTTCAATGACCCGCTTATTTGTTTTAAGCAGATCTGAAAAGAATACAAATTACCAAAAACTATTAATCAATAAACTATGAAAAACAAAACTACCGCTTCAATCATCTGCCTGTTCTTATTTATTGGCTCCTATGCCCAGGAACTGGCAAATTTCAGACGGGCACCTGTTATTTCTCCTGAGATCGGAGATAAGACTGTCACCTTCAGGATATCAGCTCCTCAGGCAAAGCTTGTCAGGCTTTATGGCTCCTGGATGAGAAGCTTTGATTCTTCACTAAATATGAACAAAGATACAGCCGGCCTCTGGATGGTGGAGATCCCGAAACCATCGGCCGAATTATACACTTATAATTTCATTGTCGATGGGCTGAACGTCAATGATGTCAATAATGTTTTCCTGCAGAGGGATGGTACAAGGTACCTTTCTGTTTTACTGGTGCCCGGAGAAATCACAGCCAATTACTTTGAGGCTGGCAGGCGGGGTAATCTCCGCAAAGTATGGTACAATTCGCCAACGATAGGTACGACACGCAGGATGTATGTTTACACTCCATATGGCTACGAAACCGGTAAGGATAGCTATCCGGTATTGTATCTGCTTCACGGCGGAGGAGGGGATGAAGATGCATGGGCCACAATGGGACGTGCCTGCCAGATTCTCGACAATCTTTTTGAGAAGAAACTTGCTGTCCCCATGATCTGTGTAATGCCGAACGGCAATCCGGGCCAGGAGGCTGCAAGGACCAGCCTGATTCAGGAGAAAGCCCTCGACCGCAATGCCCCCGGAGTGGCAAATCTTTACATCAACAGTATTGTAAAAGACATTATTCCTTATGTTGAGAAAAACTTCAGGGTTATTGCAAAGCCTGAAGCCAGAGCTGTATCCGGCCTTTCAATGGGCGGGGGACATACCCTGAGTGTAACTAATGAATATCCCGGCACATTTTCTTATATCTGTCCTTTAAGCAGCGGGGCTTCTGCGAAATATGCGGATCTTGATACAAAGCTTCAGGGAATAAAGAATGCTGGTTACAAGCTGTATTGGGTTGCCTGCGGAAGTGAAGATGCCCTGGCATATGCAAATTCCAAAAACCTCGATGCGGCACTGACCAGAAATGGAATGGAGCACACTTTTTTCGTCAGTGGCGGAGGACATACCTGGGCCAACTGGAGGATATATCTGAATACTTTCGCTCCATTGTTATTTAAATAACAATAATCATAAACCTGATTTAATAAATTCCAAAATACTTTGACTTATGAAAAGAAGACTGACAATTTCGATAATATGCCTACTCATAATAACTGGGTCATTTGCTCAGGAACTCGCAAATTTTGCAGGCAGGGAGCCTGTGATTTCTCCTGAAATAAAAGGCAAAGAGGTTGTATTCAGGATTGCTGCCCCTTATGCAGCAACGGTTAAATTGCTTGGTTCCTGGATGAAAGATAACAATTCAGCAGCCGAAATGACAAAAAATGAAAAAGGCCTCTGGTCAGTAACAATCGAGACGCCTTCACCTGAATTATACACCTACAGTTTTATTGTTGACGGTTTATCGTTAACCGACCCCAACAATGTATTTATGCAGAGAGACGGAACCAGGTATCTGAGCGTATTATTAATCCCCGGCGAGCTTACCTCAAATTACTACGAAGCAACTCAGAGGGGTAATCTTTCACAGGTATGGTACGATTCCCCGACCATTGGAACAACCCGCCGTATGTTCGTTTATACACCATTCGGGTACGAAACAGGCATTGAAAGGTATCCTGTTCTTTATCTTCTCCATGGTGCCGGTGGTGATGAAGATGCCTGGAGCACAATGGGCCGCACCTGCCAGATAATGGATAACCTGATTCAGAAGAAGCTGGCAAAACCCATGCTGGTTGTGATGCCAAACGGTAATCCGGGTCAGCAGGCCGCGAGAACATTACTGCTGCCGGAAAAAACCTTCGACCGGAACGACCCGAAAAATGCAGACATTTATGTTCACAGCATTGTAAAAGATATTGTGCCTTACATTGAGAAGAACTTCAGGGTTATTTCAAAACCAGGTTCAAGGGCCATAGCAGGACTCTCTATGGGAGCCGGTCATACGATAAGGTGTACAAACCTTTACCCTGGATTCTTCAGTTATATCTGCCCCCTCAGCAATGGCATCCGTGTTGCTGATGATAAAGCAAAAGCAGATTATGATGCCCAGTTCAGGGCCTTGAAAAAAGCCGGGTACAAACTTTATTTCCTGGCCTGCGGTGATGCTGACTTCCTGATTGAATCAGCAAGGACACTCGATGCAACCCTTACACGCAATGGACTGAAACACACATTCTTCGTGAACGGAGGAGGGCATACATGGTCAAACTGGAGGATATACCTTGATACATTTGGTCCGCAGTTGTTCAGATAATTGGGGGCTAAAAACTTTGCAAAACATTGGACCGATCCGTAAACAAGCCAGAATCAGGCACAGGGAAAAAAGCTGGATTGTTTAGTGTACTCCGGCCCTACAGTGGAATTGTATTCCTTCTGATAATAATGGCCCTTGCCGGAAGTGCAATAAACCTTCTTATACCGAAAATAATTGCACACGCCATCGACGGATTAACTAATAACAGTTTCAGGGCAGGAAAGGTTATTTCTGAGTTCCTTATAGCTGCAGCCGGCATATTTGTCTTCACATTCGTTCAGGGTGTGGTTCAAACCCTGACATCAGAGAGGGTCGCACGGGATTTACGTAACAAGGTGGCTGAAAAGTTATCCCATCAGACCTTCACTTACATTATTGGTGCAAACCCGTCAAAGCTTCTGACTAATATGACCTCCGACATGGATTCGGTGAAGATGTTTGTTGCTCAGGCCTTTGTCACAATCATATCTTCCCTTTTTGTTATATCCGGTGCATCAGTTCTTCTGATAATGATAAACTGGAGACTGGCAGTTGCTGTTCTTATGATTGTACCGATTCTGGCTGTCTCCTTTTTTATTGTCTTCAGGAAGGTGGGAGCCATTTTCAGAAAGAGCAGGGAGGTAATTGATGCTCTTAACAGGATAATTAACGAAAGCATTCTTGGTGCTGCTATCATAAGAGTCCTTAACTCACAGCAACCGGAAAACCAGAAATTCCTTGAGAAAAACATCGTATCACGCGATCTTGGTTTATCGATAGTAAGGCTTTTCTCTGTCCTTATTCCTATAGTCATGTTCATCTCAAACATGGCAGTTGTACTGATTCTGGCACTCGGAGGACATTATGTCGTCGCCGGTTCACTTACCCTGGGCAGCTTTGCCGCATTCAACAGTTACCTTATAATGCTCATCTTCCCGGTAATGATGATCGGATTCATGAGCAATATTATTGCTTCGGCAACGGCATCTTACGGAAGGATCCGGCAGGTCCTCGATGAACCTCCGCCGGCTGAAACCGGGAGTCTGAATTCAGTGATCAGAGGGGATATATCACTTAAAAATGTATTCCTGAGCTATGGGAAGAAACCTGTGCTTAAAAATGTCACTTTCTCTGTCAGGGCAGGCAGTAAAACTGCCATCATAGGCCCCACCGCTGCAGGAAAAAGTCAGCTGCTCTACCTTCTTACAAATATTATTTCTCCTGATTCAGGCAGTCTTGAATTCGATGGGATCTCAATTGAAAAATATACGAAAGAGATTTTCCACAGTCAGATAGGTTTTGTTTTTCAGGACAGCGTGATCTTTAACATGACTCTTAGAGAGAACATTGCATTCAGCGGTAAAGTGACTGAAGAGTCGCTGAGAAAAGCAATCATAACCGCCGAGCTGAATGATTTTATTGATACTCTCCCGGAAAAGCTGGAGACAATAGTGGCGGAACGTGGAACGAGTCTTTCGGGTGGTCAGAAACAAAGAATTATGCTGGCACGGGCACTGGCTGTAGATCCTAAAATATTGCTGCTCGATGACTTTACTTCCAGAGTTGACAGGCAGACAGAGAACAAAATCCTGTGCAACATAGAGAATAATTACCCTGGACTGACACTGCTGTCGGTGAC
>DOTV01000161.1:0-636 GCA_003520925.1 Bacteroidales bacterium | reverse complement strand
CAGCGAAGCACTCATCATTATGAACTATAATCTGAATCAGACTTCGGAAAAAGCATCCGGGAGACTTCCCGTCATCGCATCATTAAGGAAGCTGATTGGCATTATCAGCGGTGAACGACGTAATGTAACCATAGCTTTTTCGGCAATTTTCCTGAATGCGGGACTAAGCCTGCTGGGGCCGTATCTTGTAGGCTATACAATTGATACCTATGTCCAGTCAAAAAACTATCATGGGGTACTCCTCTTTTCAGGGATTTTGATTGTTATGTATATAACAGCATTTATTGTCAACTATGCCCAGATGCGAATGATGGGAGGAATTGGCCAGAGGATGCTTTTCAGCCTGAGGAATTCAGTATTCAATAAGCTGCAGGAACTTCCCCTTGAGTTCTTTAATCAGAATAAGGCAGGAGACCTGATATCAAGAATAAACAATGATACAGATAAGGTAAACCAGTTCTTCTCCCAGTCATTGATGCAGTTTATTGGTGGTCTTATAACAATGACAGGGGCAGGTATAATTCTGCTGATAATAAACCTGCCGCTGGGTCTGGCTGCCCTTTCACCTGCACTTATCCTTCTGGTACTGACAAAAAGTATTTCTCCATGGATCCGGAAAAAAAATGAAGCAAGTCT
>DOTV01000136.1 GCA_003520925.1 Bacteroidales bacterium | reverse complement strand
TTCTGGCTATGTGTGAAGCAATAAAATAAAAAATCAGCGGGTATTATAATCACCCGCTGATTTTCAATAATAAATTCAATTTCAAATTTCTTCTGACCTGGTTCTAATTCGTCGGATACCCCGGATTCTGCGGAAAATCAGCATCAATATTCAAATCTATCTGGGATTGCGGGATCGGCCAGAGAACATGATAAGGCTGAATATTCAATCCCGGATTTTTGGGATTGTTGTTCAAAGCCTTTACTCTATCATACAGTTTGTTCATCCTGCGTAAAGTAATGTGCCTCCACTCTTCTCCGTACAACTCCCGTGCCCGTTCATCCAGAATATAATCCAGGTTGACATTGGCCGGAAGAACAGGCGTAGCATTTGCCCTGCTCCTTATGAGATTAATGTCAGCGGCAGCAAGGTCAGGTTGATTCAAACCAACATAAGCCTCTGCACGAAGCAGTATCGTCTCAGCCAGACGTATAGCATAACGGTCCTTATGATCGTTCCCGCCACCCGACCGGGCAGGGTCGGTGAAATAGTGACACGGATCTGCAAACTTCATCCAGTAGGGATAAATATATTGCGTGGAATCCCTCATGGCATCTCTCGTACCTGCTGCATATTGAGCAGCGTAGTCGACCTTGAGGTTAATTTTCTTTTTGTTAAAAGTCGATGCCGGATTGTCATAATAGAAGTTTCTTTTGATATTATATTCTGCGTTACGGACATCTGTTTTCCAGTCGCTTTTCCAGATATCATAAGCTGCATAATTGGTCGGATGGACCCAGGATACTGGACGACCAAGAGTATCCGAATAGCCGGTATATGATCCATTATATAACTGCCCCCGGAAGGCAACTTTTCCATCAGGAGTGTTCCCTATTCTGAAATAGGCGGGTCCGAATGTCCTGTTTCCTTCAACTGATCCTCCTCCGATAGTTGGTGGCGGCTCTACCTGGACCACCCATATGGCTTCCTTGTTTACACCCAGAGTCTGATTTCCGAATGCAAACAGATCGTAATACGGGTCTCCCTTGCCAAAAACGACATTTTGCCTGTCACCAAACCGGGTAGTCATAAGTCCGTAACCATACCCTGTTATTACCTTGGTTGCAGCATCAGCTGCCAGCTGAAACTTACCCTGTGCAAGATAACACTCACTTAACATATGCCCTGCTGCACCCTGGGTTATTCTTCCCGGGGCTTCTTCCTTCCCTGGCAATGGCAGATTAAGTGTCCCGAAAAGGAGATCATCCTCCATCTGTTTATATACCTGAGCTTTTGGTGTCCTGACAAAATCTGTCTTAACACCTTTAATTACTTCAGTTACAAGTGGCACATCACCATAAGTTGAAACAAGGATTCGGTATGCAAAGGCCCTGAAAAACATTGCTTCAGCAAGATATGCGTTTTTCTGGGCTTCACTGCTCCAGATTAAAGGATCGGCTGCATTTATGCCCTCAATAAGTACATTGGCCCTCTGAATCAATTCATAATTCCATGTCCAGAAATTTCTCAGATAAGCATTTTCAGAAGTTACATAATTCACATAGTTGCACAAGAATCTGGTGCTGTTAGGATCTTCACCATGGTAGGCAATATCGCTACCAAGGCCTTTGATTATGGCTCCGGCATCCTGATCGGTTCCGTAAAACCACCTCTGCCGGACAGAAAAATGCAGCCCCGTTATACCTTGTTTAATCCCAGGGAGAGTCTGATACGCATTCTCAGGTGCAAGGAAATCAAGCGGCGTTTCATCCAGAACGTCTTCACTGCATGAAGGGAAGATAAGAAGCAGAATTCCTGCGTATAACAAGAACCTCTTATTAATCAGATTTATGTATTTTTTCATCGTATTAAAATTTTTCGGTTTCATAATTTTCCATCAGTATCTCATTATAAATCATCTAGAATGTAACTCTGAAACCTGCTGTTATATTTCTCATCAGCGGTGAATTACTGGTTCCTGTTTCAGGATCCCAACCTGACCAGTCAGTCCATACATAAGGATTTTTACTCGATATAAAGATCTGACATGCATTCAGGTTTAGTTTATCCAGTACCTGCGGCCCAAACCGGTATGACAACGAAACATCCTGAAGTCTGACAAAACTTCTGCTTTCATAAATACCGCTCGATACAGCCGGGGAGTTGTAAACTCCTGTTGCATTATTCACACCGTTATCAGGTGTCCAGTAAGGTCTTACTGCTGATGCGTTTATTCTTAAAACGTCATCAGAACGCCATGCTACATTGACAACTCCGGCATTATCCAGCAAATAGTATTTCTTTCCACCCTGGATTGAGTTAATAAAAAATGAGAAAGTGAAGTTCCCATAGGTAAATGTGTTATTTATACTGAACCTGTAGCTTGGTGTACGGTATCCGATGACTTTCCTGTCAAGATTTGGTTCAATGACACCATCATTGTTCTGATCAACATATTTATACTGACCCGGATACCAGTTATTGTATGTTTGTCCGGCATAGAGTTCAGCTTCAGTCCACAGACCACCCATCATCTCATAATCATATATTGAACTTATTGGTTCTCCTACAAACCATGAATTACCGACATCTTTATCATTTTCGTCACCATAGAGTTTTGAGATCTTATCACGGTTGAGTGAAAAGACAAAGTTAGTCTCCCACCCTAACTTGCCGGTTAGGTTAATACTGTTCAGCTCAAGCTCAATACCCTTGTTATCGATCGCCCCGATGTTTGTCCAGACGCTTGCATACCCCGTAGTGGGAGGAAGCGCTCTGCTAACAAGTACATCAGTGGTTTTAGCTTTATAAATGTCAACCGAACCATTAATTCTCCTGTTAAATAAGCCAAAATCAACCCCGATGTTCAGAGAAGCAGTCTTTTCCCAGGCAAGACTTGCATTTCCGAGAGAACTCGGATATACTGCAATTGCTGTCGTTGGCCCGTAAACATAGAAATCTGCTGTCATTCTGGAAAAGCTTGAATAACGTCCTATCCCCTGGTTCCCATTCTCTCCATAGGATGTCCTTAATTTCAGATAGAGCCATGGAAGACTCTTCATGAATGACTCATCCGAGAGAACCCAGCCGAGTGACACTGAAGGGAAATTGGCAAATTTCTTCTCGGGACCAAATCCGGAGAATCCGTCTCTTCTGACTGTTGCAGTCAACAGATACCGGTTCATAAAAGTATAAT
>DOTV01000034.1:12092-12633 GCA_003520925.1 Bacteroidales bacterium | reverse complement strand
CTGCTGAGATGTTTCAATATTCAGAAAAAGATTACAAGAAAAGATCCTGTTTATGGGGAAATGGAAGGTATGGTCTTCCCTGGTCGTTATATATCATATAAGTGGGATGGTGCAAATATGAGGATAACTAATTTTGAACCGGCTAACCAGTTTGTCAGAAGAGAATATAGAAAAGGCTGGGGCGAAATAAAACTATAAAAGATTTCTCGCTAAGACACAGAGACGTACAGTAAAATTTTGCGACTTAGCGACTTTGCGTGATATACATAGAAATACAAACTTATTGAAGCAGATAATTATTAATTTCTCGCTAAGACGCAGAGACGCAAAGAAAGATGTTGAAAGCTAAAGTCTTTGCATTATAAAAACTCTGAAATGACTGAAAACGAGCTTTCAAAAATAATAGTAGATGTTGCTTTCAGAGTCCATACGAATTTGGGACCTGGCCTACTCGAGTCGGTATATGAAGAAATTTTGTATTACGAATTTATTAGACTGGGATTGAATGTCGAACGTCAAAAGGCAATTCCCGTAATATGGG
>DOTV01000034.1:0-11769 GCA_003520925.1 Bacteroidales bacterium | reverse complement strand
ATACCTTAAAATCACTGGTCTTAAACTTGGATTATTAATCAATTTTAATGAGGCATTGATCAAGAATGGGATTACCAGAATAGTAAATAATTTATAATTTCTCGTTAAGACACATTGATTCAAAGAAAAATTTTGCGACTTAGCGTCTTTGCGTGAAAAACATAGTAATACAAACTCATTATTGAAGCAAATAATATATAATGACTCAAACGAGCTATCGGTGAAAACTGCTGAACTGATAGCAGGTATTATAAATGATAAACCGGATGCGTTGCTTTGTTTTCCTGCAGGTGAAACTTCTGTCGGAACTTTCAAACATCTGATTGAGCTAAATAAAAACGGGCAAATCAGCTTCAGACGATGCAAAATTGTCGGATTGGACGAATGGGCTCATCTGGGGATGATGAAAAATGAAAATTGTTTCTCTTTTCTGAGAAAGCACTTATTTGATCATATTGATTACTCTGATGAAAACCTGTGCTTTTTTGATGGAGAATCTGCTGACCTGAAGTATGAGTGTCAGAAGACTGACGAATTCATTAAAGAAAATGGTCCTATTGATATGATTTTGCTTGGTGCCGGGATGAATGGCCATCTTGGATTAAATGAACCAGGCACTTCTTTCGATCTTTATTCTCATATAGTCGACCTTGATGATACTACAAGAATTGTAGGCCAGAAGTACTTCTCGGGTAATGTAAATCTTTCATCCGGCGTTACCCTTGGTATAAAGTACATTATGGAGGCCGGAACCGTAATTCTTCAGATAAGCGGATCAAGGAAAGCTGAAGTGGCCAGGCGATTGGTTGACAGTGAGGTTTCAACCGGATTTCCGGCCACTGTGATTAAATCACATTTGAATTCTTTCCTGCTTCTGGATAAGGAGGCCGCCAGGTTATTCTAAAAAAAATGTATGTGAATGAGAGAATAAAAAACGCAGTTGCTGCTCTGACTGATCGGCTTGACCACAACAAAACTGTCAATTCAGAGGCAGTTCTTGGTTTTGATGCATGTATCGATAATATCGCGAAAGTTGTTAAAAATCATAATGATAATACCGGTTCAGTTTATTTTGACAGAAGCAATGAGTTTGGGGAATTCCTGATTGGCCTGGAGAACAGAAGCTCAGGGGTTGAAATTTCTACAAAGTTATCCAAGCCCGGGGGCAACATGGTAATCATGGCAAATGCACTTGGGAAACTTGGAATCAAAACTGACTGTATCGGAACTTTTGGACTTCCTGAGATACTGCCTGTTTTCCGTACTATGTCCGGAAACTGTTCCCTTATTACCATTGGTGAAACAATTACTGCCACTGCTCTGGAATTCAACGATTCTAAAGTGATTATGTTTGATCCCGGCCCTTATAATGAACTTACATGGAAAGGGATAAAGGAGATTCTGGGGATCGAAAGGATATTAAAGCTGTTTTCCGGTAAACAGCTAGTCTCATTTCTTAACTGGAGCGAGATAGAGCACACTTCACAGATATGGGAAGGGATCATTGAGGAGATTTTGCCTTATATTCCAAAGACGGCCTCAAAGCCATATTTTTTTACTGATTTCGCCGATTGTTCGAGGAGATCAGAAAAAGAGATTCAATCTGCGATCGCTCTTTTAGGCAGATTCAGGGATTATTTCAAGGTTACAATAAGCCTTAACAGGAATGAAGCAAAGTTGATTGCCATGGCACTTGGGGTTTCAACTGATTGTTCTGATGAACAGTTTATCAGATCACTCTTTAGTTCAGCTAATTCTGATATAGTTTGTATTCACAGGACGGAAGATGCACTTGCCTTTGACGGGCATGAATTTGAAAGGTATGGCACTTTTTTCTGCAGTGACCCAAAAATACTTACAGGGGGAGGAGACAATTTCAACGCAGGTATTTGCTACTCGATGCTTCGAAAATTTGATCTGTTCCAGTCTTTAATAGTTGCCAATGCTGTCTCGGGATTTTATGTACGGACGGCAACCAGTCCTGATGTTAACAGCCTGATTGATTTTTTAAAACAAAATATCTGATAGTTTACCGGAGAATCTTAAAGACCTGAAAAGGATCGTTGCTTCTTGCAGCAATAATTAAGCGTCCGCCGGCTGTCGCAATCTCCATAATATCACGTATCTCTCCTTCAAGCCTGAATCCTGATTCCCTTGCAGGAATATTTATGAAGCCGCCCTTGCCATCACCGGCCAGAAATGAACCGTAACTTGCGTCGTAACGTCCAACTTCAGGCTTTACATTAAAAAGGTTACCTCCCAGAAGAAGATCAGTTTTACCATCATTATTGAAATCTCCGGTCTCAGCAGCATAAACAGGTGAGAACTGAGCTTCAACCGGAAGTGGGTTGATAGAAAAATGTCCGGTTCCGTCATTGAGGAAAACTGAAGTTTCCATTAAATAAGCATCAAGATGAATAGAATTCTTAAGCTGTTCCGGTGTGAACATATCAGTAATCTGCTGATCCCTATACATTTCATACTTGGGATACTTCTTTTCGAGCGCTGGTATCTGTCTTGTCAGGTCGTGTTTAAGGGCAAGGGGATATGATTTGTCGCCATCAAAAACACAAATAATCTGTTCGGCTGTTCCATTAAGGTCAAAATCATTAACATACATGCTCACTGGTTTTTCAGGCGAAGCTTTAAACCTTGAATTTAATCCATGATTTCCTGCAACAAAGTCGATATCGCCATCTGAATCAAAATCACCTGAAGCCAGGCAATTCCACCAGCCTTCGGTTTTTAAAGTGCCAAAAGCATTTGCCTTTATCTTGAATTTTCCGGCTTCATTTATAAACACTTTTAATGGCATCCATTCTCCGGCAATAATCATATCCATATCTTTATCACCGTCAACATCTGCCCACAGCATATCACGGATCATTCCAATATTCTTCAGTTCCGGAGCGATCTGAGATGAAACATCAGTAAAATTGCCTTTCCCGTCGTTTTCTAGTAAGTAACCGTTTACTGGTACCCCATACAAAAACGGCTTCAGTCTTATTCCAACAAACAATTCGATCACCCCGTCATTATCAAAATCCTGTGGTCTGACGCATGAAGAGCTTTCATATTTACCGGCAGGAAGTACCTGCGGGGATTTGACCAGGTGCCCTTTACCGTCATTGATATATAACCTGTCCGATAAAGCCGATGAGCTTTCTGGGAATTCATTGCTTCCGCTGGCAACATACAGATCCAGAACTTTATCACCGTCTGCATCAAACATTGCACAATCAATATCCTCAGAAATTTTGTCTTCTTCAAAAAGGGATTTTTCAACAGAATCAAAAGAACCATCCACATTCTGTATCATAAGGGATCCGGGCTGACCTTTTGCACCACCTGCATATATATCGTCAAGACCATCCCCGTTAACATCACCCTTACAAATCCTTGTCCCTTCTGTTGATATCATATTGTAAAGTAATCTATCCACTTCAAAGTCATTGAAATCATCTTCCTTATGGATAAAATCAGAACGTTTTTCAGCGGTAATGTCTTTAAAAAGGAGATCTTCTGAAAGAAGGGTGTGTGGCAATTTTATTGACATCTTAACAGCGTCCTTCTGACTTAATTTCAGGATCTGATCAGCCTTGACGTTTGTAAGCAGCGTAACACGGTCATCAGGCCATTGAACAATCAGCGAGTCGACGACAGTGATCGGACCGAGCCCAAGGTTGGGACGCGGATCGCTTGTCGACAGATACCCGCGCATGGGCATCTGTTCAAGATAAATGAATGTGCCATTATGTATTGCAGTGATCTTTGAGCCGATTGCAGAAGTATTTCCGGGTTCACCATTCAGGATTACTTTCAGAAAATGATTATCAGGAAGTTGATTATCGCTTTCATTACGGTATATGAACATTGGCATATTTGCATTGTTAACAACGAGATCCAGATCACCGTCATTATCCAGATCGCCATATGCTGATCCATTTGAAAAACTGGGTGTGCCAAGGCCCCACTTCTCTGCCAGGTTGACAAAGGAGTAATTTCCATTATTCTTAAACGCGTAACTTGGAATCTTAACCGATGGAATGGCATCAATGAGTGCTTTGTAGTCGACCTTATTTCCTGTAATAATCGACATTGCCATATCGCGGTTTGAGAAATACTGAAGGTAATCCTGGTCAGTCAGATCCTTGTAAATGCCGTTAGCAACAAAAAGATCTTTAAGGCCGTCATTGTCAAGGTCCATTATCAATGCACCCCACGACCAGTCGGTAGCATTGACGCCTGCCAGACGTCCTATCTCACTGAAAGTCCCGTCGGTATTGTTAAGCTGAAGCATATTCCGGGTAAACTGGTGGTGGTAGCCATTTTCAACAGCCGATTTGTAACCCTCCCAGTTGTCAAATGTGGTTTTTGTTTTCATGCGGTCATTATGTTCCGGAACCATATCGGTTGCAAAGATCTCCGGATAATGATCATTATTTATATCCGCCATATCTGCGCCCATTGAGGCAGCAGATATCGATCTCATCATTTGGGGAAGTGTTTCCCTGAATGTCCCGTCATGGTTGTTAAGGTAGATGTAATCCCGTTCAAAAAAATCATTTGAAACATAAATATCCATCCATCCATCCTGATCAATATCTCCGACGGTAACACCTAATCCAAACCCAATCACACTTCCGTAAATGCCTGCCTTCACACTGACATCAGTAAATTTGTTGTTATCATTTCTGAAAAGCTTGTCACCGCCAACCGAATCCCTTTTAAGCCGCTGATTGTCCTTAAGATTGAAGCTACCGATAGCCTTTGATGAGTTATTGAGAAGGTACATGTCAAGGTCGCCATCCTTATCATAATCAAAGAAGACTCCATTTGTCGAGTAGCCTGTGTCATCAAGTCCGAATTCCTTTGCATTTTCAGAAAATGTAAGGTCTCCGTTATTAATAAACAATTCATTACGACGGTCATCCCCCTCCAGATTGCCCGAGTTGCATACGTAAATATCCGTCCATCCATCACCGTTGACATCCGCAAAAGATGCTCCTGTGGCCCATTTACCTTTCCCGCCTATACCTGCTTTATCAGAGATATCTTCAAATCTGAAATCTCCCTTATTCAGGTACAAAACATTCGTACCCATATTTGAGGTCAGGAAAATATCAATGAGACCATCATTATTAATATCCCCTAATGCTACGCCGCCTCCATTGTAAAAATTACGATATGTATAAATATTGAATTTTGTTTTCAGCTGAATATCATAATCAAGATGATTGATAAAATCAGCATTCGTGACAGATGAGGGCATCAGAGTAAATAATTCTTTGTCAGAACTTCCGGGTTGATTCCTGCAGCCAACTGCAGCAAGGCAAACCAGCGCAATCAGGAAAATGCTTTTGGATCTGTCGGACCGGAGTTTTGCACCCATTCCTTTATTCTGATTTTTTAATACTGTCGACGGCAGGTTTTACTGTCTTTAAAGAATCAATGAGTGGTTTTGCAACCGACATATCGGTAAAAACAGCCCAGACATTCATGTCATTTTCCTTAAATATTGTAATGCGGCGGTTCCCGCTTAGCTGGACATATGCAGGCCCTCTTTCAGGATGATCCACTTTCATGAAATTATCACCGTACTTTTTCTTATACCATGTCAGGACATCGGCCTGCAGGCTGTCGGCTGACAACTTTTTATTCCACGGGGCCCAACCGGTATAAACAAACCGGACAGGCATCTCTGATATCTTTCCATCAATAAAATTCGGATAAAAGTTCATTGTCCCTGTGTAATTCAACTCATTCTTTAACAAGTATTCAACCGTTGTATTTTTTGGACCTTGTTTTATAAGACCTTTTTGGTTAAGCTGCCAGCAGTGGGTGTAGAAATCCTTTTCAGGCATTCCCAGGTATAGTCCAAGAAACAGGGAATCATTTCTTACTCCGCTTGCAAGCTCATGCTTTAATTTTCTGTCGTATTTTGATTTTGGAGAACAGCCGGATAAAACAAAACCAATAAATATCAACAGCGTCAATAACCCTACAATACTCTTTTTCATCTCCTGTTTTAAAATTTATAAAATTGTAAATAATCATTGTTTCGTGCAACTGCAATTATCCTTTCTTTCCCGATTTTTAGCTGCTTCAGGTCCCGGATTTCCCCCCTGTTGAAAAAACCGGATAGGGAGGGGGAGAGGGATTGCCATTTTCCTTCCCCATTACCTTTGAGAAAAAGGCCATTAGATGCAGCGTATATTCCTGTCTGAGGCTTGGCCCTGTACTGATTTCCCCCGAGAATAATATCACATTTGGAATCATTGTCATAATCATCCGCATCAATTGCATAAACAGGGGAAAACTGAGCCTCATCGGGAAGCGGAACAATTTTAAATGTACCATTTCCCTGATTCATCATGACAGAGCTCTTCATTAGTTTAGAGCTTAGAATGATTGACTTGCCCAGTACTTCCGGTAGAAAAAGGTCCTCAATGGCCTGATCGGAATAATCGACATATTTCGGATATTTTGACGCAAGGGAAGGGATCTGTTTTATAAGATCATCCCTTGTGGACACCGGATATGATTTGTTTCCGTTATATGTGCAAATTATCTGCTCTACGGTTCCATTAAGATCGAAATCATTCACATACATTGTTACCGGTTTCGAGGCGGAAGCTTTAAAAAAGGAATTCAATCCATGATTACCAAGTATAAAATCAATATTCCCGTCATTATTCAAATCCTTTGCTTTAATTACATGCCACCATCCCTCTGTATTCAGTAATCCGGATTGTTCCGATCTATCCGTAAAGGTTCCTTTGTCATTAGTGAAAATTTTTACCGGCATCCAGTCGCCCGTGATAACCATGTCAGGATCTCCGTCATTTTCGATATCAGCCCATGTCATATCGGTTATCATTCCTATTCCAATCAGGCCAGCTGCCTTTTCTGAAGTGACGTCTCTGAATTTTCCATGCCCATCATTTTCAAGAAGATACCCATTTGCAGGCACCCCGTATGAAAATGGCTGCAGACGTATACCAACAAACAGATCGATATCTCCGTCACCGTCAAAGTCAGCAGGCTCCACACAAGAGGTACTCTCATATTTACCTGCAGGCAGAATCTGTTCCGATCTGACGAAATTGCCCTTTCCGTCGTTTAAATACAACCTGTCAGTCAGTGCTGAAGAGCTAGAAGGAAATTCATTTCCGCCACTGGCAATATACAGGTCGATATCCCCGTCATTATCGGCATCAAAGAAGGCACAGTCTGTATCTTCCGATATTTTGTCAGCTTCAAATAGCTTTTCATTTGTTCTTATAAATCCGTCTTGTTTGTCCTGCACAAACAATGCTCCCGGGCTATCCTTTGCACCACAAATAAAAAGATCTCCCAATCCGTCGTTGTTTACATCACCTGCAGCAAAACGGGGGCCTTCATTTGATATCATCTGAAACAACAGCCTGTCTCGTTCAAAATCCACAAAATCATTCTCATTATGTTTAAAATCAAGGCCTTTGATCTTTTCAATCTTGCTGAAAACTGATGCAATCTCTATCTTTAGGATTTCCGGACAATTTTCCGATTCATCCTTTTCTTTCAGAGCAAGAAGCTGGTTTGCTGCAACATCCCTGAGTATAGTGCATCTCCCGTCGGGCCAGTTGACTACCATTGAATCAATTAAAGCGGATTCTCCGAGTCCGAAATGGAGCCGGCAGTCAACACTTGACTGGAATCCGCGGGTCGGAATAAGCTCCTGATAATTAATTTTCCCGTCATAATACAGTGTAATACCGGCCCCGATTGCAGCTGTATTTTTATCTTCACCGGTAAGACTGACTGTCAGAAAATTAGCTTTGTCATTTTGTACCGTTTCATTTTTGTATACAAAGGGAGGCATATTGACATTATTCACAACGAGGTCAAGATCACCATCATTATCAAGGTCGCCATAAGCTGCACCGTTTGAAAATGATGGTGTATTCAATCCCCAGGAGGATGAATAATTTGTAAATGTCAGATCACCATTGTTATGGAAGGCGTAATTAGGTATTTTAACCGAAGGTATCATTTCAATAAGTCTGAGTATAGCTGATTCTTCGGTTTTTATCATTGACCTCATTATTGAAGGATTGGAGTAGATATTAAGAAAGTCCTGGTCAAGCAGATCCTTATAAATTCCGTTTGCAACATAGATGTCTTTCCATCCGTCGTTGTCAAGGTCCATAATCAGGGCTCCCCAGCTCCAGTCGGTTGTACTTACACCGCTGAACCGTCCGATTTCACTGAATGAATTGTTTTTGTTGTTCAACTGAAGCACATTTCTTGCAAATTGATGATAATATCCGCTCTTAAACTTCAGCTGATAGGTATCCCATGTATCGAAAAGTACTTTGGTTTTAAGTCTAGTATTATCTTCCGGAGTCATCTCTGTAGCGTAAATCTCAGGCCATGCATCATTATTGATATCTGCCATATCTGCCCCCATCGCGCCCTGGCTTATCTCAGTCATCTGATTTTCAAGCGATTCAGTAAAAGTACCGTTTTTATTGTTAATGTACAGGTAGTCGCGTTCAAAGAAGTCATTCGATATGTAAATGTCAGGCCATCCGTCGCGGTTGACATCACCGACATTTACTCCAAGGCCAAATCCTATCCTGCTTGAATATATTCCTGAGGTCTGTGTCACATCAACAAATTTCCCCTCATCATTCCTGAACAGTTTATTTCCTCCAAGAGTATCAGGGATCTGCCTTTGCCCCGGTGTCATATCGAATGTGGTTACCGATTGAAATGAATTGTTAATTAAATAACAATCGAGATCTCCATCCCTGTCATAATCAAAAAAAGCAGCATGATTCGAGAGCCCGAAGTTATCCAGTCCATATTCCCTGGCTTTTTCCGTAAAAGTAAGATCGCCATTGTTAATAAATAACTCATTGGACCGGTTCGTCCCACCTGGTTTCCCTGATTTACAGACATAAATATCAGCCCACCCGTCGCCATTAACATCGGCAACCGAGACTCCTGTTGACCATGATCCGGTACACGCGACACCGGCCTTTTCTGTGATATCCTCGAAGACAAAATTACCCTTATTGAGATAAAGCTTATTGCCAGTCTGATTAGAGCAAAAATAAATATCCTGTAACCCGTCATTATTGAAGTCACCCAGTCCGACGCCTGCACCGTTGTAAAAATTTCTGTAGGTATATGTATTGAATTCTTCGGTATAGTTAACTTTATTTATGAAGTCAATATTTGTTTCCTTTGAATCAAGAAGGGAAAACAATGGAGTTTCAGAACGAACTGAGGGATTTGATTTACATGAATTTGTCAGGATAATTATCGGTATCGTAATCGCTACAGCCCAATATCTGAACCTTAGATACTCAATAATATGATAAAAATCTTTCAACAATTAATTTACATAGCTTTTAAATCCATTCTACAGATCTCTTCATTTTTACTTCTGAGGCTGTAAAAAAAAGAGCAGGCAAATATAATAATTGCCTGCCCTCTTTACAGAATTTTTTTAATTATAGTTACTAGTAACCCGGATTCTGTACCAGATTGGGGTTGGCTGCGATCTTGTCCTTATGTACCGGGAAGAGCTTTGTTTTAACACCTGCCTCAAGCCTGTCACCCGGATTGTAGAATGGAAGTGCCCATTTTGACACATCCAGGAAAAATCCCCAGCGGATAAGGTTTGTCCTCTTGTGATTCTCGAATGCAAGCTCACGGCCAATCTCATTGAACAGTTCGCCTCCGGGTACGACAGGTCCTGTCATATCATAGCTCAGCGGGCCGTCAAGTGAAGTCAGAGCAGGAACACCGGCACGGGCCCTTATCTGGTTCACCAGGATAAGAGCTTCAGCTGTGTTACCTGTGCGGAATAATGCTTCAGCTTTCATCAGAAGTATGTCGGCATAACGGAATACACCATAATCGTTACTCATGTTCTGAGGCTGAGCTCCAAGGGCATATTCCCATTTTCCAATTCTGACGCCTGACTGACGATATGCCTGCGGTCCGAGTTCGTTTATCTGGGCCTGGGTTGAGCCAATGTTCCCAAAATTAAGAGGTGCACCGTCGGGATCACCAAGGAGCGGAGGTACGCGGTTTGGCTGCGGAACTTCAAATCCGTCGTCCATTACTTTTCCTCCTCCGTTCTTGTACTGGTAACCCGCAAGGAATGTTCCTCTTTTTGTTGCAGGCGCAGTAACAGTACCTGCATCACCTTTGCGGACATCTGCATCACTGTATGATTTATAGAATTCTTCGAGTGAACAGAAACCGTTCCATGGCTGGGCAGTGAAGTTATAGGTATCCTGACTTCCATAATGCAGTGATTTAACTCCATACTGGAATCCCTGGAAGAATACTTCATCGTAAGGAATTGCAAAGATGAACTCCTTTGAGCCTGAATTATTCACATTGAAGTTAGCGAAGAAGTTGCTTTCAAGAGAGTATTTACCAGAGTTGATAATCTCATTGCAGGCTGCTATTGCCTTGGTCCACTGATTTGTCCCGGTATAAACCCCTGCATTCAGATATAATTTGGCCAGCAGTGCTTGTCCAGCGTAATAATTCATACGGCCGTAGGTTGTACCGTCAACTGCTTTTGAAAGCTTTGGTACAGCAGCTTCCAGGTTGCCAATAACGAAGTTATAAACCTCAAGCCTTGATTTTGTAGCCGGAGCAGATTCGGTGCTGGCGAAATCAGTTACAAGAGGTACATTACCAAACATATCAATCAGCTGCCAGTAGAAGAACCCGCGTACTGTCTCAAGTTCAGCAATGAAAGCATCTGCTGCAGCCTGGGAAACCTGGCCGCCGGTTACAAGAGACTGGAATTGATAGATAAGACGGTTTGCAGTATTGACACCGGAAAACCCAAAATCCCATCCGTTATTCATCTGATAATCTTCCCTTGTCCATGAATGTAAATGAAGTCTTCTCCAGTTACCGCCATCGTCCCAGTCCTGTCCGCGTGTAGGAACTACCATCTCATCGGTTGTAACCTCCTGCAGGGCCATAGTACCATCGGAGGTAGCCCAATCGGCAAACCGGGTATATGCAGCACCCAATGCTGAAATAAATTCCTCCTGTGTCGTAAAGAAGTTGGCAGGAGTTACGGAATCGTACAATTCTTCATCCAGCTTGGTACACGACTGATTGAAAGTGATCGTAAACAGTGCAATAATGCTTACCGTTATAAGTTTAAGAGACCTTCTCATATTATTTCTTATTATCGTTTTCATGTCTTATACTTTTTCAGGATTAAAAAACAAAGTTTGCACCAAATGTAACCGATCTGGTTCTGAACCATGTATTCCTTCTGTCAATGCCAGGCACCAAAGGATTATTGTTGTCTTCAATATCACCATACCTGGGATTAGGATCCACGCCCTTATAACCGGTCAGATAAAACAAATTGTTACCGGCAAGGTAGAGTCTGATCTTACTGAACTGGCCGCCTTTTGGAAGATTAAAGTTATAACCAAGGCTTGCATTATCAAGCGCTACAAAATCACCTTTTTCAATATGGCTGCTGTTCAGAACACCTGAAGAGTTATTAAGGTAAGTACCTGTAGTGGGATTCTTCATATCCTTTGCTGTCTTCGGAAGGTTGTAAGATTTGATCATCTGTGGGACCTCGTAGAATCCGCGGTATGAATTAAGCAGGTCGTGACCAAAAACACCTCTGAAGAATAGGTTCAGATCCCAGTTCTTGTATGTAAAGTTGTTTCCCCATCCGAGAAGTATCTTCGGAAGTCCGTTACCAACTATCTTTCTGTCGAG
>DOTV01000254.1:35859-37109 GCA_003520925.1 Bacteroidales bacterium | reverse complement strand
GAGTTCCGCAAATACCAGTTTAATAAGGAGATGCGTGACTATTGGCAATCGAGGGTCTCAGGTGAAGCTGGAGGTTTCAAATCGAACCTTATACCCCAGATTGAGATCGGGGGCGCTACCTTTGATAAAGTATTCGGCAGTAATGTGATCAATATTGTTCCTCAGGGATCGGCCGAACTTGTGTTTGGTATCAATATTTCACGCACTGAAAATCCAACCCTGTCTGAAAAACTAAGGACAATCCCCACATTCGACTTCAAGGAAAAGATCCAGATGAATGTCACCGGAACCATAGGTGATAAAATGCAGCTTGGAGTGAATTACAATACTGATGCCATGTTCGAGTTTGAGAACAGGACCAAACTTCAGTACGCAGGGAAAGAAGACGAGATTATAAAGAAAGTTGAGGTTGGGGATGTTACACTACCGCTGCCCGGTACTCTGATCACCGGAAGTTACAGCCTTTTCGGACTCAAGACCGAGATGCAGTTCGGGAAACTCAATCTTACAACAGTCCTGTCGCAGCAGAAAGGAGAAACTTCGACAATTGAAGTGAAAGGAGGGGCCCAGATTAGCGAGTTTGAAATCTATGCTGATGATTACGAGGCAAACCGCCACTTTTTTCTCTCACATCATTTCAGGGATATATACAATGATGCCCTTAAAAACCTTCCTGCTGTAAGCACCGGACTGAATATCACCCGTATTGAGGTATGGATAACAAACAAAACAAGCAGCTATGATGAAACACGTAACATAGTAGCATTTACCGACCTTGCCGAGAACAGTAGTCATATATATAACAAAGTCCCTGCTTTCCAGGCATCACCGGGGGCAGTCCGATTTCCTGATAATGCCGCTAACAGGCTTTATGATCAGCTCCTGACAAATTATACTTCGATGAGAGATGTTGATAGGGTTACGACCGCATTTAGCTCTCTGTACCCGGGATTTCAGATCGGAAGAGATTTTGAGAAGATTGAAAATGCCCGGAAGCTCAACGACAGGGAATACACCCTTAACAGCCAGCTGGGATATATCTCCCTTAACACTGCTCTTAATAACGATGAGGTTCTGGCAATCGCCTATGAATATACAATGAATGGACAGGTTTACAAAGTGGGGGAATTTTCAACCGATGGTATAACAGCTCCCCAGGCACTGATCCTCAAGCTTATCAAGGGTACCACCCTGAGCCCCAGATACCCTACATGGAACCTGATGATGAAAAACATCTATTCACTCGGGTC
>DOTV01000254.1:33401-35503 GCA_003520925.1 Bacteroidales bacterium | reverse complement strand
AACAGGATATTACTGCAGGTTCTTGGACTTGATAACCTTAATTCTCAGCGTGATCGGGTACCTGATGGTTTTTTTGACTTTATTGACGGAGTTACAATAAATATAAACCGAGGGAAAATCATATTTCCTGTCACTGAGCCTTTCGGAAGCTATCTGAAGAGCCAGATCGGTGACAACTTTATTGCAGAAAAATATGTGTTCCAGGAGTTGTACGATTCAACCCAGACTATTGCCAGGCAGATGGCTGAGCGGAACAAATTCAAAATGACCGGTCAATACACATCTGAGTCAGGTTCCGAGATCAGGCTAAATGCCACAAACATCCCTGCAGGATCGATAAAAGTTACTGCCGGTGGAGTGACACTCACTGAAAACACCGATTACACTGTTGATTATAATATGGGAGTAGTAACGATAATAAACTCAGCTCTTATAGAATCGCAGACTCCCATACAGGTGTCTCTTGAAAGCAACCAGTTTTTCGGATTCCAGACAAAAACTCTTCTCGGGACCCATCTCGATTACAGATTTTCGGATAATTTCAATATCGGCGGCACTATCTTACATCTTAATGAAAGACCGTATACCCAGAAGGTTAATTTTGGTGAGGAACCAATATCAAATACTATCTGGGGACTAAATACATCATACAGGGGAGAATCGCAGCTTCTTACAAAGCTGATTGATAAAATCCCCCTTCTCGAAACCAAAACCCCCTCAAGCATCTCATTCAACGGGGAGTTTGCAGAGCTGATTCCTGGCCATTCACGCGCAATTTCAAATGCAGGCAACTCCTATATTGACGATTTTGAATCGAGTGAAATCCCTCTTGATCTCAAATCGTTCAATGCCTGGTCAATATCAAGCATCCCGCAGGGCCAGGATCAGCTTTTTCCTGAAGCTTCATTGAACAACAAGCTGACGACAGGATTCAACAGAGCTAAAATAGCCTGGTATGTCATCGATCCACTCTTCCTGAGGAACGGTTCTTCAACACCTTCGCATATAAAACAGGATCCCGGCTCCCAGTCAAGCCACTTTGTCAGGGAGATATATGAAAATGAGATATTTCCCAACAGGGAAAGTACAAGCGGTATCCCGACTACAATCTCAGTTCTCAATGTCGCTTACTATCCCGGAGAGAAAGGACCATATAATTATGATACCGATCCAAATTCATTATCGAAGGGAATGAATTCAGATGGCAGCCTTAATGATCCGCAATCAAGATGGGGTGGGATTATGAGAGAGGTTCTTACATCCGATTTTGAAACTGCCAATATCCAGTATATTGAATTCTGGCTGATGGATCCCTTTGTTGAAGATCCGGCCCATCAGGGCGGTGACCTTTACTTTAACCTGGGAAATATCTCGGAAGATATTTTGAAGGATTCGCGTAAAAGTTTCGAAAATGGCCTTCCCGGTTCACCAATCCTCCAGAATATAGATACAACGGCCTGGGGAAGGGTTCCAACTGTACAATCGGTTGTGCATGCCTTCGACAACAGTTCCGAATCGCGCACTTACCAGGATGTGGGTCTCGATGGACTAAGAGATCAGGATGAACAGGCATTTTTTATTGACTATCTTCAGAAATCCCAGGCCTTAACAACTCAAGAAGCTTATGCTGAATTACTCAAGGACCCGTCGAATGATGATTTCCATTATTTCAGAGGCTCAGATTATGATCTTAACCAGCTCAGCATTCTTGACAGATATAAAAAATATAACGGACAGGATGGTAATTCGCCAACATCTGAAATGTCGACCGAATCGTACCCGACAACCGGTTCAACACTTCCCGACATGGAAGATATCAACCGCGACAACACCCTTAGTGAAACTGAAAGTTATTACCAGTACAAGGTCAGCCTGAGACCTGAAAATATGAAGGTCGGGTCGAATTATATAGTTGATGAGATAGAACCTACCGTAAAATTCGCCAATGGTACTGAATCGAAGGTTAAATGGTTCCAGTTCAGGATACCTGTTACCGAATATCAGAGAACAGTTGGTGTTATCAGCGACTTCAAGTCAATCCGGTTCATGAGAATGTTCCTCAGGAATTTCAACAAACCTGTTATCATGCGACTCGCGGAACT
>DOTV01000254.1:23130-33039 GCA_003520925.1 Bacteroidales bacterium | reverse complement strand
GTAAGCATTGAGGACAATGCCGGCAAAAAACCTGTCAATTATGTTCTTCCTCCGGGATTTGACAGGGTTGTTGATCCTCAGAATCCGCAGCTTCGCCAGCTCGATGAACAGTCGATGGTTCTGAAAGTTCAGGATCTTGCTGATGGCGATGCACGTGCTGCCTACAGGAATGTTAATCTTGATGTAAGACAGTACCGCCGGCTCAGGATGGAAGTTCATGCCGAGGCATTGATCGGCCAGCCTTTATACAACAATGAGCTGACAGCCTTCATAAGGATTGGGTCGGACTACAAATCTAATTTCTACGAATATGAAGTTCCTCTGAAACTCACCCCTCCAAACGATAAATACAGTAACGATTCCGAGGAACAAAGAGCAATTGTTTGGCCGAAGGATAACCAGTTCAATATTGATCTTTCGATACTTCAGGAAGCCAAAAAAGAGCGGAACAGGCAGATGCAGGCAGCCGGATCTTCGCTGAGCATTTCGGATGTCTTTGCCTTCAAGGATGATTCAAACAGGGTGTATGTTTGCGGAAATCCCAACCTGAGCAATGTAAAGGTCATAATGATTGGTATCAGAAATCCGATAAGGACCAGAAACCCAAATGTTGACAATGGTGAAAGCAGGTCAGCAGAGGTCTGGGTGAATGAGTTAAGGCTCAGCGACTTTGTTGAGAATGGTGGCTGGGCTGCAAATACCCATCTTCAGGCCCGGCTTGCCGACCTGGGAACTGTTGATGTTGTTGGTCAGGCAAGCACTCCTGGCTGGGGAAGCATTGATAAAAAGGTTAATGAAAGAAGCAAGGAAGAGATACTGAAATACGATGTCTCCACAACAATGGAACTGGGAAAATTCTTTCCGGAAGAGGCAGGGGTACGTCTTCCTGTATATGCAGGTTATTCTGAGACACGAATCAAACCGCAATATAACCCCCTTGATCCTGACATTAAACTCAGGGATGCACTTGACGAAGCTATAAACAAGGAAGCAAGGGATTCGATAAGAGCAATTTCGGAGGATTATGCACGGCGAAAAACTATTTCAATAAATAATGCCGGTATAACTAAACGTGGAGAGAAGTCCCATGCATGGGATCTCGCAAACTTCAGTGTCAACTATACCTTTAACGAAACTTACAGGAGCAATACCAGGACTGAGATTGACCTTGAAAGGAATTACAGGGGTGGCCTCAATTACAATTATGAGGCACAGCCTAAAAACATTACCCCTTTTAAGAATGTGAAATTCCTGAACTCTCCGGTCTTCAGAATAATAAAGGATTTTAATTTCTATCCTTTTCCGAAAAGCATATCATTCAGAACAGACGTATCGCGGTATTATAATGAAGTTAAAACGAGAAATATAAATAATCCAAATCTCCTGATATCGCCTACTTTCAGAAAAGACTTTGAATGGACAAGGATCTTCGATGTAAAATATGACCTCACACGTCAGCTTAAAATAGACTTTACATCCACCAATATTGCAAGGATTGATGAACCTGAGGGCGCGGCCGACCGCAAAAGATACAGGAGCGATTATGAAAACTGGCGCGACTCGGTAATGACTAATATTAAACTGCTGGGAAGGACTACCTCCTATAACCATTTCATCAATGTCACATATAATCTTCCGATTAACAAGCTTCCGCTTCTTTCGTGGGTAACAGCAAATGCAAGACTGGGATCGGATTATTCATGGCTCGCCGGCGCCCTCTATCCCGATTCGATGAATATCAATCTCGGTAATTCGATTAAGAATCATTCTGAACTCACATTTTCAGGAACTGCCAACCTGGCATCACTTTACACAAAATTGAAATTCCTGAAGAACATTGAAAACAATGCTCGTCCGGGTGCAGTACAGAGGATGCAGACAGAATATAAAACAGAAACATTCACAAGGAACAATGTAAATTTCCGGACCGATGTCATGAGGCCTCTTGTTCATAATCTGAAAACAAAAGATGTAAAGGTTAAGATTGTGAAGAAGGATGGAACTGAACTTAAGGGCAAGCTGGAGATTATAAGTGAGAACAGGGTTAATTTCACATCCGCAGAGGCAGCTGACGGAACACAGGTAACTATCGAAGGAAGGATCCCGAAGAAGCGGAATCCGCTGACAGTCACCGGTGAATATATGCTTCGGGCTTTAATGGGAGTCAGATCCGTGAGCCTGACCTACACCTCGGCACAGGGACAATTCCTGCCAGGATTCACCCCTGAAGCAAAATTTCTGGGAATGTCAAGAACAAATAATGTTATGGCTCCTGGTCTGCCTTTTATCCTTGGGTACAGTAAACGGAACTTCTTCGACAGAGCTGCTGCCAACGGATGGCTGACAACCGATACACTGCTTAATACACCTGCAATCTACAATCATAAAATTGACCTTTCCCTCAGAGGTGTTGTGGAACCATTCCCGGGTCTTAAAATTGACATTAACGCCGACAGACGATTCCTTGAGAATGAAAGTTCATATTATACAGCCGATTTCAACGGGAATTTTCCTGACAGCACACGGAACAGGGTGATTAACGGAAACTTTTCGATATCTATAATTTCCTGGGGAACAGCATTTGAAAAAATCTCAAAAAAGAATAATTATATCTCAAACACATTTGAAGATTTCAAGAAAAATACCGTGATAATATCAGGCAGAAGAGCAGAGGCACGCAGACAGCTCGATCCGGATTATGATCCTGATCTTGATCCCGACACCGGCCTTCCAATAGCAGGAGATTATAAGAGCGGATATGGCCGGTCGTCACGCGAGGTTCTTATCCCGGCCTTTTATGCGGCATACACCAAAACTGATCCTGGTAAGGTTACTCTGGCCACCTTCCCGTCAGCGTCCAGGATGATGCCTAACTGGAGAATAACTTTTGACGGATTTTCAAAATTTGAATTTGTAAAGAGAGTATTCCGGTCTGTGAACATAACTCATCAATACAGAAGTGTCTACCAGATAGGCTCATACACGACTAATCTCAATTATTTTGTTGACGGTAACGGAGTAAATAATATAAGGGATCTTCAGAAGAACTTCATTCAGCAATATGAGATCAATACTATAACCGTAAGCGAGCAGTTCAGTCCATTGATAAATGTTGACATGAACTGGAAAAGCAACCTGACATCCCGCTTCGAATGGAGGAAATCACGGACTATCTCTCTTAACCTTACCGGGAACCAGGTGACTGACAACCGGATCAACGAGCTGGTTGTTGGTGCAGGATACAGGTTTGATGATGTACAGATAGTGCTGAAAACAGGCGGCGGGCAGAGATCGCTTAAAAGCGACCTGAACTTAAGACTGGATCTCTCAATCAGGGATAATAAGACTGTTGTCAGGAAACTTATTGAAGACGTTAATCAACCTGTTGCAGGGATAAAGGTGCTGACTGTCGGAGCAACAGCCGACTATGTACTTAGCGACCGCTTCAACCTCCAGATATTTGCTGATCATACAATGAATAATCCATTTGTTGCCAATACCTTTCCCACATCCAACACAAATTTCGGATTCAGCCTTAAGTTTACCCTGGCCCAGTAACTCATACCGGAAAACGGTTGAAATACCAATCCTTTTTTTTATTTTTGATTGATTTCCATATTCTTCTGACCTATTCTCTATGAACTAAATCAATCAATATGAAACCCACATGATTGACCTCAATCACAAACCAGAATGAAATAATTCTTTATCAATCATGTGTGGTTCCATCATACCATTAAAATAAATTATATACTTATGAAAAAATCAAAACCACGATTGTCTTTCTGGCAAATCTGGAACATGAGCTTCGGGTTCTTAGGGATCCAGATCGGATTTGCCCTTCAGAATGCAAATGTCAGCCGGATCTTTGAAACCCTGGGAGCAAAAGTTGATGATATCCCTATCCTCTGGGTGGCAGCTCCGGTGACAGGGCTTATTATTCAGCCGATCATAGGTCATATGAGCGACAGGACGTGGACCCGTATGGGAAGGCGGCGTCCTTATTTCCTTATCGGAGCCTTGTTAGCTTCTATTGCTTTATGCGTAATTACAAATTCTCCGACATGGCTTTTTGCAGCCGGGATACTATGGATAATGGATGCTTCAATTAATGTTTCGATGGAACCATTCCGGGCTTTTGTCGGCGATATGCTTGTATCGGAACAGCGCACAACAGGTTTCGCCATGCAAAGCTTTTTTATCGGACTTGGGGCAGTAATTGGTTCCTTTCTTCCCTGGATTCTTGTCAACTGGTTTAATGTTCCTGAACTTCCTGCACCCGGAAAACTGTTACCAATGAATCTGAAACTTTCATTTTACATGGGAGCAGGTATATTCTTCATTGCAGTTTTGTGGACTGTTATAAGGACAAAAGAATATTCACCGGAAGCCTTAAAGGAGTTTGCAGAAGCCGAAGACCCTGAAATAAAGAGGCAGAGAGAAGTGAGCGAAACAGAGGTTGCCGCCAGAAAACTGAATTTTTATTTGCCAGGATCCATCTGGCTTGGGACAGGACTTATACTGACCTTTATATTATCGAAGGTTAATCTTGAAAAAGAGCTCTATGTAATTACGGGAGGTGTCTCGCTTTTCGGTATTCTTCAGATGGTTGCAGGAGCTCTGCAATCTTCAGGGAGAGGGAAAAACAGTCTTAATTCAATTCTCACCGACCTCAGAAATATGCCAAAAACCATGGGGCAGCTTGCCGTGGTCCAGTTCTTTACGTGGTTTGCTCTCTTTTCAATGTGGATCTACACCACATCAGCAGTCACCTCACGTCTGTATGGTACAACCGATACAACATCGCTTGCCTATAATGAAGGAGCCAACTGGGTAGGCGTTCTTTTCGGGATATATAATGGCTGTGCTGCGCTGATAGCATTTTTGCTGCCTGTACTTGCAAGAGCAACAAGCAGAAAGATAACTCATTCACTCTGTCTTATTATAGGGGGTATCAGCCTGATTTCGATTAACCTTGTAAGTGCACCGTGGCAGCTTGTTTTCCCGATGGCCGGAATAGGTATTGCCTGGGCCAGTATACTATCGATGCCCTATGCAATTCTCACAGGAGCGCTGCCTCAGAATAAGATGGGTATTTATATGGGGATTTTTAACTTCTTCATTGTTATTCCTCAGATACTTGCCGCAAGCATCCTTGGGAGCATGGTAAAACACATGTTCAGCGGAAACACAATGAACGCCCTCATAGCAGGCGGTTTTTCAATGATCATTGCGGCACTGATGGTGCGGTTTGTCAAAGATGTTGATGACAGGAGGAACAAATGAGAATCAGGGGATGCATATTTGATCTCGATGGTGTAATTGTCGATACTGCCAGATACCACTATCTGGCCTGGAAAAAGCTTGCAACTATCCTGAATATCGAGTTTACTGAGGAGAATAATGAAAGGCTGAAGGGTGTCAGCAGAATGGCATCGCTTGACATAATACTTGAAATCGGGAACAGGGTTTGTGATGAAAAAACCAGAGAAGAATATGCCTCCCTCAAAAATAAATGGTATCTCGATTATATAAACCGGATGATGCCTGACGAGATCCTGCCCGGAAGCCTTGAATTCATATCGGAGCTTAAATATTCCGGAATAAAAGTCGCACTGGGATCAGCAAGCAGGAACACACCATTGATACTCGAACGGCTTGGTATTGGAAGTCTGTTTGACGGAATTGCTGACGGCAATATTGTAAGCAAGGCAAAACCTGACCCGGAAGTCTTTCTTACTGCGGCAAAAATGATCGCGGTTCCGCCCGAAGAATGCATAGTATTTGAAGATGCCGTGGCAGGAGTTGAGGCTGCCCTTAAAGCAGGGATGCGTTGTGTCGGGATAGGTTCAGAAAAAACTCTGAAAGATGCTAATGTTGTTGTTTCAGGTTTGGATAAATTGAATCTTAGGAAACTTAAAGTACTGGCAAAAAAATTATAACATGAACAGGTTATATAAACTGGATGAATGGCGCATAATTGAGGAAGGATTTCACCCTGAGTTTAACAGGGAGTCGGAAAGCATCTTTTCGATAGGTAACGGATATATGGGACAGAGGGCAAATTTTGAAGAGCAATATTCAGGTGATTCCCTCACCGGCAATTATGTCGCCGGAGTTTATTATCCCGATAAGACAAGGGTGGGATGGTGGAAAAACGGGTATCCCGAATACTTCGCGAAAGTTCTGAACGCACCTAAATGGATCGGTATAGATATTTGTGTCAATAAGAAACCTGTCGATCTTACTTCAGCGAAGATCAGCTTCTTTACGCGTACCCTGAACATGAAAGAGGGTTATCTCGATAGGGAATTTAAACTTTCAGTTGCAGGGAACAAAACTCTTGAATTTAACATCAGGAGGTTCCTGAGCATGCCGGAACCCGATGCAGGAATAATTAAATACTCAATCCGTTCGGTTGATTTTGAAGGCGCAATAGATTTTACAGTCTACCTTGATGCCGATGTCAGGAATGAAGATGCAAATTACGGAAAGAAATTCTGGCGGGAGGTTTCAAGGGAAATTAGTCAGGAGCATGGGATTTTAATTGCCCGAACGTTGAAGACTGATTTTCATGTAGCTACAGGGATGTGTTTCAACTTCCTGAAGAATGGCAAAGAAACACGTGTAAATTCAAACCTGATTGACCTTGAAAAATATGTTGGTAACGCTTTTAAGGAAAATATAAAACCAGGTGATGAACTTTCAATAGTCAAGTTTGTGTCGGTCCTGTCTTCTCTTAATAATCCTAAAGAGGATCTGATGGGTGACGTAAAGAAGCGTCTCAGGGAAATATCATCAAAAGGATTCGAAATACTTTTTTCAGATCACATTAAGGTGTGGGAAAAGATCTGGAAGACTTCTGATATTGTGATTGAAAGTGATATTGCGGCTCAGCAGGCAATCAGGTTCAATATTTTTCAGCTTAACCAGACTTACACCGGGAAGGATGAAAGGCTTAATATCGGACCTAAGGGATTTACAGGCGAAAAATATGGGGGAAGCACCTATTGGGATACTGAGGCATTTGTTCTACCGTTTTTTCTGAAAACAGCTGATCAGAAAGTCGGCAGGAACCTTTTGCTTTACAGGTATAAACATCTGCAGGCCAGCATCAAAAATGCGGAAAAGCTTGGCTTTAAGAACGGAGCCGCACTTTACCCGATGGTGACAATGAATGGGGAAGAGTGTCATAATGAATGGGAAATAACTTTCGAGGAGATCCACAGGAATGGAGCTATTGCATTTGCCATCTGCAATTATATAAAGCATACAGGTGATAATGAATATCTTGCCGATTACGGACTCGAGGTATTAATAGGAATTTCCAGGTTCTGGAGCCAGAGGGCAACCTGGTCGGAAAACCTGAAAAAATTTGTAATCCTGGGTGTTACTGGTCCAAATGAGTATGAAAACAATGTCAGCAATAACTGGCATACCAACTCAATGGCATCATGGACGATGTCATATACTATCGAAAGTCTGCTGAAAGTTATGAAAGAGCTTCCGGATAAATACAGGGACCTTATAAGTAAAACGGGTTTTGACTTTTCGGGAGAGACCAGTCTCTGGCAGAAAATAATAGATAACCTTCACATGCCTTTTGATGAAGGAAGAAAAGTTTTTCTTCAGCAGGACGGTTTTCTGGACAAGGAGTTAATGGACGCCGGAAAGATCCCTTCAGGAGAACGGCCGATAAACCAGCACTGGTCGTGGGACAGAATTTTAAGGTCGTGTTTCATAAAACAGGCTGATGTGCTTCAAAGCCTTTATGTGTTTGAAGATAAATATGATACCGAAACCATAAGGCGGAATTTCGATTTTTATGAACCGATGACTGTTCATGAATCTTCATTATCTGCATGCATCCATTCCATTATAGCTTCCCGGCTGGGTTATATTGAAAAGGCGTATGAACTTTATCTCAGAACTTCACGGCTCGATCTCGACGATTACAATAATGAAGTCGGTGATGGTCTTCACATAACCAGCATGGCAGGAACCTGGCTGGCAATTGTTGAAGGTTTCGGAGGCATGAGGATAGATGAAGAAAAGGTTCAGATAAATCCTCTTATACCAGTTCAATGGAAATCGTATTCATTTCATGCCAGGTTCAGGGGAAGCCTTTTTGAAGTGAAGGTGACTAAGGAAGAAATAATTATTAATAATCTGTCGGACAAATGTCTGCCAATGGTCGTTTATGGTAAGGAATATCAGATAGCCGTTTCAGAGAAGAAAGCCATTAACCACAGAGTAACACGGAGTTGCACGGATTAAACACGGAGCTAAATCAAAAGCAAATCCGTGAAAACCCGTGAAATCCGTGGTGAACACGAGATATAGAAGACAAAAGACAAAAGTAAAAAGACAAAAGTAAGAGGTAAAATAATGGAAAGGATACCGGTAAGCATTTTAATAGTTATACTGCTTGCTGCTTTAGTTGCAGGCGGTTGTTCACTGTTTGGTAAAAAGAGAGAGCTTAAGCCTTTTATTTCGGAAATTGTACATCCGGAGTGGTCGAAAAATGCCGTCATCTATGAGGTTAATATCAGGCAATATAGCGATTCGGGAACATTTAAAGCTTTTGAAAAGCACCTTCCGAGACTCAAAGATTTAGGCATCGACATTCTCTGGTTCATGCCAGTAAATCCGATTGGCGTTCCTAACCGAAAGGGTGAATTGGGAAGCTATTATTCAGTTGCTGATTATCTGGCTGTTAATCCGGAATTCGGAACCATCGGAGATTTTAAAAGGATCATTGACAAAGCGCACGATCTGGGAATGCATATTATTCTCGATTGGGTACCAAACCATACATCATGGGATAATCCTCTTACAGTAAAGTATCCAGAATGGTATGTTAAAGACTCAACTGGCAAATTCACACCACCAATAGGTACAGACTGGACCGATGTAATTCAGCTCGACTGGTCACAGGCAGGGCTTCAGGATTTTATGATTGATGCTTTAAAATTCTGGGTAAACCTGGGAGTCGATGGATTCAGGGTTGACCATCCGCACAATACTCCCAAAGAGTTCTGGGAGAGGGCAAGAGTAGAACTGGATAAGATAAAACCTGTTTTTATGCTTGCTGAATATGAGGGAGATACAGGATTCACGGAAAAAGGGTTTGATATGGACTATGCGTGGGAGATGCACCACCTCATGAACAACATTGCTCAGGGTAAGGATAACGCAAACGCGATGCTTAAATATTTCAGCAGGGAGTGGGCGGTATATCCCGAAAATGCATACCGTCTTATGTTCCTTACAAACCATGATGAGAATTCATGGGCCGGCACTATTGATTCGTTGATGGGTAATTCCCAGAGGGCATTCGCTACTCTAATATTTACGGCTCACGGAATGCCGTTAATTTACAGCGGGCAGGAAGCATGTCTTGATAAAAAGCTGAAATTCTTCTTCCGTGATCCGATTGAATGGGATACATGCTCCATGACAGGGTTCTATTCAGATCTGATTAAGCTGAAAAAGGAGAATCCTGCTCTGTGGAACGGTGATTTCGGAGGGAATATGATCAATATCAGAACTAATAAGGCCAGCAAGATTTTCTCATTTTACAGGGAAAAAGGAGAGAACAGGGTTGTTGTATTTTTAAATCTTTCTAAAAAGCCTGTTTCATTTAATCCTGTACTGCAAGACATTGATGGTGATTACACAGATTATTTCACCGGCCGGAAAGCAGAACTAAGAAAAGGTGTTAGTTTTACATTTGATCCATGGGGTTTTAAGGTTTTTATAAAATAGGTATGGGGTTCGGGGTATGAGGTATGGGGTAAAACCCCGTGACATTCAGTGAGATACTCAGTGTAACTCAGTGGTTAAGGAAAAAGATTGCTTCTCTCGTTTCACTCGATCGCAATGACAGTAATAACAATTAATTGGGGG
>DOTV01000254.1:0-22870 GCA_003520925.1 Bacteroidales bacterium | reverse complement strand
ATTTAGGGGTAAAAAGAAAGAGGAGGACTTTTTCAACACCCCCCAGGGGGAAATAAAAAAGATAAAAAATATGACAAAATCACTCAGGTTTCCGGCAATTTTCCTGCTGATCACAGCATTCAGCAGCATTGTATCAGCCCAGAATATCGACCGTATTGAACCCCCATCCTGGTTCACCGGTATGAAAGAGACAGCATTGCAGCTGATGGTTTATGGCAAAGAGATAGGGTCATTCGGTGTTTCTGCTGAATATCCGGGTGTGAAGATCACTACAATTGTCAAAACTGAAAATCCGAATTACCTTTTCGTCAACCTCGACATAAGCAGGCAGGCAGTTCCGGGGGATATCAGGCTGACTTTTACCCGGGGAAAACTGAAGCTTGTGAAGAATTATCCGCTTCTGGCACACCCGTCTGAAGCTGTCAAAGGCTTTGATGCCTCGGATGTAATCTACCTTCTAATGCCCGACCGGTTCGCCAATGGCGATCCGGCTAATGACAATGTTACCGGTATGCTTGAGCAGGCAAACAGGAGCAATCCAAACGGCCGGCATGGCGGAGACCTCAAAGGTATATCGGATCATCTCGATTATATAAAAGACATGGGTGCAACAGGTATCTGGCTGAATCCTTTCCTTGAGAACAATCAGCAGGCATATTCTTATCACGGATATTCAATAACCGACCTTTACCGTGTTGACCCGCGATACGGAAGCAATGAGGAATTCAAAAAACTGATTTCGAAGGCACACAGTATGGGTCTTAAATTAATGATGGACATGATATTCAATCATATAGGTTCGGGCCACTGGTGGATGAAGGATCTGCCTTCATCCGACTGGGTGCATCAGTTCAGCGAGTTTACACGTACCAATTACAGGGCTTCGATATATATGGATCCCTATGCTGCGAAAAATGACGAGCAGCTTATGGAAAAAGGATGGTTTGACAGGACAATGCCCGACCTTAATCAGAACAATCCGCTTGTGGAGGCATACCTTACGCAGAACAGCCTGTGGTGGATAGCAAATTTTGGCATTGACGGCATCAGAATGGATACCTATCCATATCCTGACAAAAACATGATGTCAAGATGGGCCAAAAGAGTCACCGATGAATTTCCCGGGTTTTTCATAGTGGGAGAGGTGTGGTACCAGCAGGAGGCTCTGACTGCCTACTGGTCACTTGGAAAGGTCAACTCAGACGGGTATCAGTCGAATCTTCCCTCGGTAACGGATTTTCCACTGTCGCTGGCGACCCACAGGGGTTTCAATGAACCTGACAGCTGGACCGACGGGCTGGCAAGGTTCTACCTGGTACTTTCTCAGGATTTCCTCTATCCCTATCCTTTCCGGAATGTTATTTTCCTTGACAACCATGACCTACCAAGATTCTTCACTCAGACAGGCATGAGACTTGATATTTACAAAATGGCTCTTTCATTCATACTTACAACCAGAGGCATTCCACAGTTTTATTACGGAACTGAAATAGTTATGCAGGGTGATAAAAACCGTGGTGACGGTTTTCTGAGGGAAGATTTCCCGGGAGGCTGGAGCGGGGATTCAAAAAATGCTTTTACTGCACAGAATTTAGCTCCTTTGGAAAAAGAGGCATTCACCTTTACTAAAAAGCTGCTGAACTGGAGAAGAGATAAGGATGTTATACATACCGGAAAACTCAGGCATTTCATTCCTGAAAATAACCTTTATGTTTATTTCAGGTATAATGAGAAAGAATCTGTAATGGTAATCCTTAACAATAGCGAGAAGGAGTCGCGTACATTAACCCGGGAAAGATATGCAGAAGCAATGGAAGGGTTTACAACCGGCACCGACATAATTACAGGAACTCAGATCAATGATCTGACATCATTCAGTATTGGCCCGAAAACGGCAATGATAGTTGAGTTAAGATAATTCTTTAAAAAGTAACGTCACTGTTCCCAAAGTCGGCAAATGGTTTAAAAAAATATTCTATTTTTGGATCTGAAGAAAAAATTAGTTTACTGTTTATTCAATAATATTCAATGATATGAATGTACCTGCAGATTTACTTTATACCAAGGATCATGAATGGATCCGCATCGATGGTGATTTCGCTTTTGTCGGAATAACTGATTTTGCCCAGGGAGAGCTCGGGGATATAGTCTTTCTTGAGATCGAAACGAAGGGAGAGACCCTTAAGAAGGAAGAGGTATTCGGAACAATAGAGGCAGTGAAAACAGTGTCTGATATGTTCATGCCCGTTGGCGGTGAGATAGTTGAAGTGAATCCGGCTCTCGAGGAATCACCCGATCTGGTCAATAAGGATCCGTACGGTAAAGGATGGATGATCAGGATAAATATTACTGATCCATCGGAGATAAAAAGCCTTCTATCAGCTGAGAAATACCAGGAACTGTTATAAAGTCTTTTTTACTTCCACCTGCTGGTAGCCTTCAATAATATCTCCGACTTTAATGTCGTTGAAATTGTTGATGTTAAGTCCGCATTCATAACCGCCCACAACCTCTTTAACGTCGTCCTTGAAACGTTTCAGGGAACCGAGTTCTCCGGTATAAATAACTATTCCGTCGCGTATAACGCGTATTTTTGTGTTTCTTGTGATTTTTCCCTCTTTCACATAACAGCCGGCAACAGTACCTACTTTCGTTACCTTGAATATGTCGCGGATTTCAAGAGTTGCAATTATCTCTTCTTTCATTTCAGGTGAAAGCATACCCTCCATGGCTGCCCTGATCTCTTCGATGGCATCATAGATTATTGAATATAGTCTGACATCAATCTCCTCCTTTTCAGCCAGTTTCCGGGCGCTGAGCGAAGGCCGTACCTGGAACCCCACTATAATTGCATTTGACGCGGCTGCCAGCAGTACATCCGATTCAGATATCTGGCCGACAGCCTTATGGATGATATTAAGCTCTATTTCCGGAGTTGAAAGCTTAATAAGAGAATCGCTTAATGCTTCAACCGAACCGTCAACATCACCTTTCACTATTATGTTAAGCTCCTGGAAGTTTCCGATTGCAATGCGTCTTCCTATTTCGTCGAGAGTAATATGCTTCTGTGTGCGCAGCCCCTGTTCCCTCTGAAGCTGAGCCCGTTTCGTTGCAATATCCTTAGCCTCGCGGTCATTATCCATTACATTGAATTTATCCCCGGCCTGAGGGGCACCGTTCAAACCCAGGATTAGAGCCGGAGTGGCAGGGCCTACTTCATCGACCTTGGCACCTCTTTCATTGTACATTGCCTTTATATGCCCGAAGCTGGCACCGGCAATCATTATGTCACCTACACGCAGGGTGCCGGCTTTAACAAGTACAGTTGCGGTATATCCGCGACCCTTGTCGAGCGATGACTCAATAATGGTTCCGATTGCAGGTTTGTCGGGGTTGGCCTTAAGATCTAGCATCTCAGCTTCGAGAAGAACTTTTTCAAGAAGAAGGTCAATGTTGAGACCCGTTTTTGCCGAGATCTCCTGCGACTGATACTTGCCTCCCCAGTCTTCTACAAGGTAGTTCATGTTAGCAAGGGCTTCCTTAATCTTTTCGGGGTTCGAAGTAGGCTTGTCGATCTTGTTTATTGCAAATACTATCGGGACACCGGCAGCAGATGCATGGTTGATTGCTTCTGTTGTCTGAGGCATTACACCATCATCAGCCGCTACAACAATAATTGCAATATCCGTTATCTGGGCTCCCCTTGCACGCATTGCCGTAAAGGCCTCATGTCCGGGTGTATCAAGGAAAGTTATCTGGCGTCCGTCGTCAAGGATAACTCCGTATGCTCCTATATGCTGTGTTATTCCGCCTGCCTCACCTGCAATAACGTTTGTGCGGCGGATATAGTCGAGCAGTTTGGTCTTTCCATGGTCAACATGACCCATTACAGTAACTATTGGAGGACGAGGTACCAGATCTTCTTCACTGTCTTCCACCTCCCTGACTGTCTCCTGTAATTCGGCACTTACGAACTCGACCTTGTATCCGAATTCATCTGCAAGCAGAGCAAGTGTTTCAGCATCAAGCCGCTGATTTATCGACACAAAAAGACCCAGATTCATGCATGTCGAGATAATCTCCGTAACAGGAGTTTTCATCATCGAGGCAAGCTCATTTACTGAAACAAACTCAGTGACCTTCAGAATATTCTTTTCAAGTTCTATCCTGTCTTCATCTTCACGGTGTTTCTGGCTGATTGCCTCCCTTTTCTCACGACGGTACCTTGAACCCTTCGATTTTCCTTTTGTTGTAAGGCGGGCCAGGGTCTCCTTAATCTGCTTCTGAACCTCCTCCTCATCAACTTCAGTCCTGACCGATCTTTTCTTGATTACTCTCTTAATCGGCTTATTATCCTTTTTGTCGGTAGGTACCGGCTTGACGACCGGCAACTGATCTTTTTCCTTTGAGATCCTCTTCCTTTTCTTCTTTCTTCTGAAATCTGATTCCCCGTCAATGTTGACCTGCTGATACGAAACGCTCTTTTTCCTTTCACCGGCAGGAAGATCAATCTTACCCACAACCGTCAATCCAGACAACTTTTCAATAGGCGGTTTGAACAATTCAACAACATCTTCCTCCTTTTCCGGCAGAACATCCTCTTTAGTATCTTCAACAACCGGAGCTTCATGGACTTTAGTTTCTGAGATTGTTTCACCTGAGGCTTTTTCTTTCCTGGCTGTTTCCTTCTTCTCTTCCTTAGGAGAATCAGCTTTTACTGCGGGCTTCTCCTTTGGCTTTTCTTCTTTCCTGGGAGCTTTGGCCTCCCTTTTCACTGTTTCGAGGTCGATCTTCCCGACTATATGGATATCAATAGGTGTTTTAGTCTTTTTATCACTTACATCCTCCGAAACGGGCTGCTTTTTCTTTTCTTCAGCTGTCTTTTTCTTTTCGGTCTCCTTCACCTCAGGAGCCTCTATCCGGACTTTCTTTTCTTCAACAGGCTTTTCAGGTTCAGGTTTGGCTTTCGGCTTCAGGGTCTTTTCAAGATCAATCTTTCCGACAAGTTTAATGTCAGGCTTTCTGATCTCAGTCTTTATATCTACTGTTTTGGTAAGTGAAGTATCCTTTATCAGGATCTCCTTATCCTTTTCCTGATCCTCATTATCAGTACTTTCCGGAACATCATCAATTGAAACAGACTCTTTTTTCCTGTGCAGATCTTTAAGAATCAGCTTTTCAGATTCCTTTTTGACATTAAGGTCGCTGCTGTATTCTTTCAGAAGAAGAACGTATGCTTCGTGAGGTAATTTTGTATTCGGATTTGGATCAAGATCAAAACCCTTCCTGTGCAGGAACTCAACGATGGTTGAGATCCCTACATTAAATTCACGGGCTGCTTTGCTTAATCTCGTTGCCTTAATATCTTCAGTCATAGATATGTCCTTAGTCTTTCTTAATTCTTAAGCAGGTATACTGTGATAAATATTATTCAAATTCAGCTTTTAGTATATTCACAACTTCCTTCACTGTTTCTTCTTCAAGATCGGTACGCTTGACGAGGTCGCTTATTGAAAGGTTCAAAACACTTCTGGCAGTGTCGCAGCCAATGGCTTTAAGTTCCTCAATTATCCAGTCTTCAATTTCATCGCCGAATTCCTCAAGATTTACATCTTCTTCATCTTCGCCGCCCGGTTCCCTGTAAACATCTATTTCATATCCTGTCAGCTGGCTGGCCAGCTTGATGTTAAGCCCGCCTTTTCCAATGGCAAGCGATACTTCATTGGGTTTTAAGTATATCTCTGCTCTTTTTGTCTCTTCTACAAGCTTGATTGAAGTTATTTTGGCAGGACTGAGGGCTCTCTGAATGAACAACTGATTATTTGATGTATAATTTATTACATCGATATTTTCGTTGCGAAGCTCCCTTACTATTCCATGAATCCTGGATCCTTTCATTCCGACGCATGCACCTACCGGATCGATCCTTTCATCATAGGATTCCACTGCAACTTTGGCGCGCTCTCCCGGAACCCTTACAATCTTCTTAATGGTTATAAGGCCGTCAAAAATTTCAGGCACTTCAAGCTCGAAGAGCCTTTCGAGAAAGACAGGGGAAGTACGGCTGAGTATAATGAACGGTGTATTGTTACGCATTTCAACTTTTATTACAACTGCCCTTATCGAATCGCCCTTACGGAAGTGATCCGAAGGGATCTGCTCGCTTTTGGGGATTATAAGTTCATTGCCATCATCGTCGAGGACGAGTATTTCCCTTTTCCATACCTGGTAAACCTCACCGGTAACTATTTCGCCGATCCGGTCCTTGTATTTTATATAAATATTGTTCTTTTCGAGATCGAGAATTCGTGCAGTAAGGTTTTGCCTAAGGGAGAGAATTGCCCTTCTGCCGAAATCAAGGAATTTCACTTCATCCGAGACTTCTTCACCGGCCTCATAATCTTCATCGATCTCCTTTGCTTTTGAAAGGGGTATCTGAAGGTTGGGATCAACCAGTTCATCATCCTCCACAACAACCCTGTTTCTCCAGATCTCAAAGTCTCCCTTGTCAATATTGACGATGATATCAAAATTGTCAGCTGAACCATATTTCTTTGCCAGCATGCTTCTGAATACGTCCTCCAGCACGCTCATCATTGTGGGGCGGTCAATATTCTTAAGCTCTTTGAACTCTGAAAAGGTATCTATCAAATTAATATTTTCCATCTCCTAAAATCTTCTGTATATTATTTTATCGTAAGTACAATGCTTGTCGATTTTACCTGGTCATAATTGAAGGGAAGATCCTTAACCTCTTTTGCCTTACCCTTCACTTTTATTTCGGTTTCCAGGTCAAAACCTCCCTTTGTGACATTTCTCAGGATCCCTGTATACTTCAGTCCATCGTAGTCAATGACAGCGACTTTTTGTCCTTCATTCTTGTAATACTGCTCAATGACACTGAAGGGTGTATCCAGCCCCGGAGAGGATACCTGTAATTCAAAGTCCTCTATTTCACGGTCGAGGCTGGCCTCAATCTGACGGTGCAGTAATGCGCACTCATCAATTGTTATTCCTTTCTTAGTGTCAGCAAGAATTGTAATTTTGTTTGAAGTGCTTACCTTAACAGCAACAAGAAACAGGTCCGTTCCCCGGATGTATTCCTTTACAGATTCCTCTATCTTTACCCTGTCGATCATTCCCTGAAAATTTATAATAAAATAGGGGACTCTGGTCCCCTAGGTATCAATTGCCCCTCAATTCGGATGCAAAGATAATTATTGTTTTAGAATTAGCAATATGTTGAAGGAATTTCTTTTTATTTTACACCCCTAAATCCCCGAGGGGGGACTTTAAATCCGTATTTATTTTAAACCCCCCATGGGGGGTTGGGGGTAAATAAAAGTTAAGTGATTTTATAGCTTTCAAATGATCCAGGATATCTATAATAAAGATGAGATCCTCCTTTTATCTGAATGCACTCTTTGTCCACGCGAATGCAGGGTGAACAGGTTTGAGGAAGGGACTGGATATTGCGGCTCTGATGCCGGGATGAACATTGCATCGATCTGCATTCACAGGGGAGAGGAGCCGCCCATAAGTGGTCCCGACGGAATATGCAACATATTCTTTTCGGGCTGTAACCTTAAATGCATTTATTGCCAGAACCATGAAATCAGCAGAAAATGTTCGCAAGAAGACAGAGTATCACCTGACTTGAATGAAACACTTGATACAATAACCGGAATACTTAACCGGGGAATTAAGGCAGTAGGTTTTGTTTCGCCGTCGCACGTTGTTCCTCAGGTTAAGGCAATCATCCGCGGATTGAATTCCAGGGGAATGAAACCAATAACAGTTTACAATACAAATGGATATGACAAACCAGAGGTGATTGACAGCCTTGATGGATTAATTGATGTCTACCTCCCCGACTATAAATATGCAACTCCGGTAATTTCAGCTGAATTTTCGGATGCTTCTGACTATCCGATGGTTGCTTTGAATTCTCTTAAGAGAATGTATTACCAGAAAGGTTCCACACTTCACTTTGATGAAGAGGGAAGGGCAGAAAACGGGATACTTATAAGGCATCTTGTTTTGCCGGGGCATGTTGAAGAAAGTAAAAATGTACTAGGTACACTTGCAGATGAGCTCTCGACTGGAATTAATATTTCGTTGATGTCACAATACCATCCCACACCTTTTGTAAAGTATCATACGGATTTAAAAAGGATTTTGTACAGATCAGAATATGAGTCTGTTGTAAGTGTTATGGAAAATCTGGGTTTCCGTAACGGATGGTTACAGGATATGGACAGTTATCAGAACTACCGTCCTGATTTCCGGAAGGAACATCCATTTGAATAAATGACCCCTCAGCCCCCCTGACGCTTCGGTCGGGATATCAGCTTCGCTTCGACACGACTGCACGACTTTAACACTACATGAATTTTTCCCTTTTCTGGAGGTTGAAAAGTGCAGCGAGAAGAAATAATATGGATCCGATTGTCAATATTATCCTGTTCTTAAGTATTATTATTGCCCAGGTTGTTTCATTGACATCGTATGCCGGGTCGAACGGATTCAGAAAAACATTCCACTGGCTTTTCCGCAGAGGATCCTCAAGGATGAGGAAAAAGATACCAAATATTATCATTACCACAGCTGTCCCGTTTCCGTTTCTGATAACGGATGAGAGCATGAACGCCATCATCCCGAGGAAGAGTACAGGAAGCATTACCTGAACCGTGACCCTGAAAACCTGGAATCTTACAATCATAACCGATGAAAGGAATGTGAATATCAGCATAATCAGGAAAGCAATTACAAAGATCAGCACTATCCTCACCAGCCAAACTTTGTATCTGTAGTTTGGAATGCCGAAGAGTATTTCTATCGTCCTTGCATCCTGGTCGTTCTGAATTCCAAAAACTGCAGGGTAAAATACAAGCAGTATCCCGGAAAAGAGGAAAACGCCATAAAGATCCGACATCCTCGAAACATCATTTGAAAAAACATAAATTACTGAAAGCCCCAGATAGAACACAAGCGATCCCGTAAGGAACCAGATGAATTTATTGGCAAAGATGATCCTGAGATTGTAGAGGATCATTTTCTGAACTAGAATAAAGTAATTATTGAATGTACCGGTTCTCATATTGATTTTTTTTTTACCACGAAGTCGCACGGAGTTAATCAGAGTTTCATCGAGTTAGATGATGTAATTACATTGTAATTACATATTATTAGAAGGTTTTTAATGAATACTCCTTGAAAAGATCCATTAAATTCGCCCCCCATCCCCCCTGAAGGGGGGCTAAATACATACAGAGAGAAAGCCCCCTTTAGGGGGGTGGGGGCAAAACTCCATAATACTCTGTAAAATTCTAAATAAAATTGTTTTTTCATCAAACTATGTTGTTTTCTTTTCTTCTTAACAGCCATAAATAAGCATCTTCCAGGTTCGGGGTTGCAATTACGGCGTTTTCCTCTGGCCTGGATTCCGAAATAACTCTCATTCTGACATTTTCCCCCTCCGACATATGATGCACCACAAGGTGTTCCTCAACGAATTTCCCGAATTCGCCCGCAGGCATTTTACACTGCCAGACATGCCCTTCGGCCTCTTTGGTCATATCGGATGGCTTGCCAAGGTATCTCAGTTTACCCCTGTTCAGAACAGCAACCTGGTTACATGAACTTGAAATATCCTCTATTATGTGTGTCGAGAAGATCACAACACGTTCACGGCTCAGCTCGACAAGGAGGTTCCTGAACCTTATTCTTTCTCTCGGATCGAGTCCGGCTGTTGGTTCATCCACAACCAGTATTCTTGGCAGATGCAGAAGTATAAGTGCAATGCCCATCCTCTGTTTCATACCGCCTGAGTACGAGCCGATTTTTTCATGACGCCGCTCTTCCATATGCACCGCTTTAAGAACGTAAGTGACCCTCTCTTCCCTTGACTTTGCGTCAATAATATTTTTAAGCATTGCCTGGTAATGGAGATATTCATGTGCGGTCATATTTTCATAGCTTCCGAATTCCTGGGGAAGATAACCGATAAGTCCCTGAAGCTCCTCACGTTTTTTCTGAGTATCAAGCCCATTTATCCAGACTTTTCCATAGCTCTGCTCAAGGATCCCGCAGATGATCCTCATGAGTGTTGTCTTTCCGGCTCCGTTTGGTCCGAGCAGGCCAAACATACCGTTTCCGATATTGAGTGAGACACAGCTAAGTGCTTTAAATGGTTTTTTCCTTTTCCCGATCAGAGGAACAGCTGCCACAAGCTTGTAAATAGTTTTTCTTATCTCCCTGAACTTTCCTTCAAGCCTGTAGATATCAATATTTTCTTCGCTAAGCTTGATACCCGTTTTGTAAATAAACAGTCCGGTAAACCACAGAAAACCAAGTATCAGAACAACCGCAATGTTCTCCCATTTCAACTGGAACATAATAAGATTGAGCAGAGGGATTATCCAAAAGACAATAAAATCAACTACCGGGATAAGCCGTTTAATAAGCTTTTTGTTTTCCTTCGCAGAAAGGTTTGTAAGAAGCTCTCTGAACTGGTTCCAGATGGCTGAGAGAAAAAACCAGGTTCCCAGGCTGAACAGGAATATCCAGAATCCTTTGTGCAGGTAAAAATATGTGAAATAGATCATAAACACTAAAAGAGGGAACTGCCATGATACCTGAGTCATGTCTTTCAATTTCCTGAAATGTTTTCTGAGCCCCAGCCTCTCCCTGATTTTTGCACCTGCTTTCCATTCGCGTGACCACCTGTTTTCTCTCTCGTATATCTTGACAAGGCTCTGAACGTATATGTTAATTGGTTCATCTGAAGGGATCACTGTTTCCCTGGCTTTCCTTAGGCTGTTCATCACGAACCAGGAGGTAGCCGGAACAAGTATTACTGCGAGGATTGTTGTAATAAGTTTCCATAGGAATTTATCAATATGGTTGTAGATCAGAAATATAAGCAAACCAAATATGATCAGCTGAATGGCTTTGTTTTTCCAGCTGAGCGATTTCATCCAGTCCAGGGAATTCTCAAGTCCCGAATAGAATGTCGGGATGAATATCAGTGTCAGTAATGTGCTGAGAGTCAGTCCGCCGATAACGGTTATCGCGAATGAAGCTCCGATAACCGAAACAAACTCTGCTTTCCCCATGGCCAGAGGGAACATTGCAATTACGGTTGTTGAGGCCGTTATGAGAATAGGCCTTATTCTTGCCATTCCGGCAGTCATTAAAGCTCTTGAACGCCTGTAACCTCGTTTCCTGAGAATATTAGTGTAGTCAATCAGGATTATGCCATTATTTACAACAACACCCAGAAGGATAAGGAAGCCTGTGAGTGTGTTGGCACTGAGGAGTGTATTTCCTGTTAGGATCAGGGCAATCAGTGATCCGAGTGCGGCCAGGGGAATGCTGAACAAAAGCACAAACGGTATTGAAAGCGACTCAAAAACAGCAGCCAGGATCATGAATATCAGAAGGAAAGCTATCCCGATCAGATTATAGAATTCCTTAAGCTGGTTCTCTTCATGAACAACTTCGACAGCAATTCCTGGAGGAATATTCAATCGTGAAACAACTGATTCTATTTCAGCACGGGCTCCTTCAAGCAGATCTTTCGACGATTTAATTTCATCCTTGAAATTGTATGTAACAGTCACTCTCTTTTCCTGGTTTTCCCTGTGAATATTCCCCATCCCGTACGAGAAAATAATATTTGCAAGCTCTTCCATTTCCATCACAGCTCCTGCAGCACTTGTAACCTCAAGACTTTTCAGGTCATCAATTGTTTTTTCGCTGTTTGCGCCTGCCAACGTATCCTCCTCCGAATACTTTATCATTATATCATAACTTTCCGTACCCTGTTTGAATGTAGCGCCTGAAGAGTACTCTCTTCCGAATGTTGAAAGGGCAGCTGCCAGATTTGCCAGTGAGAAATTATTCCTGCCTAAGAAATCCATATCAAAATTCAGTCTGACTTCGGGCGTGTTATCCTGGACATTTATGCTGACATTATTAATTGTCTCAAGGTCATTAATGTAGGATCTTATATCATCTGCAAGGTTCTTCATCTGTTCAAAATTCTGCCCTTTGATAATAACGCTTTCGGGTTGTGAACCAATCCCCAGGAGAACACCAAAGTCAGCTCCGGGGTTATCCCCGCCTGCACCTCCATCTCCTCCGGTAAAACCCCCGCCTGCGGATATCTCATCCATACTGATCTCAGCAGAGGAGATCTTCTTTGTCTTTTCCGAAATATCATTTTTGATCTCGGGCAGGCTCCTTTTACTTCTTTTGTTCCAGTCTTTAAACAGGTTGACTGTTACTGTAGCTTTATCTTCTTCAATACGACTTACCAGGTCCTCTTTTTCAGGGATCGAAGCAAGCCTCGATTCAATTTCTGCGACCAGGGCATCGGTTTTCGAGAGTGTCGATCCGGCAGGCATTGTGACGCTTAGCCTGAACTCGGGTGTTTCGATTTCATTATTTGCCGTAAGGCTGAGAGTAAGACTGATAAGGAGAGCTGCAAAGAAGACTACCAGAGTCCCGATAATTGTAGATGCAGGTGTACGCATACTCGCCTTGAGGACAAGATGATAGGCCTGAATCAGCCTGTCGTGTATTGAGAGTCTCTTGAATATTTCCGATTTGCCGGAGGAGGGACCTGATAGGATGTAAAATGTAGCCATCGGAATAATAAGCATGGCGACTGCCAGCGAAACCAGGAGCGTTGAGACAATTGAGACGCTAATATTCTTTCCGATTAGCCTTATAAAAAAATTGGATGTAAAGATAAACGGGAAAAAGACGATCACCGTTGTAAGCGTTGATGCAAAAATTGCACGAATTACCTCTTTTGTCCCTTGTTTTACCGAGGTTTCCGGATCCCTTCCCGAACCGGCAAGCCGGTAAATATTTTCGAGTACCACCACCGAATTATCGACAAGCATCCCAATGGCAAGGGCTATTCCGACAAGTGTCAGGCTGTTGATCGTGATATTGAAAGCATAAAAGAAATTGAATGCCGTATAAACTGAAATAGGTATTGAAATTGCAATTACTGTCACAAGCCTTAAATTCCTCAGGAAGAACCAGAGAATCAGTATCGCCAGCAATCCACCTGTAATTGCAAGGTTGATTATCTGGTTTATATTTTTCTCCATTGTCTCGGCACTGTTGTTCTGAACAACAATTTCAATCCCTGAAGCAGCCAGGTCCCTGTTAAGCTTTTTTACCTGGGCAGTGGCAGTATGTGAAAGTCCGATAAGGTTTGCCTGCCTGTCATTCACCAGATTGATTGTAACCTGGTCCATCCCGTTAACCCTGCTGAGAGAGCTCGGTTCCTTGACGCCATAAAAAATCTCGGCTATATCCCTTAGCAGGACCGGTCCGTTTTGCCTGATAATTATATTTCCAATATCTCTGACATCAGTATAGCTGGAAGTTATATTGACATACAATTCATTATTGCCGTCATAAACTTTACCGGCAAAGGTCTTGTCCTTTCCGTTATTGTTAAGAAGGGTGCTTACCTGGCTCATTGTTATGCCAAGAGATTTGCAGGCTTTTCTATTCAGCCTTACCTCAATTGAACTTTCCTTTCCCCCGTAAACCTGGACACCGGCAATACCGTCGATATTTTCAAATTCGGGTTTGATCTCCCTGTCGGTTATGTTCCTTATCCTGTCGACACCTCCCTCTCCTCTCACCTGGAGCGACATAAACTGATTTGTCAGCTGTTCAAGGTCGAGCTTTATCACATTGAGTATAAACTCCTGAGGAATTGAGCTTTTTATAAGGTCGACCTTCTCCTGTAGCTTTAGATTAGCATATTTAAGGTTGGAGTTTTTTACATAATAGACTATGATTGTACCATACCTTGAAGTTATATTGGATTCAATCTTTTCGACACCCTCAAGTGTCCCGATAGCGCCTTCGATGGGAATTATTGCCTGGTTCTCGATATATGAAGGATCGACCTCGAGCGGAGATCCGACCTGGACGAAAAGGGTAGGAAACTCAGCGTTAGGAATCAGCTCAACTGCAAGCTTTTTATAGGAAACATACCCGAGCAGTGTCAGCCCGAGGAACAGCATACTTATCAGGACCCTTCTTTTAAGTATAAAATCCATCTGCTTCCTTATAAAATAGTTACAGTATCGGGAGAGTTCTTTTTCTTCCCCCGTATAAATACTCCAAAGCTGTCGAATATCCAGTAAACGCACGGTATTACGATCAGGGTCAGAAGTGTGGAAGATATTAATCCGCCGATGACTGCCAGCGCCATCGGTGATCTGAGCGACGCGCTTTCCCCGATCCCAATTGTCAGAGGAAGAAGAGCAAGTATTGTAGTGAGGCTTGTCATAAGGATCGGCCTTATCCTCTGTGATCCGGCAGCCATTATTGCGTCTCTTTTGTTTATGCCGGTCTCCCTGAGCTGATTTATCCGGTCGATAAGTAATATTGCATTGTTTACAGCAATACCGCCGAGCATTATTATGCCAATATATGCCATCATATTCAGCGGTTTGCCAAAAAGAAGAAATGCAAAAACCGTTCCCACACCAGCCATTGGTATTGTGAGCATTATAACGAAAGGCTGAATTATCGATTCAAATTGTGCAGCCAGTACCATAAAAACAAGGACAAGGGAAAGAATAAGTGCAAACGTAAGATTCGACATTGACTCCTTTCTTTTAAGCTCCTCTCCCGTGAATTCCATCTTATAATCAACAGGCAGAGCGATTTGTCTGAGCGACGATTCAGCCTCTCGTACAACCTTGTCAAATGGCTGATCGCCTTTTACCATGGCATATACATAGCATGTTCTTGCCTGGTTGCGACGGGTTATCTCACGCGGACTGGTTATTGTCCTGATCTCAGCAAGTTCGCTCAGAGGAACTTTGACATTTCCCGCGGTAATGATCAGATCATTGAGCTGACTTAGCGAAATATCCCCAAGCTTGATTGTTATATCCTTAAGTTCACCTTCCTTTTCAAAGGTCCCGGCGGAAGAACCTTCAAGATAGCTCCTGATCTGGTTTGTGACACTCTCAACGGTGACATTATAAAAGCTGGTTTTAAACCTGTCAATCGCCACCTCAACCTCAGGAGTACCTTCATCCATCGAAGTGGTTACATTATATAGTCCTGCGTTCTTCTCAAGAATTGTTTTTGACTCGTTCAGAATCCTTTCAAGTTCATTATACTCTTTCCCTGATATTTCAAGAGCAAAAGGGGCCCCGGTTGTTCCGAGTGCCGACTGAAGAGCAGTCTCTTCTCTTGTGAATGTGGCTTCAAGGTCAGGAACAGTTTTAAGGTAATCTTCCACAAGACTGATTGAGTTTTCGGTTTCTGATGCAAATCCCTCTGCGAGTATTACTTTAAGAGAAGCTGTATTTGCCCCTTTGATGTTCGAAGTCTGACTTAAAGTTGAAGTATTGTCCTCACCCGACTGGGTATAAATCAGTTTAAGTTTTTCACCCAGAAGTTCTTTAATTATTTCTTCCGTTTTTGTTGCTGTACTGTTTGTCCTGTCGAGACTTGTTCCCTCAGGAAGCTTCAGTCCGACAGTGAATTGTGCTGATTCTGAACGTGGCATAAACTCGCTTCCGAGACGTGGGACCAGCAATCCTGCTATTGTTAATATTATAACAGAAAGCAGTATCACCAGATTGCGTTTTTCAAGTGTTTTCCCCAGAAAGCCCTTATACCATCTGAACTGTAATGCGTTGGTTGTAACGTTTTTCCTGCTTTTTTCAGGAAATAGAGTTGATACAAGCATAGGGATGACCAGCATCGCCACAACCAGTGATGACAGCAAAGCGAAAGCTACTGTCCAGGCCTGATCACGGAACATTTCGCTCGATGCCCCGTGCAGGTAGACTATCGGCAGAAAGACAACAATAGTCGTTACTGTTGATGCGGTTATTGCTCCTCCGACCTGGCCTGTCCCTGTTATTACTGCATCACGCAGGGACATGCCTTCCTCCCTGATCCTGGTTATGTTCTCAAGTACGACTATTGCATTATCCACCAGCATACCTGCACCAAGCGCCAATCCTCCAAGTGTCATGATATTCAGCGTCAGATGGCTGAAATACATAAGATTAAAGGTAGCAATGATCGAAATTGGAATTGCTATGCTTATCACGAGCGTTGTGCCAATTCTTCTCAGAAAGACATAAAGAATTACAACAGCAAGTATGATCCCTATTATAAGCGTATTTTTTACCTCTCCGATCGCGTTATTGATATATGTTCCCTGATCAAGGACCTTAATAAACTCATAACCCGGGAGGGCTCTTCCCAGGTCGGCAAAAGCCTTGTCGAGGCTTTTTACGGCATCGACAGTATTGAATTTAGGCTCCTTATAGACTGACAGGCCGATGCATCTTTCTCCATTTATTGTAACTATATTCTCGGGATCCTTGTTTGCAAATTCAATTTTTGCCACATCTCTCAGATAAACAGGGACTCTTTCTCCCGAAGAACCTGTTGAAGATCCCTGATTTATTGCTGCAGAAGGCGATGAACCTGAAGTGGACTGTTTAAAACCAACAATAATATTCTGCAGATCCTCAAGATCTTCAAGAACACTTACCCCTTTCACGACATATTTGGTGCCCATATCAACAATTGAGCCTCCTGAAACGTTCCTGTTATAGTTCTGTATCTGTGCCGCAATACCATCGGATGTAAGTCCGAATGATTCGAGAATATATTTGTTTGTCTCAATCACAACTTCACTTTCTTCTTTTCCGATAAGCTTCACATCGGCTACACCTTCAATCCTGACAAGCTCATTCCTGATATAGTTTTCAGCAACTTTCCTGAGCTCATCCATATTGTCAATACGAACATTCTTCAATCCGACTATCATCACTGGTGAAGCGTTCGGATCATACTGCGAAATAGTGAAGTCTTCAAGGTCGGAGTTCTGGCTGAATGAGTTAAGTTCTTTCTGGAGATCCAGGAATGCTTCGTCCATATCCTTGTTCCAGTTATATTCGACAGTAATAACTGCAGTACCACCCCTTGAAACCGACGACACCTGAACCACATCACTCTGCCGCATCGCCAGCGATTCGATCTGATCGACATAATTTTTTTCTATTTCTTCGGGAGGTTTCTCCCCGGCCTTTATCTCAATATATATTTTTGGGGTGTTGAGGTCGGGAAAGAGATCAGTTCCAAGCTTGCCAAATGAAATAAATCCCAGGAGGATTATACCCAGGACCAGCATCAGCACTGTTATCGGGTACTTTACGGCAAATCGGGCAATTGAGTTCATATCAGTTATTTGATGATTTTGACCTTCGACCTGTTGCTTAGTGTTTCAAAGCCGCTTGTCACAACCCTTTCATTTTTTGCCAGACCACTTGTTACCTCAATATCGGTAAGGTTTTCAAGACCGGTCTCAATTATTCTTTCTGAGGCAACCCCTCTGTCAACAACAAAGACTGTTTTTCCTTTCTGCCGCGACAGGATAATATTCTTGGATATAACAATTGCTGAATCCTTATGATTTGTTACAATATCTGCTTTTACAAACATCCCGGGGCGGATTAGAAGATCGGGGTTGTTTATTGAAACTGTGCCCTTGAATGTCCTGGTATCTTCATTTATTGCTGGTGAGAGTTGTGTCACATTGCCAATAATCGTATCATTGGGTAAAGTATAATTTGTCATCTTGACAATTTGGCCGGACCTGACAATTGAAATATATTTTTCAGGAAGCTGGACATCCATGTACATTGTTTTGTAATCCATGATCTTAACGATCGTGACGCCAGCTTCGATCTGTGTTCCCTGGGTATGATAGGGGAGATCGACAATTACTCCCTCAATCTGAGCAACGATCTTAGTCTTCTCAAGCTGAAGCTTTGCAGTGATAACAGTAGTCCTGGCATTTTCATAGTTTATACCGGCTGTCTTTAGTTCCTTAAGAGTTACCCCTCCCTTCTCATAAAGTGATTCCTGTTTTCTGAGCTCACTTTCCATCAATTCCATATTAAGCTGGTTTGTCTCCATCTTTACGGAATTGACATATTCCTCATCCTCAAGCCGTGCAATAATGGCTCCGGTTTTAACCCTGTCTCCAAGCTGCCATAATCTACCGGTGGCGGGATTCTTTTCAAGGAAATAAGCCGCCCCAATTTTTGATTTCAATTCTGTTTCACCTTTCGGAAATGCAGTTCCTGTTGTATTGACGAATTCTTCGATAGGTCGGAGTTTAAGCTCCTCAACAGATACTGGAATTTCAACATCAGCTGTCAGGTTCTGGTCCTGGTTCCTGCATCCATAGATAATAAGAAGAGCAGCTGCATACGGGATTAAGAATTTTTTCATTTGTGATATTATTATGATTTACTTTTTATTTTTTGTCATCGAGACTCATCACCGGCGATACCTGCTGTTTCTTTTCAAAATCATACATAGTCTGTATCTTAAGATTTAGCAGCTCAAGTTTATATGAAATAAGTGAGTTGGTGAATGTAAGTTGTTTCTGAGAGAGCTGTTCCTGGAACAGGTTCAGATCCATTCCTGTCAGATCGCCGTTCTTGTATCTTTCGAGATTCAGGTCGTAAGTAAGCTGTGCATTTATGACATTTTGTCTTGCTATTCCGATCTGGTTCTGGAGGTTCAGGAGATTTCTGTATACTTTCCTGATCCCAAGGATGATATCATTTCTCTCTTCTTCGAACGAAATATTCGCTGATTCAATAGTAGCTTCAGTAGCTTTGATCCTCGATTTTCTTTCACCCCAGTCCCACAGTGGAATTGTAAGTGACAGTGAGACATCCTCATTATCAGTAGGGTTTGCATAGACATCCCCGAACTTTTCATTGTCCCCGAAAAGCCCGACTGAGAGACCGAGGCTTCCCTTGAATTCATTCAGAGCTTTCGTCTGGATAAGGTCAAACTGAGAAGTTTCGATATCAATTTCGCGCTGCCGGATCTCCATCCTGTTTGCAAGTCCCTGGTCGATTGCAAGGGCAATATCTACTTTAACTGTATCTACCGCGATGTTTGGAAGCACAATCAGATCATCATAAAGGCTCATTCCGATGAGGATCTTGAACTCATCCTTGGCATTTTCAAGCTCTACCTGCTTGTTTTCGTAATCCGATTTTGTTGTTGCAAGGTTTAGCTCTGCCTGGAACATCTCCTCGCGTGCTGATATCCCTGCATCCACTTTATTCTTAGATACTTCATAGCTTTTCTGCATATTCTCAAAAGCCTGCCTGGCGATATCGAGGCTCTGTTGCTGCTGATAGACATAATAAAATGCCTGGGTTACCCCTTTTTCAAGCGATAGCAGCTGTATGGCGTAGCTGATCTTTGAATTTTCAAGAGCCAGTTCAAGCTCTTTCAGCTGAAGTTTTGTCCGGTTGTAGGTAAACAGAGGCTGATCGAGATTAAGTGACAGGTTGTTGCTGAATCCTTTAGTTGTGGAATTAGTGTATTCGCTGTAAGAATCTCTGTAGCCGAATCTGTTTATTAATGAAATCCTCGCGTCAGTGAGGACAATAGGCTGGGCGACTGTGAATAACCCGTAACTTTCAGTGGTTTTTACAGAGTTCCATTTTGAGATGAGATCATTGAATGACCTGTTCTGACTGTAGCCTATCGGGTTCACCGAGAGCGAAAACTGTGATTTAAGGGCCGCATTCTGGGCGTTAAGGTTCTCCTGGCTTCGGACAAGACCCAGCCTTGTTCTTTTCATTGTCGGACTGTTCGATTCGGCAATGGTGAGTGCCTGCTCAAGTGTAAGACCCTGTTGGGAAAAACCTGATGCAGAGCTGATCAGAAACATTAAGATAAATGATCGGGTTTTTATGTTAAGGTGTCTCATATTCTACTTATTATTTCTTAATTCATATTTCATTTGTTCTGTATTCTTATTTAACCCACCCCCGCACCTCCCTGGAGGGGAGCTTTAAGGATTACTTCGCACCTCGTACCTCATACCTCATACCTGCTAATTCGCTTTCACCCACTTTACGGCATCCCCGATCACCATTCTTCCTGACGACTGATTTGTCAGTTCCACCTTTGCACTGTCGGAAGAGAGGTAATAACGGCCAAGCATATTCCAACCAGCCCCGGCATTATCAAAATCAACTGTTATCTCTTCAACTCCTTCATCGTGATAAATTTTGTAATGCATGTCCTTAAATACATTATCTCCACCCTGTTCACTTCCCGGGGGTGGTGGTGCAACTGCCGAAGATCCTGTACGCACAATCATCTTGTCGCCTGTTTTGCCTATATAACAATAAACATCATAAAAGCCCGGTCCCTCTATTTTTGTTTTCCATGCCACTGACCGTTCGCTATTACCGCTCCTTGTATATACTGATGAGCGGATATATTTTCCGTAATAAGCCGACATTACAACAGGCTGCCAGTATTCAGGAGCCCAGAACATGCTTATCTGTTGATACTCGCTTCCCCTTCTGTTTTTTATGCCCAGCAGATTTTTCAAAGGACTCGGAACAATATGGTTTCCTCCATCAAAACCAGTGTCTTCGTTATCAACAATCATTTCGCCGGGATACGAAAAAGGAGGCATAGCAGGAAGTACGGCTTCACCTTCCGTGCCGGCTAAATTTGTTCTGGTTTTTTTGATTTCGTCAATCGGGAAGTTGATCTCTCCGGGTATATTCTTTGCAAAAAGGGTATTGATCATCATAGCCCTTGGTTGTGCATCAAGGATAATTCTGATCTTTTTTGCTTCAGCAGGTCCGAGAACAATTATTTTGTTGATATCGGCAGCTTCCATTCCACGTCCCTGCATAGATATCATAAAACCACCGCCCATTGGTCCGCCCTGAAATGATCCTATCATCTGCTGTCCGCCACTTTCTTCTCCTGTCCTGAAGGATATATTAAATATGCCTGCAACCATTTCAGGATTTGCAGCAGTAAATGTAACCAGGTATCTTACTCTGTCGCCAACTATAATCTCGTTTGCCTGCAGATCAGAGAAAAGAAATCCTGGTTGTTCTTTCCTGTTGAACCAATCGCCCAGAAAAGGATAAAACTCAAAACCGAACTTCTCTTTCACATCCTTGTTAAAAGTAATAATATCGACACTCCTGAATTTATTGTCATCAATATATTTTGAGAACCAGTCCTTGAATTCAGTTATTCCGGCTTTCGATCGGAACAGGTTAAAAAGGTAATCGGCTTTCAGAGTTAAAACAATCCGGATCGTATCGCTTCCCGGATTACTTATAAGAAGTTCCTTTAGACTCTTGTCTTTTAAAATAAGGTTTCCCTTGTCATTTTCCGATAGTCCGCCCGACACATCTCTGAAAAGATTCTGTGCAGAAACCTGTTTCTGCAGATGAGATTCAAAAACTGCATTTATAACAGGATATTCGGATGAGTAGAAATTATTCTTGAAGAAATAGAAGCTTGGTCCAAGCCGGTACCGTTTCGGCTCGTTGACTTCAACCCCGTTTACATATCTGTAATCAGTACCGCTTATAAATGTATTTGTGACAAAATTATTGAACAGCCTTACCTGCAATTCTTTATCAGTGATTACTTCATTGTTCCTTGCCATCCTTTTCTTTTGCCTTGTAAATTGTTTCAGAAAACTTCTGGAAAGAAGTGTCGACATTTTTTCAGGCATCAGCACCATTGATGGTTGTAATTCAGCCCTGGTCTGGGTGCTCATTCTCGGGTATGAGTAAAACTGAACGGGTACTTCAAGGAGACTCAGCGTTTTAAACGGGTATTTAGTCGAGAAATTTGTCTCAAGGTCCCTCATTATTCCAGAGACAAGCAGAGAGAGAGTATCTTTCAGTTCTGATAGATCTTTTTTATACGAGTCATGGCCGGGTAAATAATAACTTATGTATTTTATTGAATCGACTTTTAATGTATCCGAACGATAATTACCGATCGCTAAAGTCAGTCCTGTCAGAGGAGATTCGCTAGTGAATACCGATGATCCATTTTCAGATTTAAGTGTTCCCTGTGATACTGCAAAAAGACCAGGTTCAGTCTTTACATTGATATTGAAACGGGTAAAATCGACTTTTATCCTTGCAGGATTTGATGGGTAGTAATTAAGTCCCGGCACTGGATACCAGTGGGTTTCGGGGGTCAGCAATACGTAGTTTTCTGTCAGGAATGCCCTTCTTTTGTTTACATTCAGCATCTCGATCCTGTATGGAGTCTCCTTCAGGTTATCGGAATAATTTGGATAGCAGAACGATTCATTTATCATACCGGAATATGAAATCAAAACAGAGTCGGTTTGTTCCGGAGCAAGAATTCTTCCAGGGTCTATTTCAATTATATGATGAGATCTCCTGAAACTGAGCTTCTTTCCGGCTGAAGAGACTGATGTCACGTCCAGTCCAGGATTCAAGGAAAACAGATATATGCCGAGGTTGTTGGTGGTACGGTTTATGAATTTTAATTCAGCGTCTGCCTTAAAAGAGTTTTTACTATGCTGGAAATTAATTGATGCATCAGACAGAGATACAAAATCATTGTTCTCATACTGACGGCTGATCTCTATAGTCTGTTTTTTCTCATCAAGATCATTTTTATAAAACGACCATGTATTATATGCGCAAATTGCTGTTCCGGCAAAGAAAATAAACATGAATACAACCGAAATTACCCGGTGGATCTTTGACTGAGGCAACCGTTTGAATAATAGTATGGTAGCCAGTATAAATGTCAATCCTGAGAAGAGATATATAAGACGTTGATTTAATATCTGTGCCAGATTGCCGAACCCTGTAATTCCCGATTTGAAGACAGGCAATCCAAATGCCATGTAATCGAAAACGGATCCCGCACGATACCAGAGCCAGAACATATTAAGAGCAGCTGTTCCGAGCAGGAAAAGAAAGGTTATTGCCTGGTTCCCAATGAC
>DOTV01000151.1 GCA_003520925.1 Bacteroidales bacterium | reverse complement strand
GTTTATGCCGGAACATAGTCTCATTTCCTGATCTGGCCGTTACCTTTTATCAGCCATTTATATGTAGTCATTTCTTCGAGCGCCATTGGTCCCCTTGCATGAAGTTTCTGTGTCGAAATTCCAATTTCTGCTCCAAGTCCGAATTCACTTCCGTCGGTGAAGGCAGTGGAGGCATTTGAATACACAGATGAAGCATCAACAAGGGTTAAAAACAGGTTAATCCGTTCATCATTTTCTGAGATTATTGCCTCGCTGTGCCTTGATCCGTAAACTTCTATATGTTTAAGTGCATCGTTAAATGATTCCACTGTTTTTACTGCCATCCTGTAAGATAAAAATTCAGTACCAAATGATCCCTTAGTGGATTTGTGAAGAAGCTTTAAAGGGTACTTTCCTTTTAATGCACAAAAAGCCTCTTTGTCAGCATAAATTTCAACATTTGATCCGGAACAGAGATCAACAAGAAAAGCCAGATCACCAAGACGCTTTTTATGGATAATAAGGCAGTCGAGGGCATTGCATACGCTCACCCTCCGGGTCTTTGCATTATTTATTATGTCTCTTCCTTTTAATTTATCACCAAATTCATCAAAATATGTATGACATATTCCGGCACCTGTTTCAATAACCGGTATTGTAGAGTTTTTTCTGACGAACTCAATCAGTTCGCGGCTTCCCCTGGGAATTATAAGATCTACATAACTGCGGGCATTCAGAAGCTGATTCGTTTCATTTCGACCGGCAGGAAGAAGTGTAATAATATCCGGATTTATTTTCAGCTTTTCCAGACAACTCTTAATTATTCCGACAATTTCCTTATTTGAATTTATTGCCTCACTCCCCCCTTTCAGTATGCAGGCATTGCCTGATTTAAGGCAGAGAGAAAAAACATCAAAAGTGACATTCGGACGTGATTCGTAAATAACCCCGACCACACCAAAAGGAACTGAAATTCTTGATATTTTTAATCCGTTAGGCCTGATGGTATCTGATAAAATCCTGCCAAGCGGACTTGCCATCCTGGCAACATTTCGTATATCCGATACAATGCCTGAAATCCTTTCAGGGTTAAGCAATAAACGGTCATAATTAGGATCCCATTTATCCATAAGAGCCAGATCCTTCTCATTTTCCGAAATTATAACTCCTGACCTCTTTTCTGTCTCTGAAGCTATTAAAAGCAATGCATCTGTAAAAACCGCCGGATCTGTTACATGTAAAGACCGGCCAGCTTCTGATGCTTTAATAAATGCAGATGTAAGATTCATCTAAAACTGATTAATTATTGCCTTATTAATTTCGGTTTGTGTTAATATCCTCATTGATAACCATGTAGTCATATTTAATAAGAGGTTTGCTCTGCTTTTCACCAATATTGTCTGCAGCTTTCTCTGAGTCATATTGTGATTTACCCAAACCAATGCTGTTTCCATTTTCATCAAGTATGCTGATAATGTCACCTCTTTTAAAGAAGCCCTCAATTTTTGTGACCCCTATCATCAGCAGACTGGTAACCTTGTCATTCAGAAGTGCATCTTTTGCCCCGTTGTTTATATAAACCGCGCCTCTTGCAAAAGTATCAGAATGAGAAAGCCATTTCTTGACACTGTTTTTCTTATTATCATTCGGGATAAAACGGGTAAACGGAACATCCCTTTCCTTTAAAATATCCGTAACGATTGAATCACGCATACCGTTTGCAATATAAACGTCAATTCCCAACGATGCAATTTTCCTGGCGGTCAGATATTTTGTATGCATTCCTCCGCGCCCGAATCCAGATTTTTCAGATGTAATGAATTTTTCCGGGCCCGTGGAATCAATATTTATCTCTCTTATTATTTCAGCGGTACAACTCCCCGGCATGCCATTGTAAATGCCATCCACATTAGAAAGGATGAAAAGTGCTTCGCTGTTCATCAGGGAAGCAATCATTCCCGATAATTCATCATTATCGGTAAACATCAGTTCATTTATCGAAATTGTATCATTCTCATTTACAACAGGAAGAACATTGTTTTCGATCATTGCCGAAATGCAGTTTTTCATATTCAGATAATGTCTCCTGTCGCTAAAGCTCTCTTTTGTTGCGAGAAGCTGTCCGGCGTTAATATTATATTTTCCGAAAAGGAACTGGTAAGTCGACATAAGCTTTACCTGGCCAATAGCTGCCCATACCTGCTTTGACGATACAATGTTCGTCTTTTTCGACGGATTTAAAGAGTTGCGTCCTGCTGCGACCGCTCCTGATGAGATAAGTATCACTTCAAGTCCCTGCTTTGAAAGAACTGCAACATCCTCGACAATGCGAAGCATTCTCCCGACATTAAGTGAGCCATCGCTTTGTGTTATTACATTACTGCCTACTTTAATTGCAATTTTACTGTATTTCCATTCCGATTTTTTCAATTTGTAACCTATTAAGCCTTATTACAGAAATAATCTCGCAAAAATAATTTAAAAAATTAATATTTTAAAGTTTACATTCTTTTCAGGTACTTTCAGGCTTTGAAATACTTAAAGTCCTATTTTTATGATTGGAAAAAAATCAAACCATAATTAAGGTATACTTTATAATATACAAATACTGATAAACTATGAAGATTAGCAATTCCTTATTATTACCAGATCTGATTCTCGGGCTATGTTTACTGACAGTTTCATGCAGTCAATCAATAGAGGTTCAGACAGAAGGTGAGATGAAAGTCTGGCACACAATAACCTTTACTTTCGATGGCCCCGGGACAAGTGAATACGACACAATAAATCCTTTCACTGATTACCGTCTCGATGTTGAATTCACCAGCAACAGAAATAAGATCATTGTTCCGGGGTATTATGCTGCCGACGGAAATGCCGGTGAAACTTCGGCAAGAGCAGGTAATAAATGGCGCGCACATTTTTGTCCTCCTTCAGACGGTGAATGGTCTTATAAAGTCAGCTTCCTGAAGGGTAAAAATATCGCGGTCGCTGATGATCTAAGCTACGGTGAAAAGTGTTTTGCGGATGGGAAAACCGGGACTCTCCTGGTAGATAAAACAGATAAAAGTGTTCCTGATTTCCGTGCAAAAGGCAGGCTGCAGTATGATGGAACCCAATTCCTGAAACATGCAGGCAACGGTGACGTTTTTCTCAAGGGAGGAGCCGATAGTCCTGAAAATTTTCTTGGTTACAGGGAGTTTGACGGGACATATTATGGAGGTGCCAGCAAGGCAAGAAGCGGAGAAGCCGTGCCCAACAGTGGCCTCCACCTTTATGGACCTCATGTCCTTGATTGGAAAGAAGGAGATCCTCAATGGAAGAACGGGAAAGGCAAGGGTATCATCGGCGCTCTGAACTATCTGGCGTCCAAAGGGATGAACAGCTTCTATTTCCTGACACTCAATATTCTTGGCGATGGAGAAGATGTTTGGCCATATACTGACAGGAACGAACGTTACCGTTTCGATTGCAGCAAACTGGACCAGTGGGAAATAATATTTTCACATGCTGACAGATTGGGAATCATGAAACATTTTGTTTTGCAGGAGACCGAGAATGAATGTCTGCTCGATTGCGGGTACCTCGATGTGCAGAGAAAACTATACCTGAGGGAACTGATTGCCCGATTCTCGCATAACCTTGGAGTAACCTGGAACCTCGGCGAAGAGCATAATCCGACAGAATGGTCCCCTTACGGACAGACCTACCAGGATACAAAAAAAATGGCCGATTATATCAGATCAACAGATCCCTATAAAAATTTTATTGTTGTTCATACACATTCCGCACCAAAGCAGAGAATGAAAGATATGACAGCATACCTTGGATTCGGGAATATCGAAGGACCTTCAATCCAGTGCGGAAATGTTGATGAAATCCATGAAGATGCAAAATACTGGCTTAAACAATCTGCTTCTTCCGGACACAGCTGGGTAGTATGTCTTGATGAAATAGGTCCGGCCGACAAGGGAGCCTTGCCCGATTCATTTGATCCTGATCATGATACAATAAGGTATAAAGCTCTCTGGGGCAATTTAATGGCGGGAGGAGCCGGAACAGAGTGGTATTTCGGGTACAAATATCCCCATTCCGACCTCAGTTGTGAAGACTGGCGTAGCAGGGATAAGTTGTGGGATCAAACAAAAATTGCTATTGATTTTTTCCATAAATTCCTGCCGGTGAATGATATGAGGAATGCTGATGAACTTATAAAAGATAAAGACGCTTATTGTCTGGCCAAGGAAGGAGATATTTATGCCATTTACATTCCTAAAGGAAATGCCACTGACTTAATGCTTCCAGATGGGAAATATTCAATTAACTGGTATAATCCCCGGGAGGGTGGTGAATTGATACAGACCAGTGTTAATAAAATAACAGTAAATGGCTCAGCATCTACAGGCAATCCTCCGGTTAGGGATGGAAAAGACTGGGTTTGTCTTATTAGAAGAGAATAGGAATTAATCAAATTATAAACAATCTGAATTTATTGTATTCTCCTGTCTGACAAATTAAAAATTCCTTCATTGTTTAACTAAAAGCCTATTATAACCTGGCTTCTATTTAACTGTCAGACTTCCTGTTAGTCTGGCATCCATGGAGGAGGCTCCGATGAAGAAATTCACCTTCCCGATATCGGGTGCCCATTTCTGTTTTGATGGATCCCAGTATTGAAGATCTGTTGCCTTTAAAGGGATTGTGACTGAAACAGTACTACCTTTTGGCACAAGAATTCTTTTAAATCCCTTTAGGGCCTTAAGCGGTTGTCCAACCTTTGAATCAGGAAAACTGACATACAGCTGAGCCACCTCATCACTGTCGTAAATACCTGTATTTTGAATGTCAAAGCTCACATTTACAATATCATCCCCGGTCAAAGTCTTTCTGTCAGTTTTTAATCCTGAATATTTAAAAGTGGTGTATGAAAGTCCATGACCAAACGGGAAAAGAGGTACATTTTTATCATACATGTAAGTCCGGCCATTCCTGATATTATAATCGAGTATCGGGGGAAGCTGATCGATCGATCTTATCCAGGTCTGAACAAGCCTTCCTGCAGGACTGACCTTTCCAAAAAGTACATCTGCAACCCCGTTGCCAAGTTCCTGGCTTGACTGGCTTACATGAAGGATTGCCGGAACATTCTCCTTAGACCAGTTTATGGCATACGGAAAACTTGACACTATTATCAGGATCGTGTTGGGATTGGCTTTATATACAAGCTTTACCAGGTCCTCCTGTTCCAATGATATTGCCTGTCTGTCCACATCTTCGCGGCCGTCGCTGGCTACCTGGTTCTGTCCCCATCCCAGACCATAGCTAAGGGGATGATTACCAACACAAACTATGGCAATATCACTCTCCCTGGCAGCTATAATTGCTGAATCAGCTTTGTTGCTCATTGCAAATCTTATTGTAACATCATCCCCCAAAGCATTCTTGATCCCATTGAGAATGCTGACATTGTATGGTGGAGTGCCGGAATACCAGTCGGAAATAACCTTGTTTGATGATGGTCCGATGACTGAAACTGATTTTATTTTGTTTTTCTGAAGCGGAAGAAATGAGTCTTTATTTTTCAGGAGGACTATCGATCTCTGAGTAGCCAGTCTGGCAAGCTGATGGCCCTCCATTTTTGTCCATGGTGCAATAGTATCTTTTATGCCGATTTCATTGTATGGATTTCCGGATGAATTATCCAGCATTCCGAGCTTGAGAGCAACCCTCAGATTTCCGTAGATAGCTTCATCAATCTGCTTTTCCGTTACAAGTCCCTTTCCAAGAGCCTCCTTTAACGGTGCCATATAATTATCAAGAAATACGGTTATCCCGGCTTTAATACATTCAGCAGCAGCTATATCGAGCGACGGATAATACGCATGAGTGGTTAATAGCTGCCGGTAAGCTCCTCCATCAGTACAAATAATTCCCCGGAGGCCCCAGTCATTCATAGTTACACTTCTCAATACAGGATGAACGGTGCAGGGGATGCCGTTATATTTGTTATAGGCTGCCATAAAGCACTGTGAACCACCTTCTGTAACTCCTTTATAAAAGGCATAGGAGTAGTATTCGCGAAACAGCCTTTCATCAAAATCAGAGCTGTTGAATGCACGGTTATTTTCGTTGCTGTTGGCAAGGAAATGCTTCATAAGCGAAGCCGTTTTCCAGTATACGGGGTCGTTTCCCTGAAGTCCCTTTACAAAAGCAGTAACGATAGCTCCATTAAGGAAAGGGTCTTCTCCAAAACACTCTTCGGTTCTTCCCCAGCGTATATCACGACCCATGTCGGCATTTGGAGCAAACACAACCAGTCCACCTGTCCCGAATTTTTTATTCTGTGCTAGGAACCTTGCTTCTGTTGCCTGCCAGTCAGCTATCCTCTGTATAAGTTCGGGGTCCCAGGTCTGAGCAAGACCATAAGCCTGTGGAAAAGTAGTTGTCGGAGATGCCTTAGGTCCTTTCACCGCCCAGTTTGCCGGACCGCTGTA
>DOTV01000130.1 GCA_003520925.1 Bacteroidales bacterium | reverse complement strand
TGGATATCTTTGAGGAATCATCATATTCAGGATCACCAAAGGCAAGAAGATCCTTCTTGCCGGCGAGATTTGCTGCTCCCCTAGTCTTCCTGGCTAAAAGTGTACTCAATACACTTACAGATTGCGAATAACTTATCGGGTATTTTTTTACCAGGAAAGGAATATCAGCATATGAAGCTCCAGCGTCCTTTTTCCATTGTTCATTCAATAACACCTCAAAAGGTAAATAATTTAAAATCCCATCAGGAATAATTATAAGAAGACTTTTACCTGAAAGAAACGACTCTGCCGGCTTAATCAACTCTTTATATAACAAAGTTCCTGCGTTAATAAAAAATTCTGAAACAGTCTGTTGTGGATCGAGCAATGAGAATCTTATAGTCTCAATCTGTTCCCGGAGTGTTTTTGATCCAGGCAGCTTTATCATGGTATATTTTGAACGAGTAATTACCCAGAGGCAGGAGCTGCTGTCACCAACAAAAAAGTCTAGAATTATAGTATTCCTGTCAGGACATAATGATTTTGCCTCATCCAAAGATACTGGCTGAGAAACGAGAGGTCCCGGTTTGGCTTCTGAAAGCATATCCAGTAAAACTCTTGATTTACTTCTTTCAGCATAGCTAAAAGCCAGTGTGTCATAATTTTTTGATTTGTATTTAAAATGAAGAGTACTAAGAAGGCTAATGATATCTTCAAAGACGTAACGCTCACTGGCCATATAACTTGTTTTCTGTTCCCTTGTCTGAAATGTGCTTCGCATTAAATCAAGGATCTTCAGGGCAGAATCATTCAGATCAACCGCTTTCTCATAATCACCTTTCCGTTCATTGAATTCCGCCATCCCTACTGCGATTCTCCAGTTAAGATCCGGATTGTTATAAGGTTTTGCAACATCATTGGCAAGGTCATAATTAACCTCAGCTATATCTAGCTTCCCCTGAAGGAGCTGATCATTAGCAAGATTAAGCAGATAATGAACCTCTTCAACTTTTGCATTGTTTTCACGGCATATTTTAAGACCTCTTGCGTGGTAATCCTCAGCCTTAACATAATCTTTAAGGTCCTTGTATACATTTCCAATATTGCCGAGGACAGGAAGTATCTGGGCCTGTGTTCCAACTTTCTCATAAATCTCAAGCGACATGAAATGGTACTCCAGAGCTTTTTCATATCTTCCGGCTTCCCTAAGGACAATTCCCAAATGATTATATACTCCTGCGAGCCCTTCCATACTGTTGGTTTCTTTCATTATTCCGGCTGCGTCAGTTATTTTTTCAATTGCAGTATCAAGATCTCCAATGTTCGAATAAACAAATCCTATCTGATTTAATACCTCTCCCTCCTCTGTACGCATCTCCATATCTTTATAGAGATCAAGTGATTTCTGCAGGTAATCAAGGGCTTCGGGATATTTCCCCATAGTATTAAGGATTTCTCCTGAATGAAGCATGGCCTGTGCCGTTCGTAATTTGTCTCCAGACATGCTATTTAGTTCAGATGATTTTGAAAAATACATTAGTGCAGAATCAGGTTGTCCATTCTTCTCAAAAGCAGAAGCTTCAACATGAATCGTTCTTCCCAGGTTAACTAGATCCCCGATTTCGGCCCTGATCTTTTTAGCCCTTTCAAGATATTCAAGTGCCTTAGGATAGTCGTTAAAATAGTCATGGTAGACAGAACCTATACTGCTCAGAGTATTGCCAATCAGAACTTTGTCGTCAACTTTCTCCCTTTTTCCCAGAGCTTTCTGGTAATATTCAAAAGCTCTCTGGTAATCCTTGATATTTGTAAAGTAGACAGCACCGAATCCACCCAGAACTTCGGCTTCCCCCCGCTCATCCCCTATTTTGCTGTAAAGAGTCAGTGCTTTTTCAAACAGGTCAATTGCTTTTTCTGGCTCATTTCCAAGACGAAATTTAGTTCCTACTGCATAAAGGCTGTCAGCTGTCAGTTTAATTTCCAGTTGATCTTTCGACCAGATTGTTAAATAATTAACAGCAATCGAAAGACTCTTTTCCCCAAAGTTATTTTCAAAACTTTTTGCAGCATTTTCGCTCATTGAATGCAATTTCTTTGCCTCAGTTTCTTTTCCTTCCAGTTCAAGTTTGATGCTTTCTTTGATCAGTCCGTCGACAAATGGTTTTATTAAGAGCCTTTGATTTTTAATAAGGTCGTAGCATCTTGCATCATCATTTTGCTGTAATGCCTTTCTTAACTCAGAATCAAGTTGTTCCTTCGTTAACTGAAATGTACCCTGAGCGCCTGCATACCTGGGAAAAAAAAGTAATGAAAAAAGCCAGAAAAGATAAAAATTCTTCATTTCTCTTTGCTTTTTGCAATCAGCAGTGCTTTTTGCAGCTCTTCAATCGCCTTATCTTTATTTCCAACGTCCGAATACAATGAACCCAATATTTCATGCGGCAGAGGTGCATCAGGATTCATACCGGAAATAATTTCAAATTCGTTGATGGCATCCTGAAGTAATCCCTGGTTTAAATAGAATGCCCCAAGGAATGAATGCAGGCTGCTGCTGTCCGAATCATTATCAAAGGTTTTTCTTATAAGCGCCTCCTGATCCTTAATTTCTTTTGATTTTTCAAACGACAGGACTGAAAATTTGTAACTGGCTGATTTTTTATTGTCGAGAAGATCCTCTCCTTCAACGTTCCAGAAATATGTCTCTCCCGGTTCGAGTGCCTTTTCAGCTGCGGGAAATTTCAGGGTGCTTTCGGAGACCTTATTACTCCATACAAGGCCCCTGCTGTTATAAAGATTTACAACGAATTTATCGAACGGTTTCCGGGGAACCCAGGTGAAGGACGGACGGTCCGTTTTAATCAGTGTATTTGAAGGAGAAGTCAGTTCTATAGGTTCTTCAGTTACAACTCCTCTTACACCGGCGAGCGCTCCGGCATCCTTTTTATTATCCTTTTTGGTAGTCAGCACTGACATGTCAGCCATCATGGAACTTGTTACCCTCCTGACATTTCCGCTTACTGCCGGACTTGTGGGATTCTCACCGGAGACTTCAAAGATCCTTCCTGAAGGTAGTTTTATTATTGTTCCATCCGAAAAAGTCAGACTTACTTCAGAATTGATCTCAGTTTTAACCTGATCACCCTTAAAGAGTTGCGTTCCCCAGATAGCTTTCTCAAACCCCGGTTTGCCAGTTTTCATCAGAAGAACATTTCCTTTAATACCAGTAATCAGGGCTATATAATGTGACTGGTCCTGGGCTCCTGTAGTTTGCATTCCGAAAAAACAACCCACAAATAGAAAACAGAGCATTAGTTTCAATGATCTCATATTGAATTCCTCCTTTTAGATTTGCATAATTATGTTCAATCAAAATCAAAAAATCTTTGTACAAAGATAAACCCGGTAAAATCAAAAGTCAATTTTATTAATCGGATTGCAGTTCAACAAAAAATGTATTTTTATACCTGATTTTTAAAAATGAAACCTACTCTTCTTTTTGCCGACGCTTTAAAACTAAAGCAACCGGAGGCTTTTCATGTGATGCTGAAGCCAGCTGGTCCGTCATGCAACCTTAACTGCACGTATTGCTATTACCTCGAGAAGAAGAAACTCTATCCGGGTTCAATGAACCTGAAGATGACAGAAGACCTGCTGGAGAATTTTACAAAGCAGTTTATTGAAGCTCATCAGGTTCCAAATGTAACTTTTACGTGGCAGGGTGGTGAACCTGCCATGATGGGTCTGGATTTTTTCAGGAAAGCTATCGAACTCCAGAAAAAATACCGTAGAGATAAAACAATTGAGAATGCTTTTCAGACAAATGGAACAAGGCTAAATGACGATTGGTGTAAATTCTTTATCGACAATAATATACTGGTTGGTATCTCAATTGATGGTACAGAGCATAATCATGATCATTTCAGGAAGACTGCGTCGGGAAGACCGACCTTTAAAAAGGTTATGAAAAGTATAGAACTTTTACACAGACATAAGGTGGAGTTTAATACGCTAAGCACGGTTAACAGCTATAATGTATATTACGCTTCCGAAACATACAGGTTCCTTAAAAAGATCGGAAGCGGCTTTATTCAGTTCCTTCCCGTAGTAGAAATCAATGCTGAAACCAGACATGAAGAAGAGCTTCAGTTAGTAGCTCCTATTCACTCACAAAATGTGAAAGTTACAGATTGGTCTGTAGGCGCCTCCGACTATGCCAGATTCCTGATTTCCATATTTGATGAATGGGTAAGGAATGATGTTGCAAGATATTACGTTCAGATATTTGATGCAACCCTCGCAAATTACGTCGGTGCGAATCCCGGATTATGCGTCTTTAATGAAACCTGTGGCGATGCTTTGGTGATGGAACATAACGGCGATCTTTTTTCATGCGATCATTTTGTATATCCGGAATACTTCCTTGGGAATATAACAGAAACACCCCTTACAGATCTTGTAAAATCACAGAAGCAATTTGATTTCGGAGTTGATAAGAGGAATAAATTGCCCTCGTATTGTCTGAAGTGTGATGTAAGGTATGCCTGCCATGGAGAATGTCCCAAACACAGATTTCTGATGACGCCCGACGGAAAGCCTGGATTAAATTATCTGTGTGAAGGTTATAAGATGTTTTTCAGTCATGTTGAACCAAGCATGAAATTCATGGCAGATGAGCTCAAGAATAAGCGTCCTCCCGCAAATGTCATGAACTGGATCAGGAACAGGGAAAATCAGGTTGTTAAAGCTTCATTTCCGGAACGTAATGATCCTTGCCCATGCGGAAGCGGAAAGAAATTCAAGAACTGCTGCATTGGAAAACCTATGTTCAGGAATTAAGACCTGAA